>JBGVOM010000160.1:0-12027 GCA_045126515.1 Lachnospiraceae bacterium
GGCTAGACGGCATTCCGGATAGTCTTAGCCGCCCTTGACAGTTAGTTCGCATTCGCGTTGCCTCTGCCTTCCAAGAAAGAAGCCCTCCCGCCTATGTGCGTCCCCGTAACCAATAAGTTTAAGAAAACTTTGTCCCCCATATCTTAAAAATTTTTAAAAATTTGCATAAACTACTTTAAAAAAGGAAAATAATTGTATATAATAAGTTACGAGTATGTTTACTTGCTTATAAATAAGAAAAATAGATGATATAGATAGACAGCAGAAAGGGGACCATAAAAGATGGCAACAGATATTGGAATAGATTTAGGAACGGCGAGCATCCTTGTGTATATTAAAGGAAAAGGCGTTGTATTAAAAGAACCGTCTGTAGTTGCATTTGACAGAGATACCAACAAAATTAAAGCAATCGGTGAAGATGCAAGACAGATGCTTGGTAGAACACCTGGAAATATTGTGGCAGTAAGACCACTTCGTCAGGGTGTTATTTCAGATTATACAGTTACAGAAAAGATGTTAAAGTACTTTATTCAGAAGGCAATGGGCAAGAAAACGTTCCGTAAACCTAGAATCAGTGTCTGTGTTCCAAGTGGTGTAACTGAAGTAGAAAAGAAAGCGGTAGAGGATGCTACCTGGGAAGCAGGAGCTAGAGAAGTTTCTATTATAGAAGAGCCAATTGCAGCTGCCATCGGAGCAGGAATTGATATTGCAAAACCATGCGGAAACATGATTGTAGATATCGGTGGTGGTACTGCGGATATTGCGGTTATTTCATTAGGGGGTACGGTAGTAAGTACTTCCATTAAGATTGCAGGCGATAACTTTGACGAAGCTATTGTCAGATATATGCGTAAGAAACATAATCTGCTGATTGGTGAACGAACAGCAGAGGATATTAAGATAAAAATCGGTTGTGCTTTCAAGCGTCCGGAAGTAGATACTATGGATGTAAGAGGAAGAAATCTTGTTACTGGTCTGCCTAAGACAGTAACTGTTACCTCGGAAGAAACAGAAGAAGCACTTCGTGATACTACAGCACAGATTGTAGAAGCAGTCCACAGTGTGCTGGAAAAAACACCGCCTGAACTGGCTGCAGATATTGCAGACCGTGGTATTGTATTAACTGGTGGTGGAAGCCTTTTAAGAGGTTTGGAAGAACTGATTGAACATAAGACAGGCATTAACACAATGACAGCAGAAGAACCAATGACCTGTGTGGCAATTGGTACTGGTAAATTCGTTGAATTTATGAGTGGAAGACGTGACGAGTAGGGGATTTGTGTAAAATAATAATTGGGAGGAAAGAAAAATGGTAAAGGGATTGTATACAGCGTATACAGGAATGATACACCAGCAGAAAAGGCTGGATGTAATCAGTAACAATCTTGCTAATTCCGCAACGGTAGGTTTTAAACGGGAAGGTGCAACGGCAAGAGCATTTAAGGATGAACTGGCAATTAAGATTAAGGATGGTTCCGAAGGGTTTGTCAACAGAGGCTTGGGAAACATGAATATGGGTGTGAAATTTGGAGAAACCTACAGGGATTATAGTCAAGGCTCTTTGAGAGTAACAGACAATACTTATGATTTGGCACTTTCCGGAGACGGATTTTTCCAGATTGGATTTACCAATAAGCAGGGTGAAACTTCAGTCAAATTAACCAGAGATGGAAACTTTACAGTGAATGTGGAAGGGTATCTGGTAACAAAAGATGGAGATTTTGTTTTAGGAACGGATGGTTCGCCGATTCAAATCGATCCTAATTCAGAAACAACCATTGACGCAGCAGGAAGAATCATTCAGGATGACGCAGTAGTTGGAAACATAGCGGTAGTAGATGTGGAAGATTACAATTATCTCCAGAAGTATGGTGAAAATATGTACGACTTGGTAGAAGGCGGACAACTGACAGAATCCGTGGCGGCAGTAGAGCAGGGGTGCTTAGAACAGTCAAATGTTCAGGTAGTAAAAGAAATGGTAGAGATGATTAATGTAACCAGAGCATATGAAACCAACCAAAAAGCAATTCAGACAGTAGATGAAACACTGGATAAAGCGGTCAATCAGGTAGGTAAGGTATAATAGAGAGGAGTAAAAAGGTATGATGCGTTCTTTATGGACTGCGGCATCAGGAATGATAGCGCAGCAGACAAATGTTGATACAATATCCAACAATCTTGCAAATGTTAATACAACAGGTTATAAAACACAGACAGCAGAGTTTAAGTCCCTGTTGTATCAAAATCTGCAGACAAAAACAACAACAGCAAATGGAGAAAATAAGCCGATTCCGGCAGAAGTAGGACTAGGGGTAAGGAATTCTTCTATAACAACACATTTTTCTCAAGGTTCTTTCTTAGAATCTACCAGCGATACTGCATTTGCCATTAACGGTGATGGATTCTTTGCAGTACAAGGCTTGGATGGAGAAACTTATTATACAAGAAATGGTAACTTTACATATGCTGTGGGAACACAGGGCATGATGCTGACCACCACAGACGGACTTCCGGTATTAGACACTACAGGACAGCCGATTATATTTGATACAACACAGTATGATATGTCTAAGGTGCAGGCAAGTACCGATGGAAAATTCGGATATTTAGACGATACGGGAAATTATGTGGATTTGGGAATTCAGATTGGGTTGTTCCAGTTTAACAATCCGGCAGGATTGGAAAAATTATCAGGAAGTTTGTTGGCAGAAACAGCAGCATCCGGACAGGCAATCAATGAATCTGTTACAGACACAGTGAAAAAATCAAGTATAAAAAGTGGATATTTAGAAGGTTCTAATGTTCAGGTGGCAGATGAAATGGTAAACTTAATTGTGGCACAGAGAGCATATGAAATGAACTCGAAGGCAATTCAGGCATCGGATGAAATGCTTAGTCAGGCAAATCAGTTGAGAAGATAGTGGGTGATATAAATGGATATTTCATCAATACAGGCAATGGCAAACCAGTATACCACGGACAATAGTTCTTCTGCCAAATTAGAGGGTAGTTTAAAATCAGATTACAGCAATGCTACCAGTGAAGAACTGATGGATGTGTGCAAGGAATTTGAAACATATTTTGTAGAACAGATTTTTAAGGAAATACGGAAAACAATTCCGGAAAGCGAAAGCTCATCTTCCTCTACTTCTTTCATGAAGGAATATTACGAGGATGGTCTTTACCAGGAATACGCAAAGGCGCTTACAGAGCAAGGGGAAGGCATTGGTCTTGCCAAGACATTATATGAACAAATGAAACGTAATTATAATATTGAAGATTAATCTGCATGTAGAATGCAGTGATGAAAAGGCCGTTACCTCAGGAATTTTCCTGCCGGGCGGCTTTTTCTATTGAGTTATGATGCGGAAAAGAAAGGAGGGTACTATGGAAATTTTAGAAGGCTATGTGGAACACATTATATTTCGCAATGGAGAAAACGGATATACAGTAATGAACGTTGTGGCAGATGAGGAAGAAATCACTTGCGTGGGTGTACTGCAATATATTGACGAGGGTGAAATGCTTCTGATGAGAGGCGAGTATAAAGAGCATTCCCTATACGGACAGCAGTTTGCAATCGAAAGCTATGAATTAAAAGAACCGGAAGATACAGTTGCCATAGAGCGTTATTTAGCATCTGGTGCCATCAAAGGAATTGGAGCGGCATTGGCAGCGCGTATTGTCAGACGTTTTAAAGAAGATACTTTTCGCGTGATAGAAGAAGAACCGGAACGTTTAAAAGAAGTAAAAGGTATTAGCGAGCGTATGAGTCGGGAAATAGCTGCACAGGTAGAAGAAAAAAAGGATATGCGCCAGGCAATGCTGTTCCTTCAGCAGTATGGAATTAACACAACACTGTCAGTAAGGATTTATGAAAAATATGGTGCAGACATTTACCGTATCATCAAGGAAAATCCATATCGTTTGGCTGACGATATTAACGGAATAGGTTTTAAAATCGCAGATGAAATAGCCGGGAAAGTGGGTATTAACACAGACTCTGATTTCCGCATCAAGAGTGGATTGCTTTATGTACTGGTACAAGCCGGAAATGATGGGCATACTTATCTGCCAAAAGATGAACTGTTAGCAAAGACGAGGGAACTTTTGAGCCTTGGTGAAGTAGATATAGAGAAGCACCTGATGGATATGGTGGTGGATAGAAAGTTAATCATCAAAGAGGAGAGTGGGCAGATTCATGTATTTGCCAATTTGAGCTATCATACAGAATTGAATACTGCAAGAATGTTGACCGAGTTAAACATATTGTGTGGCAGGGAAGATTATCAGGTGGACAAGCGGATTGAACGTATAGAACAGGAGCTGGGAGAAGAACTGGATGAGAAACAGCGTCTTGCGGTGAAAGAGGCGGTGCAAAACGGACTTCTTGTAATCACCGGAGGTCCCGGTACCGGTAAAACTACCACCATTAATGCTATTTTAAAATATTTTGAAGAAGAGGATATGGTAGTGGAGCTGGCAGCACCTACCGGGAGAGCGGCAAAGCGAATGAGCGAAGCCACGGGTTATGCTGCAAAAACAATACATCGACTATTAGAATTGTCAGGAATACCGGATGAAGGCGGTAGGACAGAATTTGAGAGAAATGAACAGAATCCTTTGGAGGCAGATGTGATTATCGTAGATGAAATGTCCATGGTGGATATCTATCTGATGCATTCGTTGTTGAAGGCGATTGTGGCAGGTACCCGACTGATTCTGGTAGGTGATGCCAATCAGCTGCCCAGCGTGGGACCGGGATGCGTGCTGAAGGATATTATTGAATCGGAAGTATTTACAGTGGTACGCTTAGAAAAAATTTTTCGTCAGGCAGCAAAAAGCAATATTGTTATCAATGCTCACAAAATCAATGAAGGAAAGCCGTTGGATTTAGAAAATAAAAAAACAGACTTTTTTATCATGCGCAGGTACGAATCTCAGGGGATTCTGGACATGATAAAAAAACTGATTGTTGATATTCTTCCACCCAACATTAAAGTGGAGCCATATGATATTCAGGTAATGACTCCGATGCGAAAGGGGCAGCTGGGAGTGGAGGAACTGAATGTATATCTTCAGGGAATTTTAAATCCGCCGGCTAAATCCAAGGCGGAAAAAAAGACCGGAAATGTAGTGTTCCGGGTGGGCGATAAGGTAATGCAGATAAAGAATGATTACCAGTTGGAATGGGAAATTCAGAATAAATATAAAATAGCTGTTGAAAAAGGTACCGGTGTATTTAACGGTGACATGGGAATTATCAGTGAAATTAATACATTTGCGGAAATGATGACGGTTTGTTTTGACGATAACAGGATTGTTCAGTATTCTTTTAAACAAATGGAAGAATTAGAGCATGCATATGCCATAACAATCCATAAGTCACAGGGAAGCGAGTATCCGGCAATCATTATGCCGCTTTTAAACGGGCCAAGAATGCTAATGAACCGTAATCTTTTGTATACGGGAGTAACAAGGGCGAAACGTTGCGTTACCATTGTGGGCGATGAGCGAACCGTGCAGGAAATGATACATAACAAAAGTGAAAATAAGCGTTATACAGATTTAAGGGCGAGAATTTTAGAGTTTAATACAGTGCAGGAGTAAAAGAGGAGGAGAGTATAAAATCAATAATATTAGAGAAAAACTAAAAAAATGGCTGGATTATGTTTATCCTAGAACATGTCCGGTGTGCACCCGGATTCAGCCGCCGAAAGGAAGATTAATATGCAGGGAATGTCAAGATAAACTTATTTACGTCAAAAATCCCCGATGTAAGAAATGCGGAAAACCACTGGAAAATCCGGGGAGGGAATACTGCAGGGACTGTGTTATGAAAAAACATCATTATAACGCAGGACGTGTGGTCTGGGTATACACGAAAGAAATGCGGCAGTCCATTTACCGTTTTAAATATGATAACAAGCGAGAGTATGCAGACTTTTACGTGGAAGAAGTGGTGCGGCTGTATGGGGGATGGATAAAAAGGCTTGGAGTGGATGCCATAATTCCAATTCCGCTTCACAAAAGAAAATATAAAATACGTGGATTTAATCAGGCACAGGTATTGGCAGAGGGGATTGGGAGAAAGTTAAATATTCCTGTTTTTAATCATGTAGTGGGAAGAGTGAAAAGCACTACGGCACAAAAAGAGTTAAATGATAAAGAAAGACAGAAAAATGTAAAAAATGCTTTTAAAATTATGAATAATGAGGTACAATTAAATAAAATCTTGTTAGTGGACGATATATATACTACAGGCAGTACTATGGATGCTGTTGCCGAAGTTTTTAGAGGGTATGGCGTAAAAGAAGTATATTTTATCTGTCTGTGTACTAGCGGAGTGAATTAGGAGGAAAAAGGTATGGATGTAAGAAACTGTAAAATGTGTGGAAAATTATTTAATTATATGGGCAGCGGAAGACCGATTTGTCCAGCTTGTGCCAGTGCATTAGAAGACAAATTCGTTGAAGTAAGAGAGTATGTAAGAGATAACAAGGATGCAGGAATCAATGAAGTGGCAGAAGCAAACGATGTGCCGGTAAGCCAGATAAAACAGTGGATTCGCGAGGAAAGACTGGCGTTTTCAGAAACCTCACAAATTGGTATCGAATGTGAAAACTGTGGCGCATTGATTAAGACGGGGCGTTTCTGCAAGGCATGTAAAGACAAACTTGCAAATGGATTGAATGGCTCTGTGGCAAAACCGAAGACTTTGGAGCCGGAGAAAAAGAATACTACAAATTCTAAAGGACAGGCTCGTTTTATGGGCAAACTGTAATAATTTAGGAGTACGGTGATGGTAACAATTAAGGAAGTAGCCGATTACGCCGGCGTGGCAATATCCACAGTGTCCAAAGTGCTGAACAATTATCCGAATATCAGCGAGGAGACTAAGAAAAAAGTGCGAAAGGCAATTGATGAACTTCATTATGTGCCAAATACCATAGCGGCGGCGCTGTCTTCAAAACGCTTTGCAAGGGTAGCTTTGATTGTGAATTTGAATACTCAGACTCAGGCCATTGATGAGATTACCATGCAATATTTGTCTGGGGCGATGAATAAGGCAATGGAAAAGAATATTGAAGTAGTTACCATATTTTATTCCATGTTAGAGGGAATGACAGAAGATGAAATGATTCGTTATTTTCAGTCCCAGAGTATTTTCGGTATTGTAATTTATGGAATGTCAAAAGATGATACAGTGTTTCATAATCTGTTGAAGCGGGAAGTTTTTAAAAGCGTGGTGGTAGATGCACCATTTATTAGCGATAATACTTCCTCCGTCTGGGTTGATAATAAAAAAGCACAGTATGATGTGGCAAAGCGGGCAGTGTTGGACGACAACTGCAAACGAATTCTTTATATAGCCGGGAAAAAGAATGGTTATGTGACAGAGTACCGATTAGAAGGAATTCGGGAACTGGCAGAGGAAAAGAATCTGGATTTGAAAATATGTTATGGAGAGTTCAGTGAATTGCAGGCAAGAAACCTTGCCATGGAATACGGAAAAGAGGCGGACTTAATTGTATGTGCTTCTGATTTAATGGCAATCGGTGCCATGAATGCATGTATAGACATTGACATATTCCGGCCAGTGTGTGGATTCGATGGAATTACGCTGATGGGGTATGTTGGTAAGCAGATGCTTACTGTAAGACAGGACTTTTATGCGGTGTCCCAGGCTGCCATTGAGGAAATCTGCCTGCTGCTTTCCGGAGAAAAGGGAAGAAGCCGTATAATGGAACATAAACTGGTAAAACTTTATTATAAGGACATTATTTGTTAAATGGGCTAAAAATCCAAGGAGTTATCCTTGGATTTTTTGTGGAAAATGGCAAAAACAGAAAATATTACAAAAATATTGAAATTTATGCTTGCGGAAAACGTTTTCCTATGTTATCCTTTCTGTGTAAGAGGCAAGAAAGTCAAAAATTACAAATAATAAATAGTAAGTTTTTTAAAGTCAAAAGGAGGACTAAAATGAGTTTACAGGAACAGTTAAACACATTAACAAAGAACAACTATGGTAAAGACATTGCTGCATGTTCCAATGCAGAAGTTTACTACAGCTTACTTAACTTAACAAAAGAGTTAACAGCTAAGACACCTGCAATTGAAGGTGACAAGAAGATTTATTACATTTCAGCAGAATTCTTAATTGGTAAGTTATTATCTAACAACTTAATCAATTTAGGAATCTATGATGAAGTAAAAGAAGTATTAGCAGCTAACGGTAAGAAGTTAAGCGAAATCGAAGAAATCGAACCAGAACCATCATTAGGTAACGGTGGTCTTGGAAGACTTGCTGCATGTTTCATCGATTCTATCGCAACACTTGGTTTACCAGGAGAAGGAATTGGTTTAAATTACCATTTTGGTCTTTTCAAACAGGTATTTGAAAAGAACTTACAGAAAGAAACAAAGAATGACTGGATTGAAGATCAGTCATGGTTAAATAAGACAGATATCAGCTTTGATGTTGAATTTGGTGATTGCAAAGTAAAATCTGTTCTTTACGATATTGACGTAATTGGTTACGAAAACGGTGTAAACAAACTTCGTTTATTCGATGTAGAAACAATTGATGAAAGCATCGTAAAAGACGGAATTTCTTTTGATAAAGAAGATATCGCTAAGAACCTTACATTATTCTTATATCCGGATGACAGTGATGAAGCTGGTAACTTACTTCGTATCTATCAGCAGTACTTCATGGTAAGTAACGGTGCTCAGTTAATCTTAAAAGATGCAAAAGCGAAAGGATATGACTTACACAAATTATATGACCATGCAGTAATCCAGATTAACGATACACATCCAAGTATGGTAATTCCTGAATTAATCCGTCTGTTAAAGGCTGAAGGAATTTCTATGGATGAAGCAATTGAAATCGTTTCTAAGACATGTGCTTATACAAACCATACAATCTTAGCAGAAGCTTTGGAAAAATGGCCATTAAAATACTTAGAAAAAGTTGTTCCACAGTTAGTTCCAATCATCAAGGAATTAGATAAGAGAGTAGCTGCTAAGTACAAAGATGAAAAAGTACAGATTATTGATAAAGACGATAGAGTACACATGGCACACATGGATATTCACTATGGATTCAGTGTAAACGGTGTTGCTTATCTTCATACAGAAATTTTGAAGGATTCAGAATTAAATCACTTCTATAAGATTTATCCTGAAAAATTCAATAACAAGACAAACGGTATCACATTCAGAAGATGGTTATTAAGCTGTAACCCTGAATTAGCATCCTACATCACAGAGTTAATCGGTGACGGATTCAAGAAAGATGCTGAAAAGTTAGAAGACTTATTAAAATATATCGATGACCAGAAAGTTCTTGATAAGATTAAAGAAATCAAGAAAGGTAAGAAAGCTGAATTAGCTGCATACCTGAAAGAAACACAGAACGTAGAAATTGATCCAAACGCTATCTTCGATATTCAGATTAAGCGTTTACATGAGTACAAACGTCAGCAGATGAATGCATTATACATCATCTACAAGTACTTAGATATTAAGAAAGGTAACAAGCCAACCACTCCACTTACATTCATCTTCGGAGCAAAGGCTGCACCAGCTTACGTTATCGCAAAGGATATTATTCATTTAATCCTTACATTATCTGAAATCATTAACAATGATCCGGATGTTGCACCATACATGAAAGTTGTTATGGTTGAAAACTACAATGTAAGCAAAGCTGAAAAATTAATCCCAGCTTGTGATATTTCCGAACAGATTTCCTTAGCTTCTAAAGAAGCATCAGGAACAGGTAACATGAAGTTTATGTTAAACGGTGCTGTTACATTAGGTACAGAAGACGGTGCTAACGTTGAAATCCATCAGTTAGTTGGAGATGACAATATTTACATCTTCGGTGAAGATTCAGATACAGTTATCAAGCATTACGAAAAGGCTGATTATGTATCTAAGGACTTCTACGATGAAGATCCATTGATTAAAGAAATCGTAGACTTTATCGTAAGTGATGAAGTAATTGCTAAAGGTAACGAAGAAAACTTAGAAAGACTTCACAAAGAATTAATCAACAAAGACTGGTTCATGACATTACTTGACATCAAAGATTATATTGCTACAAAGGACAAGATGTTCAAGGATTATGAAGATCAGAACAAGTGGAAGAAGATGATGCTTACAAATATTGCTAAGGCTGGATTCTTCTCATCAGACAGAACAATCGCTGAATACAACAGAGATATCTGGAAATTAAAATAATTAAATATAATATAAAGAAAAACTCCATGCAAAAGTGCGTGGAGTTTTTTGCATAAAAAAGAGCTTCGCGCTAGCTTTGATATGAAGTTCCAAACAAGTCAATGTTTGAATTGAAATGCGTATATATGTTGCGGAATTGTGTAAATTGCACAAAAAAGTCGATTGAACTAGTTTTTAAGAATAAAATGAAGAAAATGAAAAAATTAGGAAAAAAGTATCGAATGTATTGTAAATAGAGGGGATTTTAGAAAAATGAATTTGTGTAATCCGACTCGTACTATAATAGAAATGATTGGCAAAAAGGTAGAAAATATTTGAAAAATAAAAAAATATATATACAAAATATCGAAAAAGAAGTATAATAAAAATGTAACAAATACTTAATTTTTTTTTAAAGGGAGGAAGGAAAATGCATAAAAAGCGCATTTTTAAATTTTTCCGTAATACTGTTAGCGTAGTGCTGGCACTTTCTATGTTGATTAGCAACATGGGAACAGGTTTGAGCACTGTGCATGCTCAGGAAGCAACACAGACGGTAGAAGCGGAAAGCGAAGCAGCTGTATCAGAAGAAACAGTAAACGCTGCCTCTGATTATGGACTTGCTGATAATATTCAGGATGGAGTAATCTTGCATTGTTTTGACTGGAAGTATAATGATATTAAAGCAGAACTTAAAAACATTGCAGAAGCAGGTTTTACATCAGTACAGACTTCACCTGCACAGAGAGATGACGGCTTTTCAGAGTGGTACTATTTGTATCAGCCACAGGGCTTTGCCATTGCAAGCAATCCACTTGGAACTAAGGAAGAGTTAAAAGCTTTGTGTGATGAGGCGCATAAATATGGCATTAAGATTGTTGTAGACGTAATCGGAAACCATACAAGAGGTATGGACGGACATAATGGACCAATCGATGACAATCTGAAAAAAGAAGAGTTTTTTAGATGGAACAATAGAAGCAGTTCGGATATGAGTTCGGATGATTGGAATAATCGTTATCTGGTAACGCATTGTAACGTTGGTATGCGTGATTTGGTAACCGAAAATACGGAGCTGCAGGACATAATAGCCGGTTATCTCGCTGAGTTAAAAGGCGTTGGTGTAGATGGTATTCGTTGGGATACAGCGAAACATATTGGGCTTCCAAGCGAAGACGGAAGTCAGTTCTGGCCGAAAATGGCGGCTCAGGGCCTCTATCAATATGGAGAAATTTTGGAAGGGCCATCGAATGCTACAGATAATGAAGATATTAAAAAATTAATGAAAGAATATACAGAGTATATGTCTGTAACTGACAATAATTATGGTAGCAAGTTATGTGGTGATTTCAGAGATGGAAAAGTTCCGAGTAGTACAGGAGTATGGAATGCTAAGGGCATAAGTTCAAATAAGCTGGTATATTGGGGCGAAAGCCACGATACATATTGTAATGATACAAATGAAGGCGGTTGGACAAAATATCTTGATCAGAATATAATCGACCGTGCGTATGCCATCGCAGCCAGCAGAGCAGATGCATCAGCACTTTATTATTCACGTCCGTTAGAGACAGAAAAAACAAAGATTAAGGCTGGCGCAAAGGGAAGTACACACTTTACGGCAAAAGAAGTTGCAGAAGTAAATAAATTACACAATAATTCAATCGGTGAAAGAGATTATTATGTAGCAGGTTCTGATGCAGCAGCAGTATGCCGTGAAAGCGGAGCTGTTATTGTAAAAGCAAGCGGAAGCGGAAATGTAAGCGTTGCCAATGGCGGTGGTCTTACAAAACC
>JBGVOM010000161.1:0-5658 GCA_045126515.1 Lachnospiraceae bacterium
TATGGCTGGGGAAGAAGAAAAGTATAAAGGTGACAGGGCTTTGGCCATGTATCTGAAACTAAGCAGAGGGCAGGTCATTAACAAAGAAGAAGAGGCTAAAAAGTACGGCGTAAGCACCAGAACCATTGGACGTGATTTAGAGGTTATCAGGGAGTGCCTGAGCGATTTACAGGCAGAAACAGGGGAAATACAGCAGATAGAACATGATAAAAAGCGTGGGGGACATGTTCTTGTGACACAGAAAAACAGTCAGTTTATCAAAAGTGAAATTTTAGCGCTCAGTAAAATCCTCTTAGAAAGCCGGGCATTCACTAAGAAAGAGATGGATGGACTGATGGAAAAGCTCCTTTCCTGCTGTGTGCCGAAGGAAAATTATCAGATTGTCAAGGAGCTGATATTAAATGAGCAGTTCCACTATGTGGAGCCCCACCACAAAACAGTTTTCATTGATAAAATGTGGGAGCTGGGTGTGGCAATCAAGGAGCATAAAGTTATTCGGATAGCCTACAAGAAACTAAAAGGTGAGAGCATCGTAGAGCGGCGGCTGCAGCCTATGGCAATTATGTTTTCGGAATTTTACTTTTATCTGGTGGGATTTATCATGGATATTGATAAGGAGAAAGTATTTCAGAATCCGGACGATCCCTTTCCCACCATTTACCGAATTGACCGAATCCAAAGTCTGGAAGTTACCGGGGAAAGGTTCCGGGTAAAGGATTCTATCGGGAGATTTGAAGAAGGGGAATTTCGAAAGCGGATACAGTTTATGCAGGGTGGGAAACTCCGAAGGATTAAGTTTAAGTACAAGGGAAATTCACTGGAAGCAGTGCTGGACAGGCTGCCTACGGCGGAGGTCGTGCGGGAAGATGAGGACGGAGTCTTGATTGTGGCGGAAGTATTTGGAAACGGAGTGGATATGTGGCTTAGGATGCATGAGGGGGAGATTGAGATGGTGGAGTAGGGAGAAGGATTTTGAGGAGAATATGGAAGGAGTATTTATGAAAAATAGTGAGTTTCTTTCTGTTGTTAAGGATTTGTCTTCGATAAATATGGGGATAGAGGGACATCCATATGATGAAGCAATAGATGCATTAGAAGATAAGATTTTGACGAACCAATATAGAATTGCAGTTGTTGGTGATTTTTCAACAGGTAAAAGTACTTTTATTAATGCGCTTTTAGGTGAAGAATTATTATATACATCCACAAAAGAAGCAACAGGCGTTATCACTACTATTCAGTATGATGAAATACCACATGCACAAATATGTAAAAAAACAGATTATGATTTGACAGATAAAATAATCGAAGATATTAATTTGGAATCTAATGATGGAAGAGAAAGGCTGAATAGATATCTGGATATAGAAAATAAAACAAAGGTTGATCGAATCGATATATTTTTCCCGATACAAGGCGTTGATAGAGATATTATTTTTTTTGATACTCCTGGTATTGAAAAACTAAGCAGAGATCAAATGCTTATGACAAAGAAAGTTATTGCTGAATCTAATGCGGTAATTTTTTTGATTACTAAAAAGGGGTTTACAGAGCAAGCACTTAAAGTTATTTCCAGTGAGCATGATGTTATTGGCAAAATTTCAACTAAAGATATGATGGTTGTAATGACACATATAGGTGAAATATACGAAAGTAAAGAAGAACTTGAGGCTCAAATACAGATAGAACGAGTCGTAGGTGAAGCCAAACAACAGTTAGCTAATAAAGGAATTATTGACATGGAAGTATTTCCATTAGATAGTAGAGATTATTTATGGGGAATTAATAACAATGTTTATAACAAAGAGCAAGAAAAAAGAAATATTGTATTAAACGGTTTTATGCTGAGTCAGGAAGAATATAGGAAACGTTCTCATTTTGATGATTTTAAAACTAAACTTTATAAGTTCTTGGATAGAGATAATTTACAAAAGAGCAGAAATAATGACATAAAGAACAATATTCTATTAATTACAGAAGCTATTGAAATACAATTGCAAGAACAAGAAAAAAGTGGACAACAGAACAACGCATATTTAAAAGAACAGTTGGAAAAGCAAATTGAGATGGCATGCTATAATCAAAGAAAATTTTACAATCGATTGATTAGACAATTGCAAAATCATATGGATGATTTTCTAGAGAATGTAGAAAGAGACTCCAAGATGCAAGAAAAGAAAAACATTAATATCTTGAGTCTTATTCAATACACATTTCAAAAACTGGACGATATTAATGAAGAAAATGTTCAAATGTGTGTTGATGAAACAGTCTTAGAAATTGAAAAATTTGCGGAAAAAATTGAGAAGGAAACAAACAATCATATAAAAATAATATGCAATAGTTTTGTAAGCAATGTATTTAGTGAAGAGTTTCAAAAAATATTTAATAAATTTGTTGATGTTCAAATAGAGAATCCAGTATGTGATTTTAGTCTAGTACTAAAGAAAGATGATTATGATGTTGAAAGTGTGGTTAATGATGCAGACGTGGAACAAGTGGAGCAAGAAAAACAGCAAGAAAAAAATATAATTATAGAATTAGAAAAGAATATAAATCGACTTATAGTTAGTTGTAATGAGAGGAATCAGAAATATAGAAGACAATATGATGAACTTGAAAATTGGTACAATTCTGAAATTTCAAAATTAGGAAAAAGACCAAAGGCGGTTCAAAAATATAGGAAAGAAAAGAGAACTAAAGGTCATTTGTTCTGGAAAAAAACATGGTATGAAGATGTTCCTGATGGTATGGATAATAGTGCTGGTATTGAATGGGATAGAAAACAAAGACAAATCAATAAAACGTACGAACAGAAATTAGAAATACTTGCGCAGAATGAAAAGGCAATAGAAGGTGACAAGTGGTATAAAAATCAACTAGAAAATGAACTCAAAAAACATAAAAGTAAATTAAGGCATTTGGGTGAAAAGATAAAGAAGTACCGAGAATATATAGAGGAAGGAAAAAAACAATATACAGAGGAGTATATTGCTGAAAAGAAAGAAGAGGTAGCATCATACTGTGACATGATTAGAGAAGGTCTGTTAGGACAAGTTTGTGAAACAGTGCGAACATATATTTATGATAGCAAGAAGGAAATTGAAAGTGCGATAAAGACGGAATTAAATTATCAAGTGGAAAAATTCAGAAATGAGTTAAATGAAAAAAACCAATTATTGAGTAATAAGATTAAATTAACAGAAGAAACGAAAAGAGGCATACACGCTAGGCTAAGGACAATAAAGGAGGAGATAAAGCATGGACAAGTGATTTATGGCGATGTATCTGACAAGGGGCAGTTAACATCAAGGGTAGCACAGTCAAGATTTCCCAAGCTGATTTGTAAAAATTTCCCGAAACGCCAGCTGTTTTCAAACATTCAAAAGCATGAAGCAAGTGAGGATGTGATCAGAAAGGCATTAATCATTCTGGTGTTTTATGAATTTTATGCCACCGCATTGTTAAACGCAGAGAAAAATGCATCCGGTGATGTCATGGATTTTGGAGAGGAATACGAAGATTTTAAAGTAGAATTAGATGATATACTTTTAGAGTGCGGTTATGTACAGATGTATGTCAGAAATCCCTTTGATTTTTTTATCGTGTATTGTGCCAAAACATGTAATCCATTGGATACTTTTCGCACTTTGATTGCAGAATACCAGCTGGATGTAGAAGAATAGTCAGCACAAGCAAGAAAAATTATGGTATACTAGATATGTGTATTCGAGGAGGTGTTACTATGATCTTATATCATGGGTCAGATACAGCAATAGATAAACCAGTATCAGGTCGAGGCAGAACGGACGTGGATTTTGGAGTTGGTTTCTACCTGACGGAAGATAAAAGAATGGCTCAGAAGTGGGCGTGTAATAAGACCGAGTCGATATTAAATGTGTATGATGCCGACTTGTCACAATTAAATACTAAAAAACTGAAGGCAGATGGAGAATGGCTTGATTATGTTATTTATAATAGGACACACGAAGGAGAGAAGCCATTTGACGATACAGATTACGATGTTATCATAGGACCGACGGCGGACGACAAGCTTTTTGCAACGATAGATTTGTATACAGATGGAATTATTACAAAAGAGCAGACAATAGAAGTCGTTAATTGTATGAACTACAGTGACCAGGTGGTGTTTAAGAACGATGCTGCAATCAGAAAAGCACTTGTGTTTCGTGAAGCGAAAGAACTAAAGGGATATGAAAAACAGGAATTATTCAATAAGATGGTCGAAGACAGAAAACAGGCGAGTAGGCGTGCAAACGAGCTGATAAGGCAAAGGAGGTAGTGCGTATGCCGGATTTTGAAGAAAAGGCATTGTGCAGAAAAGCTGGAGGTATTCTTGAACTTGCAGCAAAAAAAGGATATGAACCGATTACATTTACAAAGCTGTGGTTGAGTTCAAAGACGGCAGATAATTTGTATCATTGGGATTTCAATGATGTTGCACAAAGCAAACAGTATCTTCTCCATTCAGTGGAACTTGAGTATGGACTTACCGATGATGACAGGCACGAGAACGTCGAGGATGTTTGCGACATGATGTATTGGTGCGGTTATATCTTAATGTATATGTCATTGGTTTCAAAGATATCACCTGATGAGATATACAGAGAATATGATGTGGAAAAGATACTGAGAGGATACGACACGCTTCACACGCTGTCATCCAATGTGGCAGCGGACGAGATACGGGAGCAATTTGGCATACATGCAGATACTGAGGTGATTAAAAAATAAATTTATATCTGCGAGAACTGAGGGGAGGCTATGATACCCAACGTGACGATATCATAATGCATGTTCCTGAATATGATCCAGCAACAGCTCTAGATGCAGAGTTGTCGTTTTTTATAGAAAAGTACTTGCCATTTACATCTTGTAGGGTTTGAACAATTTATGTCCAAAAGATAAGGTGCTTTCTAAAAAAGAAATAGTGAGTATAACGCAAGATACTAGGAGAACAATAAATGATATATGTTTAGATTAGGGGATTGCTTAATAAAGGTGTGAATAATGGGGAGTGTACTGTGGACGGTACACTCCCTATTTTAATCAGCTCTTATTTTGAATATGAGTCTTCTCCAAAAAATCCTCGATACTTTCAGCTTTAGCAGAAACTTTGAGCCATTCCCTTAACTGAGGAATGGACTGCTCTGCCATGATTTTCTCTTTCAGCCATTCCGGCACAGAACCATACTCTTGCAGTAGTTCTAAAATATCTGTGGCTTTTGTTCGCTGCTCTGCCATCACAGCACGTTGTTCTGCTTTCTTTGTATTTTCCTGTTCAAGTTTGCGTCCCTGATTAATCAACATTTCTTCCCGTTCAAATATCTTCATATATTCCAGTGACACCTCCTCGTCTTGTTTTACAATATCTACCATTCGCTGGATTTTCTTTAAATCTTTATTCGTTGCATAAGAGTCCTGTGTATGTTCCATATAATGTAGCAATTGTTGTAATTCCATAGAAGGATTCCCTTTTGTTCCTTTCGTATATAGGAATAAAGTTGTGGCTCCGTCGTCATAAGGCATATCAGGTTCTTCGATACAGCGGTTTTGAATCGTGTAAACCATCCGATCCAGTTGAAACGGATCATAGGGCATAATCATTATAATGATGACATTTTTCAACACACGATA
>JBGVOM010000162.1:0-17301 GCA_045126515.1 Lachnospiraceae bacterium
GTAGGCAGATTGGAATATCTGTCTTTTTGTGATGTCATAATTTTTTTTGGGTGTAAGTACCAGGGCTTATTACATAAACCTCTCATGACATTTCGTTTCAGGCTGAAAACACCTAAATGTTATCTAAATGACATTGGACGCCCATAGCCGATACAATTCTTTTCAGAAAGGCAGGTAATTTAACAGCCTTTCTGAAAAGAATTGTTTCGGCTATGGGCTGTTCTTGGAAAACGGCAAGGTTGAATGTGGCTATTTCATTTGGCTAAATCACTTTGCATCACAACTTTCAAAATGCAAATTGTTACATTCAAACCTATCGTCTTCGAAGAACAGCTCATAAGTGCTGCAAATTCTTCCTTGAAAGGCAATTTAAGAGGCGTTCTTAACGAATGCGAAATCCACTGTCTAGGGCGGCTTAGGCGTGACAGCCTTCTGGAACGTCTTAGCCGCCCTTGACAGTTAGTTCGCATTCGCGTTGCCTCTGCCTTCCAAGGAAGAATTTGCAGCACTTATGAGCGTCCTTCCACCCTCAGAAATCCAAACCATTACAAAACTGTTGCAAAACTCTTAACATTTTTTATAGACTTTTTATCCTCATTAAAATATAATATAACTGAGGTTCAATAAATATTTAATTTAGGAGGATTTAAATGAAATTTACAAAACTAAAAAACATATTCACAAAAGTTTCTATGACTTTGGCGCTTACATCCTTTGCCTTTGCAATTCAATCCGCCATTCCTGTAGAAGCAGCCAGCATTCCAACAAATTTAAGGCAAGTGGACTCTAGTAGTAACTCTGTGGAGATAAGTGGTTCAAATTTTGATGCCAATGCTGACGATGATGATTACACTGCTTATTTATCCAAAGATAATGGTCGCACTTGGTTCGCATCTGATCGCGCATACTATAGCGATTATGATAATACGTTTCGTATTAACAATTTGGATAGCGGTACCCATTACCTCGTTAAAATTGGAAGTGAAGGAAGATACAGTCAGCCTATCGCAGTTATAACTGACCTTGACAGCTCTACAAGCTGTGTGACCTCCTTAACTCAAATAGGTGTCACCACAAAATCTGCCACAATTTCCTGGCGTGGTGCTGCCGGCGCTGACGGATATGAAATTCGTATAAATAATCAGGTGGTGGGAACTACAAGCCAAACCTCTTATGCCATTCCAGCCAATTATATAAAACCAACTTACACATACGTATATGTATATCCATACATTGCTACTGCAAATTACCGCACTACAGGCTATGGCTTCGATGATACATATGTAAAATTACTTCCCGAAAAACCCGTAGTTGTCTTAGATACCTGGTACAAATACATTGAACATCTGTCCCTGGACATAAAGACAACTTCCTACTATGAGGGTTATGAGAGTGTTTTTTATAATGCCAAAGGTAAAAGAATCAAGCGCGGTGAAAATTTAAGCGGCCTCGCTAATGCACCTATGACTTCCATCTATAGTGCACAAGTTCGAACTTATGTTAAAATTAACGGCAAAAAATACTACAGTAGCTGGTCTGACAAAACATACGCTGTGGCTCAGCCTGAAGTAAAAGTCAAAAAAACTACCGATAAAAAAACCAAAGCAAAAACCTTAACTCTTTCTTGGAATACTATCAAAGGTGCTTCCGGTTATGATATTTATGTTTCTGCTTCTGGAACAAAGGTGAAAAAATTCAAGAAAGTTGCTTCTGTAAAAGCCAACAAAAAAAGTTATGTCGTAAAAAAAGTTGCCGGCAAAAAAGTATCAAAAAACAAAAATTATTTTGTATATGTTGTAGCTAAAAAGAAAGTAGGTTCTAAAACAATGACTTCTTCACACACCTACTGCTATTCCGTCAAAGGAGAGGGATATACATCTGCACGATAATTTTAAAAAACAGGGACGCATTAATATGCTCCCTGTTTTTTTCCCTCCTTACACCTCGCAATTATTCACGGTTCTAGGAAACGGTATCACATCTCTTATATTTCCCATTCCGGTCAGATACATCACCATACGCTCAAAACCAAGCCCAAAGCCTGCATGCCTTACACTTCCGTATTTCCGTAAATCCAAATAAAACTCATAATCCTCTTTTTTCAGACCGGCTTCTTCCATACGTGAGAGAAGTTTATCATAATCATCCTCTCGCTGGCTGCCTCCGATAATTTCTCCAATTCCCGGGACTAAGCAGTCCACTGCTGCCACCGTTTTACCGTCCTCATTTAATTTCATATAAAACGCCTTAATTTCCTTCGGATAATCTGTGACAAACACCGGGGATTTATAAATCTCCTCTGTCAGGAAACGTTCATGTTCTGTCTGTAAATCACAGCCCCAGCTCACCTTATATTCAAATTTATCATTGTATTTTTCCAGTAATTTCACTGCCTCGGTGTATGTCACCCTTGCAAAATCCGAATGTAATACACAATCAAGGCGTTCTAACAGACCTTTATCCACATATTGATTGAAAAATGCCATCTCCTCAGGTGCATGCTCCAGCACATAAGAAATCACATACTTCATCATAGACTCCGCTAATTCCATATCATCCTCTAAATCTGCAAACGCAATTTCCGGCTCAATCATCCAGAATTCCGCTGCATGACGTGTGGTATTGGAATTTTCCGCACGGAAAGTAGGACCAAAAGTATAAATATTTCGAAACGCACAGGCAAAAGTTTCCCCGTTTAACTGTCCGCTTACTGTCAAATTGGTTTCTTTTCCAAAAAAATCTTTGCTGTAATCCACACTTCCATCTGCATTGTAAGGCAGGTTCTCCGGATCTAACGTGGTAATCCGAAACATTTCTCCTGCTCCTTCACAGTCACTTCCTGTAATAATCGGAGTATGCACATAGACAAAATCCCTTTCCTGAAAGAATTTATGAATGGCATAAGCACAAAGGGAACGTACCCGGAATACTGCCTGAAAGGTGTTGGTTCTTGGTCTTAAGTGGGAGATAGTTCTCAAATATTCAAAAGAATGTTTCTTTTTCTGCAAAGGATAATCCGGTGTGGATTCTCCCTCAATCTGAATATCCTCTGCCTGAATTTCAAAGGGCTGCTTCGCCTCCGGTGTTGCCACAAGCCTGCCTTTGATAATCAATGCCGCTCCTACATTTAATTTACTGATTTTCAAAAAATTTTCCAGACTGTCATCATATACAATCTGTAATGGTTCAAAAAAGGTTCCGTCATTTACCATAATAAAACCAAAATTTTTCGAAGAACGTATACTGCGTACCCAGCCGCATACCTCCACGGATGTATCTATATATTTTTCCTGTTCTTTATACAATTCTCTGATACTCAACATACCTTTGCGTCCTTTCTGTCATTTATATATTTATCATAGAAGTTTTAATTCTTTCGGTGTCAGTTTCCGGTAACCTCCCCTTGGCAATGTTTCGTCTAAAGCTAACTCACCAATGCGGACACGTTTCAAATACACCACATAGCACCCCACCGCCTTAAGCATCCGCTTTACCTGATGCTTTTTACCTTCTTCGATAGTTAAATAACCGGAAATCACATTTTGATTTCGAGGATTTTTTACAATATTACTACATTTTTTTCCATAAAACAATGGCTCGATTTCCTGTAATTTTCCCGGTGATAGTATTTCTAATTTGGCAGGCTTGGTCTTTTCTAGCTCACTTCTTAAAAGCACGCCCTGTTCTAATTGTTGCTTTTTTTCCTGATTTAATTCACCCACCGCCCAGAAAAAATATGTTTTTTCCACATGGTTCTCCGGATGCATCAAATATTGATTCCACTTGCCGTCATTGGTAAGCAGTAGCAAACCTTCGGTATCCTTGTCTAACCTGCCCACAGGATGTAGCTTTTCCTGCAGCTCTCTTTCAAAATAATCCATCACTGTCTTATGTTGTGGGTCTTTTTTGGCAGTGATACAGCCGGAAGGCTTATGAAACATATAATACAATTTTTCTTCGGTTTCTGCCATAGTTCCTCCTTCGAGTTATCATGATGTTTTTAGTATACCCCAAACCCAAAAAGGCAGCAACCATTTAAGTTGCCACCTGTTCTGTTTCTAACATTCTGCTCATATTTTCCTGAAAATTCTTCTCTAACTGCGCCAGTTCTTCTGCGTATTTTAGAAATTCTTCTTTCAGTACTCCATCTTTATCCTTTTTATAGCAGATGCGGTGCTCCATACTTGCCCACAAATCCATTGCCATACTGCGAAATTGAATTTCCACCGGAAAATACTCTGATGCATCCATGTAATACAAAGGTACCGCCAAAATAATATGCAAACTTCGATAACCATTAGGTTTTGGATTATTTATATAGTCTTTTTCCTTTACCAGAATAAATGTACTCTGCCGTTTCAATACATCAATTAATTTGTAGATATCCGATTCAAAAAAACATACCACACGGATTCCCGCAATGTCTTTTAAATTCTCCATAGCATTTTCTTTATTTACAGAAAGCTTCAGCTTTTTCAGCTTTTCCTCAATACTTTCCTGGGATTTAATCCGGCTTTCAATATGATGTATTGCTTTCTGCTCTACATCAGATTCCTCGTATAAATAATGATCCAGTAAATTAATCCGTTCTATCAGGATAGACATGGCATCCTGATAAGGTGTAATCAATTCGTGATATTTTTTATTCGTCATATATTTCCTCCCTTAGCATTCCCCGACTTTTATCTTATGAAAGATTTGTGTTCTTTCTATGTACAATTCCTTAAACTTCCATAAAAATTAGTTCTTACCTACCATAAACCGGCATAAAATATTGTAATTTCACCCTTGGAGTTTTTCATGAAATTACATAAATTAAAACAACTGATTTCCATAGAACTTCTGCTTCTTGCCCTCCTGCTTGGCGTAACTGCTATAAATACCTTCCATCCATTTCTCCCTGCCTCCGCTTCTCCAGCCACGCCCACCAAAACCGCACCTTCTTCCACCCCTGCACCGGAAAAAGATTATATTAAGTGGGTGGAATTTAATGTAACCTGCCAGGCAATGAAAGATGCCTACCAGTATGATATTGCCACCTATGGTCAGGAAATTCATTTAGACTGGATTTCTCTGCTGGCTTATCTAGGGGCAAAAAACGGAGGTAATTTCAACAAGTATCAATCTACAGATATGAAAAAGGTTGCTGACCTGCTCCTTTCCGGAGAAGAGACGTTAGAACACCTCACCAAAAAAATGAAATATTATTCTTATTATTTAGAAGCATACACCGCAGTATTGGGCGGAATGGTTGGCGAGTATGAGATAGAAACAACTGCCGAAACTGAAAATTCACAACCAGTCTGGGAAAAAAGGTATGGGTTGAAAGCTTTTCTTCCCATTGCTAAAAATTTTCCTTACTCTGACTATGATGATTTTGGTGCGTCCCGTTCCTATGGATATAACCGCCCTCATCTTGGACACGACATGATGGGACAGACCGGAACTCCCATCATTGCAATAGAATCCGGCTACGTAGAGGCCCTAGGCTGGAACCAGTATGGAGGCTGGCGCATCGGCATCCGAAGCTTTGACAAAAAAAGATATTACTACTACGCTCATCTTCGCCAGAATTATCCCTTTGCCGAAGGGCTAAAAGAAGGCAGTATTGTCACTGCCGGAGACGTTATTGGCTATCTGGGACACACAGGCTACAGTGCCACGGAAAACACCAATAACATTGATATTTCCCATTTACATTTTGGGATTCAGTTAATCTTTGATGAGTCCCAAAAAGATAGCAACAACGAAATCTGGATCAGCTGCTATGAATTAACCAAGTTCCTTTACATGAACCGTAGCGAAGCCCAAAAGGTGGATGGCACCAAAGAATGGAAACGTGTGGTAAATATGCGTGACCCAGTTACTGAAAATCACTGATTCTTTCACAATTTTCTCATAGTAAAGCAGAAGCTGAACAAACTTAACGTTCGTTCAGCTTCTGTTTTTTAAACTCACTCACATATCGAAATGCTCTATCTGCTATGGAAACGACCCCCGCTGTAATAAAACAGTAAGACCACTGAAATTCTTCCTTCCCTAGAAAATGTCTTACACAGGCAAATACCAGACCAATAACTGCGATTTCCACTACAAACTCTATGACAGGAGACTGCTTTCTATATCGTATCTCTTTTACCATGTCCAAAATAAAATATACCACAATACTCACTGCAAAAATCACACCGGAAATAACAAGAGTCAGTCCCAGTATAAATGGCAACTCAATTTCCTCTCCGTCATTTACAATTCCCAAAATCACAAGTATTGCCATACATACAAAAAACACAACACTTCCTATTTTACTTATTGTCATCAGTTTCCTTTTCATTCTATTTCTCCCTTACCCCTTGCGTTTCATTTTTAATATAAAACATAACAATTCAACCTTATTAGATAGATTTGAATGTGCACTTTTTTGAGTTTAACATAATTAGATAAAATACGCAATTATTAGTTACATTCGACCTTGCCGTTTTTCAAGAACAGCCCATAGCCGTCAAAGCTAAACTGTTACAAAACTAAAACTTTCTTTTCCTAAATCATCTTATCTACATAATAACGGATGCTCCCCATCCATTTCAAACCCCGTTCCTCCATATGGGCAGGGTTTTTCCGAATACATGCCGTGACAGTCGCTTCCTCCGGTAACAAACAGTTCCAATTCCTTTGCTGCCTGCAACACCTTATTTTCCCGTTCTTTTGTCTGGGTATGATGCTTATACTCTACGCCCTGAAGTCCATATGTCTTCAACTCAGGAAGCAGGTCAAAGGAATCATACTGAAAAGGATGGGCCAACACAGGAATTCCCCCTGCCTCCAACACCAGCTCCACTGCTTCCTTCACCGGAATGTAAGAGCTAGTCACTTTGGCAATGCCATCTTTTCCAAATAAATGCTGATAAAGTTCTCCATATATAGAATTGGTATATCCACGCTCCATTAAGGCATGCATAATATGCTGGCGATACATAATATCTCCGCAACCCACACGGCAGGTTACATCATCTTCTTCAATGGGATATCCCTTTTCCATAATGATATGCAGTGCCTTCATGGTTGCCTGATGGCGCTCCTGCAAAAAAGGATAAAGACGCTTGTTTACCATATCTTCCTGTTGAATATGATATCCTAAAATATGTACTTTTCTTCCTGTTTTCGGATTGTAGGAGGAGATTTCCAGTCCCGGAATAATCTCCACTCCATATTTTTCTCCATATTTTTTTACTTCGCTCTGTCCTTGCAGAGAATCGTGGTCTGTTATGGATATTACAGAAAGCCCTGCCCTTTTTGCTGTCTTTACAATCTCTTTTACCTTCATGGAACCATCCGACCAGGTGCTATGCATATGTAAATCTGCCTTCATCCTTTTGTCCTCGCTTTTCTTTTAAAATATATCTTTTATTTTACTGCACATAGCTTCCTGCAATCAAGTCAAACTGTACATCAGAAAGTACTTCTAAAGCATCCCTGTCATGGAACACACCCACCATACCGGTTCCTTCTGCTTTCAACTGGTTGATTAACTCCATTACCTTACCCTTATATCCCTTGTCCAAAGATGCTGTAGGCTCGTCTAACAGCAAAAATCTTGGTTTTGTAATAATTGCGTGGATAATATTTAATCGCTGTTTTTCTCCGCCGCTAAAGGTAGAAGGATACATTTCCCATAAAGTTTTTCCAAGGCCAACATAATCCAACAGATATTCTGCCCTGTCCTTTGCATCGGCTTCTTCCACACCTTTTGCCAACAGAGGCTCCATTAAAATTTCTTTTGCCGATACTCTGGGAAGTACATGAAAAAACTGGGACACATAGCCGATTTCATTCTTTCTTAAATGTATCATCTCACGGTCAGAAGCATTTGTAAGATTTACTTCTGCACCTTCCTTTGTCTGATAAAAAATATTTCCCTCCGTTGGGAGATATGTTCTGTAAATGCACTTTAATAAGGAAGATTTTCCAATACCACTAGGTCCAGTAACTGCCAGCAACGTTCCTTCTTTCACTTCAAAGGATACATTGCGAAAACTTGGTATCTTCACACCCCCACGAATATGCATAGTGAATTCTTTGGTTAAATTTTCTACTTTTAACATTACTACACCGCCTTACTATTCTGATATTCAAACTGCAGCACCACATTTCCGTCAATAAAGCATTTTGTCAATACCGGAAGTTTGTTTTCTTTATGTACAATAATAAGGTCAGCCCGCTTTTCCGGTGCAATCTCACCATATTCCTTGTCAATCCCCAGTGCTTTTGCAGGATTCAAGTTCACCATTCGCACTGCCTCAGGTAACGTACAGGCGCCTCTTTCTTCTAATAAGAAAATTGCATGAAGCAGTGCTGCTGGATAGTAATCAGAGCATAAAATATCTGCGCATCCTTCCCTTACTGCTTCTTCCGCACTAAGGTTTCCCGCATGGCTTCCATTCAGCAGAATATTTGGTGCACCCACCACTACCATCATGCCACATTCCTTTGCCTTTTTCGCTACTTCCATAGTAACCGGGAATTCCGAAATTCTGATTCCAAAGTCTTCCTTATTTAATAAGATTTTTCCTTCTGTATCATCATCATGTGATGCCAACGGAATCTGAAATTCTTTCGCTAACTCTGCCAACTTCATTAACTGTTCTCTGGTTGCCAGCGGTTTTGTTTTACTTTCTTCTAAAAACTTTTCAAATTCTGTATCATCCTCTAAATTTCTCCATGCACGGAAGGTTTCAGCGTATTGCTCAATATTCCGGTACTGCCCTTGTCCCGGAGTATGGTCCATAAAGGATAGTTCCTGCACAAAGCCACGCTCCATCAACTCTTTTAGATAATCATAAATTTCAATATTATCAATTTCATATCTGGCATGAAAACGATGCTTGATTAAATGTGCCTCTTCTTCATATCCCTTTAAAATATTTACCAGACGCTCCACATTCTGTTTCTTGCGAATGGTTTTTCTCTCTACCTTCTCATCTTCTTTCACCAAAGATAAAGAATGATACATCATGGTGATTCCGTGGCTTAACAAATGCTTTTCCGCCTCACATAAGCTGACTTGAAAATCCATAATGCTAGTTGGTCTTGGCTGTACCAGTCCTTCAATATAGTCAGAATGGGTATCAATAAATCCTGCCATCACATAACCACCTGCCGCATCATAAAATTCTGCCTGCTCCTGTTGATACTTTTTTCTGTTGCTTTCTTCTCCGGCAGCAAGTTCCTTAATAAATTCATCTTCTATTACAATATCATAACCCTCCAGAACCTTATCCGGAAGCACGATCTTTCCATTATAAATTATTTTCTTCATGTCTATTCTCCTTATTATAACAAGGAATTTACAAGTGTCTGGGTGTAAATATGCTGTGGATCTTCCATAATCTGGTCTGTAAGCCCTTCTTCTACAATCTTGCCATCCAACATAACTATAGTTCTGTCTGCCAACATACGAATAACCGCCAAATCATGACTCACAACAATCATTGTAATTCCATATTCTAATTGTATTTTCTTAACTAAATCCAGCACCTTTGCCTGTACAGAAAGGTCAAGCCCTGTGGTTACTTCATCTAAAAACAAAATTGGCGGATGATTTGCAATGGCTTTGGCAATCTGCACTCTCTGCTGCATACCACCGGAAAAATTTCTTGGCGGCTCCTTTACACGACTGACAGGTACTTCCATGTGACTTAACAGACGGTTACACTGATTCATCATATCAGCCACATTTCTGTTTCCTGCTGCAATGAGCTTTTCTGCAACATTGGCACCGGATGAAAAGAACATGCGCAGTCCCAGATAAGGATTCTGATACACCATACCCAGCAAATAATTTCTCACGTACTTTTTCTGCTGCATGGAGAGCTCAAAAATATTTTTCTTTCCCTGTTCATAGCAGTCTAAAAAATATTCTCCTTTGGTAGGCTCCATATCCATATAAAGAGATTTCATCAAAGTAGACTTTCCGGAACCAGATTCTCCTACCACTCCGAGAATTTCTCCCTGATATACCTGTAAGGAAACATCTCTGGCTGCCCAGACGGTTTTGCAATGGGGACAGCGGTTTCTCTCTAATACGCTTTCGTCATTGTTACATAATTCACAACCATCTCCGTGTTTTACCACCAGATGCTTTAAGGTTAATGCTGTTTTTTCATTCTTCATGGTTCATACCCTCGCTACGTCTTTTCATACAATATCCGCTGTCCGAACACTGGTACATTTTTTTACCGGTTGCTGCATCGAAAAATTCATCCATAAATACATTTTCTGCGCCGCAAAGATGACATTTTCTTCCTTCCATATTCTCGATTTTAAATGGAAAATCTTCAAATCCTAAAGATTCCACTTTGGTGTATGGAGGTATGGCATAAATTTTCTTTTCACGTCCTGCGCCAAACAAATACAACGCTTCGCTCATATGCAGCTTCGGATTATCAAATCTTGGAATGGGTGAAGGATTCATAATATATCTGTCTTCTACCATCACCGGATAATCTGCTCCCTGCTCTATCTCACCTACACGCACAATGTTCTCATATAAAGCCAGCCATACTGCCGAATAATCCATCTCCGCATGCATTTTTCTTGTGACAGATTCTAATGGTTCCACATGGCGGAGTGGTTCTGGTACCGGCACCTGCAACACTAAAATCTGGTCATTGCGGAGTGGTGTTTCCGGCACCCTGTGTCTTGTCTGTATGACTGTGGCTTCCTCAGAATCCGTTGTGGTGCCTACATTCGTACATGCAGTCACAAATTTACGGATAGATACAGCATTGACACTGTCATCATTTCCCTGGTCAATGACCTTCAAAATATCATCATCTCCTAAAATAGACAATGTAATCTGCAACCCGCCGGTACCCCAGCCTCTGCCAATTGGAAGTTCCCTGGAGCCAAAAGGTACCTGATATCCCGGAATACTTACCGCTTTCAGTAACGCCCTGCGTATTGCCTTTTTAGAACCCTCGTCCAAAAATCCGTAATTATAATCTTTATTCATGTTCTGGTTCCTCCTTTTTCGCAGTACTTCTGACGCGGTCAAGCTTTGACTGGAAGGTGACATAATGCGGAAGTTTTAAGTGGGAAATAAATCCACTCATTTCCAGACAGTCACCATGCAGCAGAACGAATTCCTGGTTATTCAAAATGCCGTCACCTTCGCTGCATAAAATGTAATCTAAGATAGACATGGAAATTGCCTTATTGTCATTTCTGCCAAATACAAGCCCATATCCGATACCCAGCTTTAATTCATTGGTTTCATCCTTACTTTCCTCTTTGCTCTCTTCTGAGAAGAAAGATTCTACTTCTGTACATACAATGCTTCCCACATACAGTTCCTCGCCCTCTGCCATAGGGTAATCAATTATGATTTCCACTTCTCCGGTGCGAAGTTCGCCTACCGTGGGATGGGATGAGCCAAATCCACGAATTCCGGCATAGGCAAGACCATTTACATATCCTGTTTCACCTCTTGTAATGGTCTGCAGTCTGGCAGAACGTGGAGCTGGGAATGTAATTGGATTCTGGGTAATATCCTCTAATTCCTCTTCCTTTTCTCCGGGAGATATCACGCCTTCCTCCCGCAGTACATCCGATACTCTTGGCACCTTGATAGGTTCTGCTTCTTCTCCTAATGACTGCCATCTTTCTTTAATTTTTTTCACATCTTCTTCCGTTTCATCCAACAAAGAAAAGTCTAATAATCTGTGAGTGTAATCATAGGTTGCTCCTAAAAACTGCCCCCCTACAATATCCTTAAATGCCGCTGAAATTCTTCTATGTACCGTCATATCCTCGGTAGAAATCGGCTTAGAATACCAGCTTCTTGACAATGTAGAACGGTAAGCTCTTAATAAGAAAACAGCTTCCTCCAAAGAACCTTCCGATTGTTTTAATGCCAGTGCGGCATATTCCGGTGCATAAAAACCTGCTTCACTCATAATCCGGTCAATTAACAGTCCCATGCGTTCCTGTATTGCTTCAATCTCCACTTCTCTTTCACCACCGGTACGGTATCTTGATAAAAGTTCAATGGACTTTTCTACTGCCTCACGGCCTCCGGTCACTGCAACGTATGCCATCTATATCCCTGCCTTTCTGCTGACTGCAAAGAGTGTTCCATCATTTCTTAAGAAAAGCAGATCAATACCGCATGGATATTCCCACTCTATCAGATTTCTTTTCTGAATCCAGTCAAACTCTCTTTTACTTATCATCATTTTTCTTCCTTCCGGGGGCACTCCCACACCATGGAATGTAACCTCTGTATCTGCCTCATCTCCTGCCTTTATTACAACAGTTGCCGAATCATGAGGGCTTTCAAAGGTTCCACATTTCACTTGTGGCACCATGTCATCCGGGGTAGCATACTCCTGCAAAAAAACAAAGTCCGCCTTATCCGCTTCTGCAAAACAGGCTCCGGTCAAGAACTCTATATCCTGTTTTGTCTCCTCGCTTCCATTAGCATAGTAAGTAACCTCTCCATCCAGTAAAGTGGCAGCTAATGCATACCAGTCACCATCCTTAGGAAACTTTTCTATGTATTCAGTCAGATTTGCCGTTCTTCCTGAGTTTGCCAGACAATCCAGTAAAATTCGGAATACTTTCTGTCCGTCGCTTGTCATATTAAATTCATACTTCTTTTTCATCACGATCCTCCATGACTCTGAAATCAACCTGGGTATCCCGGTACAATGCTGCCTCTTTTCTTATCTTCCTCTGACGGCATTTTTCTATTTTCATCAATTCCTGCTCTATCACATTCCATTCACTGATTTTTGCTGTGTGAGCGCCATCTATGATAGCCGCAAATTTCACCTTCTCTAAGTCATCTCCTTCCATAACAGAAAGTCCCTTTGCACCATCAAGTTCCACGTAACACTGCGCTGCCAGCATTTCTCCTAAATAAAATCCCGTCTGACTATTTGGCTCCTTTGCCTGAATCATAACCATGGTTTTTTCCGGTTCTTTTGTAATAACTGCAGTATGACTTTTTACTACCATATCTGCTATTTTTTTTATGTCTTCTCTGCTGCCGAATTCTAAAATACGGCTTAAGTCCTTTTTGTTCATCAGCTTATAAAACCTTTAATTTTCCTTTCATTGTTGTAGTAACAGCCTCGATAATATATGCAAAAATAAATACAAGTACCACTGCAAGTCCGGCTCTGCCCAGATGATATGAATTTACCGCCGCCATAATGGTATAACCCACACCTCCGGCACCTACCATGCCAAGAATTGTTGCTTCTCCGAAAGTAATCTCAAATCTCAATGCACTCCATGCAATCAATCCTGTCAGACTTGCAGGCAAAACTGCACCAAAGAAAATCTGTATTCTGTTTGCTCCGGCTGCCCGAAGTGCTTCTAATGTTTCTTCCGGCACTTCCTCAAAAGTCTGTGCAAACACTTTGCCAAAAAATGCAATGGTATGGAATAAAAGTCCTGCAATTCCTGCCGAAATTCCAAATCCCATACATGCCAAAATAAGCAACGCCCACACTGTAGTAGGTACTGCACGCACAAACGTAAGCACACACTGAATTACAGATGCCAGCCCCTTCCACGGAGCAATATTTTTGGCTCCAAATGCTCCCACAACCATACCTATCACCAAACCATAAAAAACAGCAAGAATCGTGGTTGTTATGGTTTCCATCAGGGTGGAAATGGTCAGACTAAATTTATCCGGAGAAAAATGTAACATATCCACTACTACACTTCCAAGCTTAGGAATTCTCTCCACGATTTTTCCCCAATCTAAATCAAGCACCCAAAAAGACGCCACGCACAAAATTGCTGAGACAACCAGAAAAGTATAAATCGGCAAATCTGCTCCTTTTGGTTTCACAGCTATTCTTTCTCCCTGTTCCGGCTCTGCCGGTAATGTTCTCTGCTGCTCCAGTTCCAATGTACTCATAGTTTCTCCTTTCTCCTATTTCAAGGTAATCTTTCTCAAATACTCTGTCATGATATTTACGCCAATAATAACCACTGCCACCACAATAATTACAGTGGAAGCTGCATGATAATTGTACTGTTTGATATAACCGTTCATTAAAAGTCCGATACCTCCGGCGCCCACCATTCCTAAGATTGTAGATGCTCGAATATTTGTTTCAATACAATATAAAAACCAGGCAATAAATCCCGGCAATGCCGCCGGAAGAATACTCTGGGAAATTACAGGTAACATACCTGCACCGGTAGCTTTCAACGCTTCCATATTTTCTCCCGCTACTTCATCCAACGTTTCTATGAAAGAACGAATGAGAAATCCAACTGTGGAAACGCACAATGCAATAACTCCCGTTTCTGTGCCAATTCCAAACGCTGCCACCAGTATAAATGCCCAGACTAATGCCGGAATATTACGAAGAACGGAGGCCACCATACGCACCACATAATTAATACTTTTCACTCTACAGATGGAAGGACAGCCCAGAAATGCCATCAAAAAAGCAAGCACCGCAGATACTCCGGTGGAACCTACTGCCATCGCAATGGTTTCTGTAATGGAAGCCCACAAAGCACTCCAGTTCTTAAATTTTGGCGGCAGAAAATCCTGCGTAATAAAACGCCAGAATTCTCCCTGGGTAGCCAGCATTTCAAAAGGATTAAACTTTGAAAAGGCAGTGGCGCCAACGAAAAGTACCGCGAGAACCGCAAGAAAAATATTCATAACTTTTTTGCTTTCTTTGGAAGCAACTGCAATTGTATTTGTTTCATTTCTATGCATTTGCCCGTTCACCTCCCACAAGCAACTCGTCCATAGATTTTCCATAAATCTGCTCTAAATCTTCCCCAGTCAATTCTTTTGCACCACCGTTATACACTATTTTTCCGCTGTTCATACCGATAATCCTGTCTGTGTATTCCATAGCAACATCTACCTGATGGAGGTTTACAATGCATGCAATCTGCTTTTCTCTACACAAGTCACGTATCAATTCCATTACCACTCTTGCACTTGCCGGGTCCAAAGAAGCAATAGGTTCATCACAGAGGAGAATACATGGTTCCTGCATTAAAGCTCTTACAATACCAACTCTCTGCTTTTGTCCACCGGATAAATCGTTCGCTTTATGATAACGAAACTCTTTCAAGCCGGTCATTTCCAACAATTCCAGCGCATGTCTTTTGTCTACCTCAGAATAATTTCCAAAGATGGCATCTGCCGTACTCATATATCCTAATCGTCCATGCATTACATTTTGCATTACGGTAAGACGTCCCACTAAATTGTAATGCTGAAAAATCATACCTACACGACGTCTGGCATACTTCATCTGCTTATTATTCATCTTTGTAATTTCTTTATTTTCCAAATAAATCCGGCCTTCACTTGGCTCTACTAAACGGTTGATACATCGGAGCAAAGTGGATTTTCCTGCTCCGGAAGGTCCGATTACGCCAATAAGCTCGCCTTCCTTAACAGAAAATTCCACATTTTGAAGTGATGGAGCATCATTACCAGAATAGGTTTTACTTACGTTCTTTAACTCTAAAATGTTCTCCATGGTCTGCTCCTATTCTTCTTCCGGAATTACCTTTTCCATTAATTCTCTTACATAATCATAATCACTGTCAGAAGCTTCCACGAATCTGGTTCCGTCCCCTGCTTCAGCACCTAACATGTTAACAAAATACTGTTCATTATCATAATTTAATAAAAAATCTTTTACTGCTGCTTTTAAGTCATCTGGCAAATCACCACGGATAGCAAAAGGAGATGCAGGAATTACTGCTGATTCATGAATAATGCGTAAATCGTCCTCATTTGCTCTTCCTGCTTCAATTTCCACACGTAAAGTGTCAGAAGCAATCGGCGCTGCATCTACATCACCGTTTAATACAGACTGTAATCCATTCTGATGCTTTCCGGAAAATATAACTGATTCAAAAAATCCACCATTTGTATGTAAATCATCATTGGTTAATCCATCAATGGCATTCATCAATTCCAAAGTAGGCACATAATTTCCGGAAGTAGAGGATGGGTCAACAAAAGCAAAACTCTTTCCTCTTAAATCTTCTAATGTCTGAATATCACTGTCTGCTCTTACAATAATCTGAGATGTATAACCGGCATTTTCTTTCTTTCCTTCTTTTGCTGCCACTACTAAAACTTCAGCGTTAGCTCTTTCCGATGCCTGTACATAAGATGCTGGTCCATAATATGCAAGGTCTGCCTTTCCTGTTCTCATTGCTTCTACTACTGCATTGTAGTCGGATGCATTGATTTCAGATACTTTTATACCAAGAGCTTCAGAAAGGTCACTTTCCATCTGGCTTCGTTCTTCTGCTAATTCATCACTTGCTTCGTTTGGCAGATAACACACTACCAGCTCATCGATGTTGTCCTTATAAGATGCCGTTTCTTCTGTTTCTGTGTTTTCTTCTGTTTCAGCACTTTCTTCTGTCTGTGTTTCGGGAGCAGCTGTTTCCGTACTATCCGCTGATGTACCACTTTCGGTATTTGAAGAACCACATCCGGTCACCATACCAAGTGCTAATACGCACACACCACACAATGCTAAAATTTTTCTGATTCTCTGTTTCATCTTTTACATTCCTCCTGAATTGTCAGGGATATTCCCTGTTCCTAAATTGCTCAACACAGCTAATTCTATGACAAATTCAGAAACTGCTCTATCAGATTTATGTAAATTTCTGTTAATCGTTTTTTAAATTGTTAATTTTTGATAAATTCTATGTTTTACCGAATTCTTTCGAAATCTTAAGGTGGCTTGCTTGTATTTTACAGAATTATATACTATAATATAATTAGCAAAAACTTATTTTTATTTACATGAATTTTTAAACAAAGGAGGGTTTTGTTATGAAATACATAAGACATTCTCTTGAAGTAGATGCAGTACAATATGAAGTGGGAAAAGGACTAGAAGACGGTTTTCAGCTTTTCAGCAAGGTTTTGACCAATGGATATATTGTCGCCGATGGATTAGTACAGATTACCAGAGAAGATGGTTCTATCGTATGTCCGTTTATCAATAACCGCCGCGGAAGTATTTTTATCCGTGAAGGTGATTACATCATTACAGAAGCCGACGGTCAACGCCATGTATGCGGTGCCGACAAATTTCACACACGTTTTGTTCCTATTGAGGAAGCATAAGCACTAACAAGAAGGGGCTGTCGCACTAAGTGATTAGTGCGCAGCTTCTTTTTTTGTACAAAAAATAACTGCCAGACCTCGAAAGTATCTGGCAGTTGGTGTAAAATATTAGTATGCAACTACTTAATATATTACAAAAAGATTATACCCAA
>JBGVOM010000163.1:0-11460 GCA_045126515.1 Lachnospiraceae bacterium
GATGGACTTTCCTATGTGCGTTTGCATAAGGATGGTCTATTTTGTTCTATGATTGTAAATCATAATATTCCTCGATAGCTCAGTCGGTAGAGCGCTCGGCTGTTAACCGAGTTGTCGTAGGTTCGAGTCCTACTCGGGGAGTTTTTTGTATCTTAATAGATGCAAAAACTTTTGGCTCCATGGTCAAGCGGTTAAGACATCGCCCTTTCACGGCGGTAACACGGGTTCGATTCCCGTTGGAGTCATTATTAATATGCCGATGTGGCTCATTTCACGACAATTAAGGAACGAAGTGAGTTAATTGTAGGCAGAGCGGCTGATTACAAATCAGCTGCGGAAAAAGTTGTATGCCGATGTGGCTCAATTGGCAGAGCAGCTGATTTGTAATCAGCAGGTTATCGGTTCGAGTCCGATCATCGGCTTTTTCTGAAAGCAAATATTTTCAGATATGGACCCTTAGCTCAGTTGGTTAGAGCAACCGGCTCATAACCGGTCGGTCCTGGGTTCGAGTCCCCGAGGGTCCACTAGTTAGGAATAAAACCTGACTATATTTTATATAAAAAAACATTTTTGGCCTGGTGGCTCAGCTGGTTAGAGCGCCGCCCTGTCACGGCGGAGGTCGTGGGTTCGAACCCCATCCGGGTCGTTTGATACGAAAGTATCATCCCAGAATAAAAAATATTCATATTTAGTACATGAGGGATCTTAGCTCAGCTGGGAGAGCATCTGCCTTACAAGCAGAGGGTCACAGGTTCGAGCCCTGTAGGTCCCATTTCTTATGTGAGTTCACATAAGGCAAATGCCGGCGTGGCGGAACTGGCAGACGCACAGGACTTAAAATCCTGCGGGACTAACCTCCCGTACCGGTTCGATTCCGGTCGCCGGCATTTTAATTTTGTAGGTTTCTATGAAATTAAACAATACATCATGCGCTAGTAGCTCAGCTGGATAGAGCATACGGCTACGGACCGTAGTGTCGGGAGTTCGAATCTTCTCTGGCGCGTTGAACATCTCAGAATACTCTGAGATGTTTTTTGTATATAGGGAGTTCAAAGCGAATTTGTTCGCTTTGTTCTATAGAAAGGGTGTTTATATGACAAAGAAAGAATTTCTTAAAGGTTTAGAAGAAGCGTTACTTGAGAACATGGATATCTCTCAGGCTGCACCACATATAAGATATTACAAAGAGTATATTGAGAGTGAGACAGAAAAAGGAAGAGATGAGGAGGAAGTGGTCGCTTCACTTCAAAGTCCGAGACTTATTGCAAAAAATATTATTAATAACAGCGAAAGTGCGGGCAGATATGATAACAATATTCATGATGATTATTCTGATGGCAGTATAAATGTAGACAGGACGGAGAGAAAAGGGTACAGTTTTTCGATTAATGGAAAACCGGTGGACAGTGTATGGGTAAAACTGGCGGCAATAATTTTAGGTTTGTTGGTAATTGCATTAGTACTTACCATTGTATCGGGAATTTTATGGATTGCATTTAAATTTGTGCTGCCAATAGCAGTAATTGCATTTGCGATTATATTTATAGCAAAATCAATATCTAATTCATCAAAATGAGACTTGTTAAAGATGCAAAGAATTAAATTGAATTACGTAATATGACGTATATAAAAAGGGAAGTTAAGTGAGAACCATAATTGGACGTTTGGGGCACCCACATAGCTTCCCTTTTTAGTTATTTTATTGTACAAAAAATGGAAGAACTCTCCGATAAAACGAAATAAAATGGAACTAGGGGAGCTAGTTCCATTTTGAGGGGAGTATAAATAATTAATAAGGGGTTATAACATAAAAAGAAATATTTGAAGGGTTACTTCTTTTTATTTTTGTATTCTACCACATTTTTACAAAATTTTCAAGGATAAAAATAAAATAAATTATAATACTATATTTGTAACCGGAAAACCAACAAAAAATGACGTAAAAGTCAGACAGAGAGGAGACTATTATGGCAAAGAATAAGGCTGAAAACACTACAAAGAATATGACAAACAGCACAGGCACAAACGCTGAGAATAATACAGCAAAGAATGCAACAAATACAACAAATGCAACAAATGCATCAAACGCATCGAATGCTTCCAACACAACAGGAAAGACATCTACAACAAATAAGACAACTGACGCATCAAACAGCAGTTCAGACTGCTTTAGATAGTAGGCAGGTTGATTGTCCGGAACAGGGGTTGTTAATTAATCCCTGTTCTTTCCTTTATATTATAGGAAGTTTTTCAGACTTTACCATTTAACAAGATATAAGCAATAAGTACATTTTTGAATATAATATTATAAATAATAAAATAAGAAGATTATATATGAAAACAGGTATTGAAAATATTCCGGCAAATTATCTGGATTATTATATAGAGGAGAACAGAGAAGAGACGGTTATTGTCGATGTTGGAAAACGTAGCAGGTTTGAAAAAAGGCACATAAAAGGAGCTATAAATATACCATATGATGAAATGGTCAAGGAAAATTTTGATTTGCCCCGCAATAAGGTTATCATATTGTACTGCGACAGAGGGGGAACCAGCATGATGGCTGCAAAATACCTTATAATGCATGGCTATGAAGTAAAAAATGTTGTTGGGGGTCTCAGAAGTTACAGAGGAAAAAATATTGTTGAATAAGCCGTTGACATAGGTGCATTTGGGAATTAATATATTAGTTATCAAACGACAACATTGATAAGAGGATTATGATGAATAGATATAAACTTATGGCTCCATGCCATTTTGGGCTTGAAGCTGTATTGAAAAAGGAGATATTGGATTTAGGATACGAAATTTCACTGGTTGAAGATGGACGAGTGACATTCGATGGAGATGCGGAGGCGGTATGCCGCGCAAATGTATTTCTTAGAACTGCAGAGAGAGTACTTATTCAAATGGGAAGGTTTAAGGCAGAGACATACGATGAGCTGTTTGAGGGAATTAAGTCACTTCCATGGGAGGAGTTTATTCCGGTAAACGGAAAATTCTGGGTGACAAAGGCATCATCAATAAAAAGTAAGCTTTTCAGTCCTTCTGATATTCAGAGAATTGTAAAGAAGGCAATGGTTGAGAGACTGAAAATGAAATACAATGTCAGTTGGTTTGATGAGGATGGCCAGGAGTATCCTGTAAGGATATTTTTGATGAAGGATGAAGTTATTGTGGGTATAGATACAACAGGTGATTCTCTTCATAAGCGGGGATACAGGAAGCTTTCTTCAAAGGCTCCGATATCGGAAACGCTTGCTGCAGCGTTAATAATGCTGACACCATGGAAAAAGGACAGAATACTTGTAGATCCGTTCTGCGGAAGCGGAACATTTCCTATAGAGGCAGCACTGATGGCAGCCAATATTGCTCCGGGTATGAATCGTTCTTTCACCTCAGAGGGTTGGAAGAATATAATTCCTGCAAAGGAGTGGTATAATACAATTGACGAAGCTCAAGATATGATAGATGATGATATCGAAGTTGATATACAGGGATATGATATTGATGACGATATGATAAAAATAGCAAGAATTAATGCTAAGGATGCAGGAGTTGACAAGCTTATTCATTTTCAAAGGCGTTCGGTTGCCGAGCTTAGTCACCCGAAAAAGTATGGATTTATAATAACAAATCCGCCATATGGTGAGCGATTGGAGGAGAAGAAGGATTTGCCGCAGCTTTATAAGATTATTGGGGAGAGATATAAAGCATTGGATTCATGGTCTGCTTATATTATTACATCTTATGAGCAGGCTGAGAGGGATATGGGTCTTAAGGCGACAAAAAACCGAAAGATTTATAACGGTATGATAAAAACGTATTTTTATCAATTTGCAGGAGAGAAACCAAAATTTCGTAAGGAATAATTTTTAAGCACAGAATGCTAAAGGGGAAAAAATGAAAAGAAAGGGACAATATTTTATTGTATTTATTACATTAGCTATATGTATGTATCTTGCAGGTGCAGGATTAACAAAAACCGAGTACATAAGTCAGGGAAAAACCGTTGGCTCGATGCTTGATGTGTGGAGCAAAGCCATTGCAAACAGCATTAATAAAGAACCAATAAGCATGTATATTGACGGTAACGATACAAAGGTATCTAAGGGTAAGATATACATGGACGAGACTATGACTCTAATGGTGCCGACAACCATACTTACAGAGGCTTTTGACTGTTCCGTCAGTCTTTATAAAAATCAGAACCTTGTTATTGAAAAAGGAAATACAACACTCAGGATGACTATTGACGAACCAAAGTTTTCCATTAATGGGGCAGAGTTCAGAATCCCGGCATCACCGGTTGAAAAGGAACGGGTATTGTATGTTCCGCTTACGGCAATAGTTAAAGGTTTTGGATACACATATTCATGGGATATTACATCAAATAAGGCAACACTTATAAATGATAACAAAAATATGAAGACGTTGCCTTATTCATATAGTTATCTGGAGAAAGAGAAAAATTCCATTGTCAGGGATCAGGGCGTGAGAAGCACCTGTTGGGCGTGTGCAGCCATTACTGCTCTTGAGACGACCATGCTTCCTGAGGCAAAATATGAATTGTCTGTAGACCATATGTCAATGTGCAATTCATTTAATATAAGCCAGTTTGACGGTGGAGAATATACAATGGCTCTGGCATATCTCGCTGCATGGCAGGGGCCGGTGCTGGAGGAAGATGATCCATACGGAGACAGGATTACCGACAATACATTAAATCCGGTTCTTCATGTGCAGGAGGCACAGATTATTGCAACCAAGAATCTGGAAAAGATTAAAGAGATGGTGTATAAATACGGAGGAGTTCAGACGTCGCTATATACTTCCATGACGAGTGCCGGCGAGACTTCAAAGTATTATAATGAAGAAACGGCAGCATATTGCTATATAGGAGAGGAAAAGCCGAATCACGATGTTGTAATAATCGGATGGGATGATAATTACCCAAAAGAGAATTTCAACGCAAACATCGACAGCAACGGTGCTTTTATCTGTCAGAGCAGTTGGGGCACAGGCTTTGGTAAGAATGGCATATTTTATGTGTCATATCTTGATGCAAATATAGGCGTTCATAATATTGTATATACAGGGGTAGAAGGTGTTGACAATTACGACCGGATATATCAGACAGATTTATGCGGATGGCAGGGAATACTGGGTTATGAACAGAGTAAGGCGTATTTTGCCAATGTATATAACAGTCAATCATCAGAAATCGTAAAGGCAGTGGGATTTTATGCAACTGATGTTGATACCTCGTATTCTGTGTATGTTGTGAGTGACTACAAAGGCGAGGAAAGCTTTAAAGAAATGATTCCGGTGGCAACAGGAAAATTTGAGAATGCCGGTTATTATACAGTGGTTTTTGATAAACCTGTTAAAATCACAGGTGACAGATTTGCCGTAGTTGTAAAGATAGATACGCCAAACAGCCAGAGACCCATAGCAGTGGAGATGGCAAAGGATTATTCTACATTGTCGGTAGACATATCGGACGGTGAAGGATATATCAGCCTTCACGGAGACAAATGGGAACGTGTTGAAGATGAATATAGCTGTAATATATGCCTTAAGGCATTTACGGATATTTACGAAATTAATGGAACAATAAAGGATAATTACGAACATGAAAAATAAGAGAATGATTTTTGCGACAACAAATGAAGGAAAAATGAGAGAAATCCGGATGATAATGGCGGATTTGGGATTGGAGATACTTTCACTTAAAGATCTCGGCATAAAGGCAGATATCGAAGAGAACGGAAAGACATTTGAGGAAAATGCTATTATTAAGGCAAAAGCAATATGTGAAATGACAGGAGAGATGGTTCTTGCCGATGATTCAGGACTTGAAGTGGATTATATGGACAAGGCTCCCGGTGTGTATTCGGCGAGATATTTAGGTGAGGATACTCCATATTCTGTTAAGAACAGAACTATAATAGATAACCTTAAGGATGCAAAAGGGGAAGAACGCAGTGCACGCTTTGTATGTGCAATTGCGGCTGCATTTCCTGACGGCAAGGTCATAACTACCAGAGCAACAGTGGAGGGTTATATCGGCTACGAGGAGAAGGGAACAAACGGATTCGGTTATGATCCCCTTTTGTATGTACCTGAATATAAGATGACAACAGGGCAGATGGAGCCGGAGTTGAAGAACAAGATAAGCCATAGGGGAAAAGCACTGGAAATGATGAAGGAAAAGCTCGGATATGAGAATATTAATTGTTAGTGATACGCATAAACATAATGAAAACCTTGAGAAGATTCTTAATGATATAGGGCATATTGATATGATTATTCACTGTGGGGATGCAGAGGGCTCGGAGGACAGTATAAGGTATAGTGTCGATTGCCCGATGCATATTGTGGCAGGCAATAATGATTATTTTTCTGACCTTGACGGAGAGATAATGTTTGATATAGAAAACAATAAGGTTTTTCTGACACATGGACATTATTATTATGTGAATATGGGAACGGAACGACTTGTTGAGGAGGCAAAGGCAAGAGGAGCCGATATTGTCATATATGGTCATACCCACAGGCCAAAGATGGAGATAATCGATGGTATTGTTGTATTAAATCCGGGCAGCATTTCTTATCCGAGACAAAATGGAAAGATACCTACATATATGATAATGGATATAAATGAGAACGGAGATACCTGTTACACGCTTCATCATGTGCCGAAAAACCGCTAATTTTCGCTGTTTTAGAAAAAATCAAAAAAAATCAAAAAAATTGTTGACAATATTAAAGTCATCATATATAATAACTCTTGCGTCACGGATGAGGCGCTTGAAAATTTAAAAGATAGTAAGTAAAAAGACACTCCGGGGTGTGGCTCAGCTTGGCTAGAGCGCCTGATTTGGGATCAGGAGGTCGCAGGTTCGAATCCTGTCACCCCGACTCAGGCTTTTTAATATCTATATTTTTTGTGCGGGTGTAGTTCAATGGTAGAACACTAGCCTTCCAAGCTAGATACGTGGGTTCGATTCCCATCACCCGCTTTTACATTGCGAAAGCGATGTAATTTAAATCAATAATTTATGATTTATGTGTTCGTAGCTCAGCTGGATAGAGCAACGGCCTTCTAAGCCGTGGGTCGGGGGTTCGAATCCCTTCGAGCACATTAGGGAGAAGTCCCGATGGCCTATGGTGGGTATAGCGCAGTTGGTTAGCGCGCCAGATTGTGGCTCTGGAGGCCCAGGGTTCGAATCCCTGTATCCACCCTTTTTTTATTTGATAATGGTCGCAAGGCTGATTAATCAAACCTAGGGCTATCGCCAAGCGGTAAGGCACAGGACTTTGACTCCTGCATCCCGTTGGTTCGAATCCAACTAGCCCTGTTTCAGGGGAAAGTTTGGAACCTCAGATACAAATAATATGGGTCACTAGCTCAGTCGGTAGAGCACTTGACTTTTAATCAAGTTGTCGCGGGTTCGATTCCCGCGTGGCTCACTAAGACTTTCAGGGTTTTCCTGAAAGTTTTTTTATTCTCAAATTTTGACACCTTGGAATTTGTAAAGGTTTCAGAGTTTGAGATTTTTTTGTGCAAAAACATAAAAGCACGAACAAGTGGAAATAAACGATATCTTTATCTTGCTAAATAAAAAAAAATAAAGTAGAATACACTTGGGTAAATATAATAAATTGTGTAAATAGTAACTATTTTTTTGTTTTGAGAAAGGAAAAATATATGAAGATATGTTTTGCGGCGTCTTCAGGAGGGCATTTGGAGGAGATAAGCTGTCTCAGACCAATTGCAGAGGAACATGACTCTTTCCTTGTGACTGAAAAAACTTCACAGGAAACAACTGCCTGGGGAGGGAACACATATTATATGCGTCAGATAAACAGAAAGGAGAAGTGGTTTATCTTTCATTTTCTGGCTGCTTTTTTTGAAGCGGGAAAGATTATCAGAAAAGAGAAACCGGACTGTATTATATCTACAGGAGCTTTGATAACATATCCATTGTGTGTCTGGTGTAAGATTAGAAGAAAGAAGATAATATACATAGAGTCTTTTGCAAGAGTAGATGAACCGTCGCTTACAGGAAAGTTAATGTATCACATGGCTGACCTGTTTTTGGTTCAGTGGGAGGATATGCTTAAAATATATCCAAAGGCAGTGTACGCCGGTGGTATATTCTGAGATAACACATTGAGATAGAAATAAGAGGTGAAACATGATATTTGTTGTGTTAGGCACGCAGAAATTCCAGTGCAACAGGCTTCTGAAGATAGTTGATGAGCTGGTGGGTAATGGTACAATTGAAGAAGAGGTGTTTGCTCAAAAGGGGTATAGCGATTACGAACCTGAACACTATACCACAGTAGACTTTTTACAAAAGGAAGAGTTTGAGAATAAGATTGATGAATGTTCGCTGCTTATAACCCATAGTGGCGTAGGAACAATATTGTCAGGTATAAATCACAGTAAGCCGGTAATTGTTTTTCCGAGACTAAAGAAATATAAAGAGCATGTTGATGATCATCAGCTCGATATAGCAAGGACATTCCAGAAAAAAGGTCTTGTGCTTATGTGCGGTGAAGAAGATGATATGGCAAAGCTCATTGAGACCAGCAGAGTTACAAAATTTGGTAAATATGTATCCCATAGAGATTATATGATTGGGCTCATAAGGAATTATATAGATAATATTAGTACGAACAGTGAGGAGAAAACAAAGATGGAAAAGAAAAATTCGAAGGGTAGCAAGCCTGAGATAGAATTGTACGTTAATAACAGCCAGGTTATGAACGATGCAATTGACCGAATCGTAGTAGAGATTCATAACAAGAAGAAGGAACATGAAGGAGCTAAGAAGATACTGCTTACAGGATGCGGACCACAGTGTGGCAGTACATCCACATGTATAGGTCTCGGAATAGCGTTTTCTGCTGCTAAGTGGAAAACACTTATTATTGATTGTGATTTAAGAAAGCAGAGAGATTACAAGAAGCTTAATGAGAATACAGACAACGGACTGTCTGATTTCCTGTTAAGCGACAATGGTGATAACTGTGATTATGAAGAAATAATATATAATACTAATTTTGAGAATCTTTCATATATTCCTTGTGGTAAATATGCGGCAAGTCCAGCCAGATTATTTTGCTCGGGAATGATGAAGAAACTTTTGCAGTATGCAGAAGAAAAATTTGATTACGTCATATTTGATTTTCCGTCTATATCGGTGGCTCCTGATGCACAGATTCTCTTTGGTGATGTTGACGGTATTATTCTGGTATCGGCTTTGGAGGGCGTTACTAAGAGACAGATAAGACACGCAAAACAGAAAGTACAGCTGTTTGCTGATAAGTACTATGGAATGATAATTAACAAGATAGATTTGAAATTATATAAGAAGTATGTTAAGAAATATGATTACTATTTTGTTAACAGGGATGGTAACCAGAAACTTGGATCTAAGGCTACAAGGAAGTACAAAAAGAATAAAGGAGTGAAGAAGGAGGCTGTTAAGAATGACTAAATTAATCAAAAAAACTGTCATAAGTTTCTTTGCTGCCATGATATGTACAATATGTGCAATTGACGCACCTGTTGTATTTGCAGATGAAGAAAATGAAGCTTTGTTATATGTAACGGAGTATGAGGTAGATAATCAGACAATTATTCCGGGTAAAGAGTTCACATTGAAATTAAAGGTTGAGAATTACAGTGCATATGCATCAGCGAAAAATATTGTTGTTATGATTGATAACCCAAAAGGTGTTGTTCCGGAGTATGGAACGGTAAGTGTTCAATACATAGATTACATTGGACCAAAATCATCAGCAGAGCTTATTTTTAAGTATAGAGCGGACGAGGATCTTAAAGTGACAGAACTTGACTTCGGTGCTTATGTCAGCTCGGATTCAGGCAATACAAGTACACCTCTCCGTTTGTCTGTTGGAAGAGAAGGCGATTTTGTGGTAGAGGAGTTTGCGGTGCCTGAGAAATTTGCAGTAGATAAAAAAGAGTATGTAAGTGCGCTTATTGAAAATGTTTCAGATAAGGATTTGGATAATGTCGTAATGGTTGTAAAATGTGATGGTGAAGTTTTGACATCACAGAGCATCGGTACAATGCTGTCAGGTGTGGCAAAAACACAGTATGTCAGTATTTTATTTGAGGATGGAGATCAGGGTCAGCACTCATATGAGCTTCTTCTCACATATACAGACGGAGCAGGAACAAGCAAGGAGTACATTATAACTTCAGGAATGCTTACTGTAAATGATAAGGCAGGCGAAACAGAAACATATGACGATAATAATAATTCTAACATTTCCGTAAATGAAGACAGTCAGACCGGAGTCAACAGTATAGTTGTAATATGCGCAATAGGTATATTGATGATTGCAGTATGTTGTGTGGTATTATTGTTGATATATAGGAGGAAGTAAAGTATGCAGGAAAAAGATATTAAGAATATTGAGTCAGGTGACATGGACATAATTGAAAATGTGTTGGTGGCATTCAGGGAACTTTGGAAGAAAAAGCTTTTTATAGCACTGGTTACACTGGCCGGCCTGTTGTTTGCACTTATTTTTGTTAATGTAAAGGGCAACTCAGTCAGATATTACTCGTCTGCAACTTTATTCAGTGCAGTTTATGGTGCATCAAAAGATACCAGTGAAGGTGTTGCTGTGATGAACCGTTATTCAGATATGATAGGAAGTTCAAGAGTCTGCGGAAGAGCATCACAGGCATTAACTAAATACGGTATAACAACAGAAGACCTGCAGGATATGGTTTCTGACGGCTCAATCAGTGTGTCTGGTGCGAGTACCAATTCCATGTCATACGGATATCAGTTGACTTTATCGGTATTTTCCGATTCATCGGAGCAGGTTCTTGCCATAACAAATGCAATGTCATCTGCATTTGCTGCGGAGCTGAATGAGCTTATCGGCTCAAGTGCGATTCAGGTAATGGATGAGGCTACATCATACGCAGCATTTAATACATTGAATAGTACATTGTATCTTCTCGTTATTACAGGAGGGGCATTTGTTGCAGTATGCGGAATAATATTCCTCATGGCATTTTTCTCTCCAAAGGTAAGGAGCGTTGCTCAGTGTGAGCAGGATGAAGAATTAATACTTGGATTATTGCCTTATGCAAAGAGTATGTAGTCGGATGTTTTAAGTAGTGGGAGACATATATGTTTAAAGTTAGTGTAATTATTCCGGTATACAATACAGAAAAATATCTCGAAGACTGTCTGGAATCAGTGGTTAATCAGACTCTTAAGGAACTTGAGATTATTCTTATTAATGATGGTTCTACAGACTCATCACTCAGTATTATGGAAAAATACCAATCAAGGTATCCTGACAGAATACAACTGCTGTCTAAAGAAAACGGGGGACAGGCGACTGCCAGAAATATGGCGATACCTTTATGCCGCGGCGAATATATAGGATTTGTTGATT
>JBGVOM010000164.1:0-63151 GCA_045126515.1 Lachnospiraceae bacterium
GGTATCAGAATAACTCCTTTCTTGGGCGGTGGATTTTAGTTTTTGGCAACTCTATTATACCATATCCGGTGAGGAGTTATTTGTTTTTTAGTAACAAAAAATGCCGTATTTATGCGGCTCGTGGCGTTTCACAAACGCCTAGCTATTTAACAATTATTGTGAGGAGAAACATAATGAAAAAACTTTTTTGTGGAATTGGAATGTTATTGGGAATATTTTCAATCTATTTTTTTCTGCTGTTTGCAGATAAAATAGTGTATGTTAATGATTCTACTATTTTTGAGTTTGAGATTACCAATAGCATTAAGTATCAACAATTAGAAGAAATGGCAAAAACAACAGATACCATGGTACAGTTGAGAAATTATGAAGAAGTAGATTTTGGTAATGTTAAACTGAAAGTTCAATTAGTGAATCCGGAGGAAAATATTGTAGAGGGAGTACAAAAAAGTGTATTTCCAAATACACAAATAATATATGAAACAAAAAACTACCTGCAAGATATAAAAATACAACGTTTTATTATACAAGAGGATAATAGAGAAAAAATAGAAGCTGTAGAGCATTGGTTAACAGATAACAAATGTGAGTTTGAAGTAAGAGAAGAAGAGCCTGCTAAATTTACTTTTTTACACTTATTTAGTGTATTAAACTTGGAGTTTTACATACTAATAATGATTTTAGCCATATTATGTATTGTAACATATTATGTATATCGCTTAAAGGAAATAGGTGTCCTGAAATTAAATGGATGGAGTAATTTTAGGATATCATGGAAGATTGCTCAGGATATGATGAAGTATACAATTATTTCAGCAGGTATTCTTATGCTAGTGACAGATATATATATTTTGTCTATGGATAGCAGTGTTTTAGGACTGTATGCTAAAATATGTGCATTGTTAATGCTATTTATTTGTGGGGTATATGGCATCGCTTCTGTAATAGCAACTTTATTTATAAAAAATATGAATCAGGTAAATGCAATCAAAAATGGAAAAAATACGAGAACTATATTTTATAGTCTTATAGTAGCTAAAACAATTACCACATTTCTTTTGTTGCTGGGAATGAATCAGCTATACCAAGAAATTATATTGGCAGATGATTGTCTAAGAGCGGCAAGAGAATTGGAAAATCGTAATTTTTATACAATTATTACTTCTGTTAGTTTGGAAGAGAAGGTAGGCCAACTGGTGGATAAGGAACTACAGAAACTTTCAGAGAAAGAAATCTTTAATTATGGTTATGTTGAGCAATCATTTAATAAAATGGAGGTGAAAAGAGAAAAAATCCAGAATGGGGTATATAATTATCAGATAATATCAGAAAATATCCTTTCTAAAATGAAAATCACTGATATAGAGGGAAAACCAATAGAAGGTTTGGAATTGCAGCCGGGAGAGGAGAAATTATTGGTTCCGGAACATTATAAAGAAGAGATTCCACAAATTTTAGAGTACATAGGAATCCAAAGAACACCTGATATACATTATATTAAAGATGGTCAAATATATTCGGACCTGCTACAGCCCGGACAATATGAGTTTGATACAATTTTTTTAGTTACAGAAACACAAAAGAGTATTTATTGGGGAGCAGGGGAATTATTACTGACAGAAGAAGCTGGAAAGAAGATAGAACAAAAGCTAACCAAAGAAAATATAGATTCGGGAAGTGTTCAGGTGGTTTCCAGAAACGCAGATATTCAGGTGTTTGTGTCTAATGAAAGAATTATATTATGGGAAAGAGGCTTCTTTTTTGCTATTAATATAATTTCTTATATACTTTCCTCAATCTCTATTATTGTCATTTATTTTGAATTTAAGAAAAAGCAATTTGGTGTGTATACTCTAGTTGGAAGAGTACCGGTAAAAGAAATTTTGAATTTGGCTACCATAAACATGGTAATTTTGTTTACATTGGCAGTAATAATTAATAGAAAGTTTTTGATACTTATAATATTTGAATTAATATTTTATTTGATAAATGTAAATATATATCTAAGAAAAAAGGCGATTTTGGCAATAAAAGGTGAGTAAATCAGGAGTATAAGAAAGGAAGAAAATAAATGGTTCAGATGGAGTTAAAAAATATTGAAAAATCTTATGACAAAAAGACCGTCTTTAAGAATTTTAATTTAACCATTGAAAAGGGAGAGTTTATAGGTATTAAAGGGGAAAGCGGAAAAGGAAAAACTACATTGTTAAATATCATAGGACTGATGGAAAGCTGTCAGGGAAGCATTTTCATTGAAGGAGAGCAGGTAAGTAGCAGCGACAAAAAGAAAGTGAGACAGTTGTTAAAGAACAAAATAGGATATCTGTTTCAGAACTTTGCATTAATTGATGATTTTACGGTGTATGACAATTTAAAAATTGTTATGGAGAGAAAAACAAAAGAGGAAATGCGAAACCAAATGATACAGGCATTACTTAAAGTGGGGCTGAAAGAAGAATATTTGGATAAGAAGGTTTATAAGTTATCAGGAGGAGAACAGCAAAGAGTGGCAGTGGCACGTCTGATTTTAAAGAAAAGTGATATTATATTGGCAGATGAACCAACAGGAAGTCTGGATAGCAAGAACAGTGAAATGATAATGAAGCTGTTAGAAGAATTTCATAAAGAAAATAAGACGATTATTATGGTTACTCATGATGAAAAAATGTTGGAATACTGTACCAGAGTAGTTGTACTTTAAATTGTAAAAAAATACCTGCCAGATCTTAGAAAAAACTGGCAGGTATTTTTCAGAGTAAAAAGAAATTTAATTATCCAGCCCATTCTTCAATGCATAAATTGCCAGCTGGGTTCTATCTTTTAAATGCAGCTTTTCTAATATCTTAGATAAGCCATTTTTGACAGTACCCTCAGCCAGACACATCATAGAAGCAATTTCTTTGTTGCTGTAGCCACTGGCAACCAGGCGAATGAGAGCTAAATCTCTTTGTGTAAATTGTTCCGGGGAAACAGAAGTATTTGTATGGCTGTTTCCCTTTATATTTTGAAACACAGATTGCCCTAATACGGTAATTCCGTGGTAAAGGCTTTTGATAGAAAATATAATTTTCTTGTCTTCCATTTCTTTTAAAATGTATCCATCCGCTCCGGCAGAAAATGCTGCTTCAATGGTTTCTTCGTCATCAAAGGTAGTTAAGACTAACACCTTGACTTCAGGAAAATCTTTTTTTATTTTTTCAATGCCATAGGCACCGTCGTATTCCGGCATTCGCATATCCATCAAAACAACATCCGGTGTGTTTTCCTTGCAAAGTTCATAGGCTTCTTTTCCATTTTGCGCCATTCCGGAAATTACAAATTCTGAATCCTGCTCTAATATGGCTTTCAATCCCTGACATAAAATCATTACGTCATCTGCAATAAGTACTTTAATCATGGCTTTATTCCGTTTTAATAGCTGATAATGGGCTTAATTTCATGGCTTTCAATGCCGGAAGAAAACCGGAAATAACACCAACTAAAACAGCAATCCCTAAGGCAAATAGGGAAAGCCAAGGAGGAATCACAGAAACAGCAGCTGAAGTTCCTCCCATATCTGTCATGTCTGCCATTGTAGACATCCTAAATTTATTCATAAGTGCAGAAATTCCATAACTTAAAAGAAGTCCTAAGATTCCTCCGATAAAACCAATAAAAGCAGCTTCTAATAAGAAAAGGGTACGAATATTTCCAAGGCTGCATCCAAGTACTTTAATAATACCAATTTCTTTGGTTCTTTCATAAATAGACATCATCATGGTGTTTGCAATTCCGATGGAGGCTACAAATAAAGATACAGCACCAATACCACCAAGTACTGCCTGAATGGAACGGGATTGCTTTTGAGCACTTTCGACCCATTCGGCATTGGAAGTAGGTTGTAATCCCATTTCTGATATAATTTTTTGCACATCTGTTACATTATCCATATTGTCTACTTTCACGTAAGCTTCATTATAAACCCAGTACTTATAAGGCTTACCACTTTTCGTAGTAGGTTGTCCGGGAATTGGCTTATTTTTAAATACCTTTTTTAATTGTGCTTTAAAGGCATCAATATTGGCATAAGCATTATTGGAAAACTGATTATATTCTTCCAGACCACCGGATACAAGCGAAAAGTCACTCATAACATATTTTTTTGGTGGCTTTACAGGGGTACCGCCATTATCTGAATCGGAGGAATATCCGTCACAAGTCTGGTAATAGGCATCTACATCATAGATTAGAAAAAAATCTCCCTGCAAATTTACATCAGCAAGCTCTCCGCTATCCCAATAAGGAGTGGCATAGGTCTTTGCATTATAAAAGTTTGTAATCACCTGATTTCCAAGAACATATCGTAGTTCTTCTCCATCCTGAGGAACGCTTCCATATTCTAATGGAATGTCTAGTTTATTGAGCGCCTCACTGGACATAGCTCGTACATAAAGGTCTGCCTGGTAAAGTCCCTGTTTCATAATAATATTAGAAGTTAAAACAGGAGATACAAATTCCACATGTTCTAATTGGGAAATTTCTTCAATTACCTCATCAGTAAGTTCAATTTTTTCTTTATCACTAGAGTTTGATTCACCATCATAAAAGAAATAGTCGTTTCCCGAATAAACATTAATGGTAGTCAGTCCACCGGATTGTTCCACATCTTCCATATAAGATTTGTTTAAAGCAATCCCCAGTGAGACCATGACTACGATAGCAGCAGTACCAATTACAACTCCAAGTATGGTTAAGGCAGTTCTTAACTTACGACGCCAGAGATTATTTGCGCTCATTGTCAGCAAATCAAGAAAGTTCATTATCGTCACTCTCTCCTTCATCTAAATCAAAAAAGTCATCAGAGTCTTTTTTCTTTTTTTTCTTAATGAAAATAAATACACCTACGCCGGCAAGTGCAAGAACAACTACAATAATACCGATAATCAGACCTAAATGGCTTTTGCCAGTAGAAGCTCCGTCTACGAATTCTTCATTCATCATGTCATCACCCATGTTGAAATCATCTATAGCTTCTTCAGTTACAAAAAGTTCAAATTCTTTTTCCTGTGTACTTACATTACCGGATTCGTCTTCATATGATACAATGGCTTTTACCTTTCCGTCATCTGCGGTAACGGCCTGTCCGGTTACCATGGCATCAACATTGCCGGTAGCACCGATTTCGATATTTCCTAAGAAGGTTTCACCACCGGTAATAGAATCCGATTTAAAAGTTACACTTACATTATAAAGAGTAGTTTTACCTGTATTATTGATGTTGAACATAATATTAGACTCACTGCCCACAGCAATGCTGTTTGGCATAACATCAATAGAGCCGATATCAAATTTAGATTCCTGTTTCACCGGAATAGATACGCTGGCATCTGCGGTATAAGCATTTAATGCGCTGTCTTCGTATTCCATATTTACAGTTAGTACATATGGCTTTTGTGATAAGTCGGCACGAGATTTTAAGTCAATGGAAATATCTTTCGTAGCACCTGCAGCAATACTGTCCACAAAAATAATACTGGAACCGGAGACAGGAAGAAAAGCAGCTCCTTCAGAGGTTTCATCTTTTCCGGTAACAGGAGCCTGCAAGTCAAAGGTAAGGTTGCTTACAGCTGTTGCTTTGGAAGTGTTGGTAATGTGTAAGGTTAAGGTAAAAGTATCGCCTGCTTTTACGTTTTCCGGTGTGGTAGTAAAACCGGAAACAATCAGTCTTGGAGTAGAAACTTTACTTCCGTCTCCGGAAGCAGCCCCTGTTTTTCCCACAGTTTCAATAAAAGCATCGATGGTTGTAGTTGCTGTCTCACCACTGGATAAATTGTAAGTAACATCAAAGGTCAGTTTATGGTAGCCGGTGTCAACATCATCTCTTGTTTTTAAGGTATATGTAACTTCACGGCGACGGTCCATAATACCTAAACCGGAAGAAGAACCCGGTAAATCATTGATATATGTGTTGTAGCTTGTTTTTTCGATTTCAAATGGAAAATCATCTGTGCTTGTACCAAGTTCCGGTGAAACAATAATGTTAGTAAGATTATCGTTTCCTAAGTTTACTAAAGGCAGCACGATGTTTACTGTCTGACCATGTGTGGCAACCGGAGTTGTCCAGTTGTCCAAAAGAGAAATATTCACATCGGTTCCCACTTCTCTTGGAGTAGAAGAACCATTGTTGTTCCCCGGATTGTCAATTGGAGTTTCCGTTGGTTCTACTTCTTCCGGTTCCGGTGTTGCTGTGGGTGCAGCTGTTACAACGGCAGCTGTCTTCAGCGGAAATATGGACTGGCTGCAAAGTGCCAAAGCACATGCACCGGCAAAAATAAGTTGCTTAAATTTCTTCATTGATAGTGACCTCCCTGTTTGTGTTGTCTTCAATTTTTAAAATTTTTCCATCGCGGATATGAAAAATTCTGTCCGCAAAACTGGCTAAATTATTATCGTGGGTAACCATGATTAAGGTTAAATTTTGTTCCCGGACGATTCGTTTCATTAATTCCATTACCTCTGCAGAGGTATTAGAGTCCAGATTACCGGTAGGTTCATCGGCAAAAATAATCTCCGGTTTTACCACAAGAGCCCTGGCAACGCCCACACGCTGCTGTTGTCCACCGGACATCTGAGTAGGTCTGTGAAGCTTTTGCTTTTTCAGTCCTACTAAATCTAACATTCTGGAAGCTTTGGCAAGCCGCGTCTTTTTGGATTCTCCGCGGAAGGTAAGTGGTAGTGCCACGTTTTCCAAAGCATTCATAGATGGCAGCAGGTTAAAGGACTGAAAAATAAATCCAACCCGCTCACGGCGAAATTTTACCAGTTGGTTTTCATTTAATTTTTCAATGTGCTGACCGCCAATAATGATTTGACCTTTGGATGGTTTTTCAAGACCTGCCAGCATATTTAAAAGGGTGGATTTACCGGAACCGGATGTACCTACAATAGAGCAGAATTCTCCTTTGTTAATGGTAAAATCCACACCATTTAATGCTTTGACCTTGTTGCTTCCTATTGAGTAAAATTTATACAAATCTTTTACCTGAATTATAGGCTCAGACTTTATTTCGCTCATGCAAACTCCTCCTTTGCTTCATACTTTCACAGTATACCATACCGGACTTAGGATGGGCTATAGAAATGTATGGGAATTTTCTTAATTTTTTTTGAAGATAACATATGTTTTATAAAAAGTTAATAATTGTTTAGGGATGTTTAGTAACAAGAATTTTTCAAATATGATATACTTAAGAGAATGAATCTTAGGAGAGTGTAAGATATGAAGTTAAAAAAAGTTTTGCTGGTGACTTTTTTCACCATGATTTTACTTCCCATTTTGCTGTTTACGGTCACAGTTTGTTTGTCTGGATTATACCGGCTTAATCTGATACAAGATTCTTATGGTATAGAAAAGCTCGATTATCAGCATATGAAAAGTTCTATGCAGCTGTTAAGCGAATTGACACAGAGTATTCATGAGGAATTGGAACAGACTGCGGCAGAGGAGCCGGATAAATTTAGTGATGCAGCTTTTCTTGCACAGATAGACCAGAAATTGGAAAAAGAATCTTCCTCATTAATTGTTCGTAAAGAGGGTGAGTTTGTATACATTGGGGGAAATATTGAGGATGGGGACTGGTATGAACATTTGCCGGAATATGAAGCAGAAGAAAATGAAAGTAGCCTTGATGGTGGCTTTTATGTAGGCGGAGCAGTTCAGGCCCTGGTGAAACAGATTGACTTTACAGATTCTAACGGTGTTTCGGGAAGTGCTTATATTATTACCAAATCAGAAATTCTGATGTCCATATTTAAGTCTTTTCTCATAGATATTATAGTAGCAGTGGTGTTGATTCTGGTATTTACCAGTGCTATGCTGACTTTATGGATTTATCAAAGTGTCAGCAATCCGTTAAAAAAATTAAGAGAGGCAACCCGGAATATTAAAGAAGGAAATCTGGATTTTACACTGGATGTGCATAGAGATGATACTATCGGAGAACTTTGTGCGGATTTTGAAGATATGAGAAAACGGTTGAAGATTTCTGCAGAGGAAAAACTGGAATATGACAAGGAAAGCAAGGAACTAATCAGCAACATTTCCCATGATTTGAAAACGCCAATTACGGCTATTAAGGGGTATGTGGAAGGAATTATGGATGGGGTCGCAGATACTCCGGAAAAGATGGATAAATATATACGTACCATATATAATAAAACCAATGACATGGACAGGCTGATTAATGAATTGACCTTCTATTCTAAAATTGACACCAACAGAATTCCTTACACATTTCATCGTATCAATGTGGCAAGCTATTTTAGTGATTGTATCGAAGAGGTTTCCCTGGAGCTGGAATCGAAAAACATTAAGCTTCAATATTTTAATTATGTAGACAGTGATGTAAAAGTCATTGCTGATGCAGAACAGATAAAACGTGTGATAAATAACATTATCAGCAATTCCATAAAATATATGGATAAAGAAAATGGAATTATCAATATTCGTATCAAAGATGTGGGCGATTTTATTCAGGTGGAAATCGAAGATAATGGAAAAGGAATCGGAGTTAAGGAGCTTCCGTACATTTTTGACCGTTTTTACCGGACAGATGCTTCTAGAAATTCCAAGCAGGGGGGCAGCGGTATCGGCTTATCCATTGTAAAGAAAATTATTGAAGACCATGGGGGCAAAATTTGGGCAAACAGTAAAGAGAATACAGGAACAGTTATGTATTTTGTACTAAGAAAATATCAGGAGGTACCAATAAATGAGTAAAATTTTAATTGTAGAAGATGAAGAAAGTATTGCTGACTTAGAAAGGGATTATTTGGAATTAAGCGGTTTTCAGGTAGAAATTGAAAATGCAGGTGACGCTGGTTTACAGAGAGCATTGAAGGAAGAATTTGATTTATTGATTCTTGACTTAATGTTGCCTGGAGTGGACGGCTTTGAAATTTGTAAAAAAGTCAGAGAAGTAAAAAATACTCCGATTATTATGGTGTCAGCGAAAAAAGATGACATAGATAAAATCAGAGGTTTGGGACTGGGAGCAGATGATTATATGACGAAACCGTTCAGCCCAAGCGAGCTGGTGGCAAGGGTAAAAGCACATCTTGCCCGTTATGAGCGTCTGATTGGAAGCAGCGTACAGGAAAATGAAATTATTGAAATTCGTGGCTTAAAGATTGATAAAACTGCAAGACGTGTGTACATTAACGGGGAAGAAAAAGCATTTACAACGAAGGAGTTTGATTTGTTAACATTTTTAGCGCAGAATCCAAACCATGTTTTTACCAAGGAAGAACTGTTCCAGAAAATCTGGGATATGGAGAGCGTGGGAGATATTGCAACGGTTACAGTACACATTAAGAAAATTCGTGAAAAAATAGAAGTAAACACTGCAAAACCCCAGTATATAGAAACCATCTGGGGAGTTGGGTACCGGTTTAAGGTGTAAGTGAAAATGAAATAAAAAGCATTAGGGCAGCGTAAGTATTTTCAAAAAGGTGCTGAGCATTAAAGAGTGCTCAGCACCTTTTTTTCGCACCTAAATCATAAAGAATCCCAAACAAAGCATAAAACTGATTCCCACAAGTGCAAAAAGTGCCCCAAAAGCTATTAAGAGACAGGCGGTTGTCTGTGAAAGCTTTTTATATTTGAATATACCAAAAGTAAAACTTCCTATTCCCCAAAAGCATATCAACAATGCTAGTATAAAATAAGTTTTCATGTTTCTTGTTACCTCTCAAATTTCATTATGACCGTACAAAAGTAATTTCAACACGTATTTTGTGTAAACACCCAGTTTGTTGACATAGCCAAGCCCAGTTATTAATTATAGTGGTAAAAAGGTCATTATAGTTATTATCCCGTGCAAAATCAAATGTATCAGTTACTGTAATGGCATAGGATGCATAATTGCCGGCTCCCCATCTAGATGATTTGATGTCGACGTTATGTAATGCATAAAACAAATCAGAATTCATGTTTTTGGTAAAAGCAATTTTGCCTGAATGGCTTTTTTTCCCTTTTGCGTTTTTAAAAAAACTTTTATATGCTGAAGTTTTAATTATTTTTTTTGAACATTGTGCTGTTGCATTAATAGAGTTTTCTTTATAAGGAACATTTTTAACAGAGCATTCTATCATAGAAGCTGCACATGGATAGCCCTTCTTTCTTGCAATTTGAGCCGCCGCTAACCAAGCACTTTGAACAGCAGAATAAGATTTTGAGTTGATTTTGGTTGAACTTATAGTTGATGTAGAATAGTACTTTGCAATGTGGTTTATGTACTGATTCAATTCGGGCACACTCATTTTTTCTAATGTGCTAGAGTCTTTTATTGTTACTAGTTGATTGGAGTCATATGCAAATGCTTCCGAAGCGTTTGAGAATAATAATACAACAGTTAAAAAAAATAAAAATTTTTTTTAAAATAATCCAGTTTTCTTCATGGATTCCCCTCCTTTTAAATGAAAAAATAATAATCAACATAACAAATGATATAACTATATATGAAGTTTGTCAATAAAAAATAAATTTATAATGTGAGATATTTTAGAATATCATATTGGAACAATCATTGAATTTACGGTAAGTTGTTATCTTTGTTTCAATAGAATCAGATGGTATATATGATGAGGAACTAGTAAAATACTAATTTTTAGAATTTCTTTAGATTTTTCTCCATAAGTAATTTAGAAAAACAGGTTAAAGTAGTCATAAGCTATATAGCAAGATGGTGTTTACAGCAATAAGATTGTATGAAACTGAAAGGTGTGATAGGATTTGTATTAGAAAAAACAGACAGAAGTGAAACATGGAGGAGATAGGAACTATGGAAAAATATCATGTGCTGGTAGTGGAAGATGATAAAGAGATACGAGATGGTATAGAGATTTATCTGAAAAACCAGGGCTACGAAGTGAGCAAGGCAGAGGATGGCGTGCAGGGTTTAGAAGTGATTGAAAAGGAAGACATACATCTTGCAATTGTGGATGTGATGATGCCTCGAATGGACGGAATCCACATGGTGATGGAACTTAGAAAACACCATGACTTTCCGGTAATCATGCTGTCGGCAAAGTCGGAAGAAGTGGATAAGATTATGGGCTTAAACATGGGTGCGGATGACTATGTTACCAAGCCATTTACTCCGTTAGAGCTGTTAGCCAGAGTAAATTCCCATTTAAGACGATATGGAAAATATCTGGAAATGCTAAAAAGCGGAGAAAAAGAAAACAATGAAAAAATATATACCATTGGCGGGCTGGAATTAAACGAGGACACGGTAGAGTTAAAAGTGGACGGTGTTCCGGTTAAAATCACCCCAATGGAATATAAAATTTTGTTACTGTTAATGAAAAATCCCGGACGGGTATTTTCGGCGGATGAAATTTATGAACGTATCTGGAATGAAAAAGCAATTAATTCTGATACCATAATGGTTCACATACGTAACATTCGTGAAAAAATCGAAATTAACCCAAAGGAACCAAAATATTTGAAGGTGGTGTGGGGCGTTGGCTATAAAATGGAAAAACAATAAAGAAACAACGATGACAGAGGAAATTACATTAGAAAAGGAAACAAAGAAAAATAAAACATGGATTGGGTATCTGCTGATATGTGTTTTGGTGGCGGCCGTCACACTGGTTACTTGCAGGATGGAGCCTGAAGTTCAGAAAATCAGGGAAAAAAGCAAGAAGGAACAGAAAATATGGGAAGAACAAAACATGGTAACGGAGGTAGATTTGGGATATTATTCTGACCGGGATAAAATGTCTTTGATTTCCAATATTTATTACCTGAATTATAAGATGGAAAATATGTATGATGGACTTAGTTCATCAGAGTATCTGCTGAAAAACAATAAATCATATAAAGCGTTAACAAATGTCGAGGAAAAACAACAATATGAGGAAAAGGCAAAGCAATTAGTAGATATATTGTATACCGTATACCGCATGGATTTCAGTGTGGGTGAAGACTGCAATACATATACATATATGTATGATAAGAAACGTGGAATATCTAGCGGTCAGGGAGATTTGGCAGATGTATTACAAGGCAGAGATTTACAGGAGGTTCAGGAAAAATATCAAAGTTATCTGGTACTTGATTTTGATGAAAAGGGAAGAATTTCTATTACAGATAAATATAACGTGGACGAAGGTAATTTTCTTAACTACCTAAACAATATAAAACTCCAGGCAGTGGCGGATTATTTTGCGGGCCAGGATATGTATATTTATGAGGCGGAAGTAAGTGAAGACAAGTACGATTATGATTATAATGACACATTAGAGGATGTGGTGGAAGTAGAAGAGGAAGTAGAACCAATTGAAGGCGGATATACTTTAGATGATTTTGAAACCAATATTACTGAAAACTCAATGCAGGAAGCTGAAACAAAGAAAATAGTGATAGACTTTCCCAAAATTAAAAATACCCAGGTGGTAATTGGATTTCGATATGTTTTTAATACATATCCTGAGGTCCGCTGTGATGCCGCCTATAAGTTTTCTTATGTTATTGTAGTGTGTGCTATGATAGCATTGTTTGTGGGGGCTTTGGTACTGCAGAATATATCTTATCTTGGATTGAAGAAACAGACCATATTTTCCATGCCAACGGAACTTGTTGGGCTAGTAGGATTTTTGGGCTTGCTTGTTACTGTTGACTGGGAAATTCCATATCAAATGCTGCTATATGCCAGAGAAGCTTTTCAGGAATGGATTATGGATGGTAACATAGTAGTAAAAGAAGCCGTGTTGACAAGGCATATTCCTACAGTGCTGTATTTGGGCTTGTGGATTGGCTATTATGGTGTGGTGTATTGGGGCATCGCCAATGTACTTCCGTATTTGCTTCATCCGATTCAAAATATTATGGAAAAAAGTATCATAATGAAAATATGTAGATGGCTGTTAAAACAATGCAGAAGATGTTGGAACTATGTGACTACAATACAGTTGGAAAAAAGTTTAAAGTCCAATATTATTAAAGTGTTGGTGGTTAATTTTCTGGTTGCCAGCCTGTTTTGCTGCGGATGGTTTATGGGAATTTTCGGTGTAGCGGTTTATACCATACTACTCTACTTTGTTTTAGTGAAAAAAGGCGGAGCGTTGCAACGCCAGTATCAGAGATTATTATCCATGGTATCAGACATGGCACAAGGTGAATTAAATGCAGAAGTGTCCGAAGAACTTGGGGTTTTTGAACCAATCAAACAAGAATTAACCAAGGTAAGAAATGGATTTAAGCATACAGTGGAGGAAGAAGTGAAAAGCCAGAATATGAAAACAGAGCTTATCACCAACGTTTCCCATGACTTAAAGACACCGCTTACTGCCATTATCACTTATGTAGACTTGCTGAAAAACGAGAATTTGGAAGAAGAAACAAGAAAAGAATACATTATGACACTGGACAAAAAATCACAGCGCCTAAAAGTACTCATTGAAGATTTGTTTGAAGTGTCGAAAGCCAGCAGTAATAATATTGTCATGCATTATGCAGACGTGGATTTGGTAAACCTGGTAAAACAGGTGCGCCTGGAAAATGAAGAAAGAATCATGGATTCTGATTTGATATTCCGTTGGAATCTGCCGGAAGAGAAGTGCGTACTTCGTCTGGACCCACAGAGAACTTACCGTATCATTGAAAATCTTCTAATTAATGCATTGAAATATTCCATGGGTGGCTCCAGAGTTTATGTGGATGTGATTCGTGAGGGAGAAACTGTGATGTTTACTATGAAAAATATATCTGCCACGGAATTAAACTTTGAAGCAGAGCAGTTGACAGAACGTTTTGTACGTGGAGACGTATCCAGAAATACGGAAGGCAGCGGTTTAGGACTTGCCATTGCCAGAAGTTTTACGGAACTTCAGAATGGTAAATTCACAGTAGAGATAGATGGAGATTTGTTTAAGGTGACAGTGGAATTTATTCAATAGAAATAAAAATAACCCCCACAGGGGCTTGTACGAATTTAATGAAGTGGTATAGTAACTTTATAAATCAATGAAAGGGTGAAAGAATTATGCATATGGCTGATGCTCTTGTTGTTCCGGCAGTTGCAGGGACAATGTATGTTTGCTCTGCTGCCGCGGCAACTTATTCGGTAAAAAAAGTAAGATTAGAGAGTGAACCGAAAAAGATTCCGGTTATGGGAGTTATGGGGGCTTTTGTATTTGCAGCGCAAATGATTAATTTTACTATTCCGGGAACAGGTTCAAGTGGGCATCTTTGTGGGGGGATGCTATTATCAGCCCTTTTGGGACCATACGCTGGATTCATTACAATGATAGGTGTTTTGTTAATACAATGTCTTCTTTTTGCTGACGGAGGTATTTTGGCATTGGGATGTAATATATGGAATATGGCATTTTACGGTTGCTTTATAGGGGCACTTCTTATATGGAAACCCATGATGAGCAAAGGAATGTCAAAGGTAAAAATCATTGTTGCTTCAATAGTAGGCTGTATGGTTACTTTGCAGTTGGGGGCATTTAGTGTTACCCTTGAGACAGCCATTTCAGGGATTACGGAACTACCTTTTGGAACCTTTGTTGCAACGATGCAGCCGATACATTTGGCGATCGGTTTTGTGGAAGGTCTGATTACAGCAGCAGTTCTTATCTTTGTATATGAAGCAAGACCGGAACTTCTCTATGGTAACAGGAAAGAAAATACCAATAAAGGGAGATTTTCCTTCAGAAACACGATGTCAGTGCTTGCTGTTGTTGCAGTTCTAATTGGCGGTGTATTATCTCTCGCAGCTTCTTCTTATCCTGACGGATTGGAATGGTCGATTGAAAGAATTACTGGTTCAACTGAAGTCGAAGCGGAAGGAGGAATATACGATACTGTTAGCAATGCACAAGAGACTATGGCACTTCTTCCGGATTATGCATTTAAAAATTCGGAAACGGCTTTTGGCACTTCATTCTCAGGTATTGTAGGAGGAGTAATTGTAGTTGGTGTTTGTGTGGGTGCTTGCTATGTGTTTAAATTTTTCAGAAGGAAAGAATCTTAAATGAACAAAAATAAAATAGGAAATGCAATCTATGAGATTCATCATATGGATGCAGTTGCAGAAAGAAATCAGTGGGTGAACCAACTTCACCCACTGATTAAATTTGTTGTAACGATAGTTTATATTTCCATAGTAGTCTCTTTTCATAAATATGATATCATAGGGCTTGGAGGGATGGTCGTGTATCCAGTGGCTTTATTTATTCTCGCAGATTTGTCCTTTCGGGATAGCGTGAAAAGACTGCGGGTAGTGCTGCCATTGGTATGTTTTGTTGGTATTTTTAATCCATTCTTTGATAAAGTTCCTATAGTGGTATTTGGTGTTACCATAAGTGCAGGTGTCCTTTCTATGATTACATTGATGATGAAAGGTGTATTTACAGTGCTTGCATCCTATCTTTTGATTGCTACCACTACAATTGAGAAGTTGTGTTACGCTTTTCGACTGCTGCATATACCGAAGATTATGGTTACACAGATTATGCTGACTTATCGGTATGTGACGGTGCTTCTTGAGGAGGTCAATAGGATTACTCAGGCATATTCTCTTCGTGCACCTAAGCAGAAGGGGGTTCACTTTAAAGTATGGGGCTCTCTTACAGGCCAGCTTCTTCTTAGAAGTATGGATCGTGCCGGTATGGTCTATGAGAGCATGGTGCTTAGGGGATATGACAGCACCTTTGATTATGTGAGAGAAAAGACTACATGGAAATGGAAAGACCTCTTTTATCTGATATTTTGGCTGGGAGTGTTCGTGTTGTTCAGAAAGGTACCTGTATTGATTATAGTTGGAAATTTTGTTGGAGGTATGCTTGTATGAGTCATATACATATTGATGTGGATAATTTGAGTTATGGATATGAAAAGGGGAAAGAGGTTTTGAAGAATATTTCCTTTCATGCCGGAGAAACAGATTCTATTGGTCTTGTAGGGGCAAACGGCGTGGGAAAGTCTACTTTTTTGAAGATTCTAGTGGGATTAAACCTTGATTTTACGGGCAGTGTTCGGGTGGAGGATATACCTGTGCAGAGAGAAACGTTACCTCAAATACGAGAAAAAATTGGTTATGTGTTTCAAGATTCAGACAGTCAGTTGTTTATGTCCACAGCTTTTCAGGATATTGCCTTTGCACCGAGAAACTATGGGCTTCCAGAAGACGAGGTGGTGAGAAGGGTGGATAAAGCACTGGAACTGACAGGAATTCCACATCTTAAGGATAAACAGATTTTTAAAATGTCAGGCGGTGAGAAAAAGCTGGTTTCCATTGCTACCATCTTGTCCATGACACCGGACATTATCCTGATGGATGAGCCTTCTATTGCCTTGGATCCCAGGAACAGAAGGAATCTCATAGGAATTTTAAACTCTTTTGAGCATCTTAAGATTATTGCATCTCATGATCTGGATATGATTCTGGATACATGTAAGCGTACCATTTTGATGTCAAAAGGAGAAATTATTTGTGATGGTCCTACCAAGGAGATTCTCACAGACAGAGAGCTTCTGGAAACGAATGGACTGGAACTTCCACTGTGCTTGCAAAGACGATGAATGCATTTTTGGTAGTTTTGCTGGTGACGGTATGGTATAATATAAAAGGGATGTACAAAAGATAAAAAATAAGGAACGGAGGAAAAGGAAAGGAGTAAAAAGGTATGAAGAAAACAGCTAAAAAAGGTCGTAAGTTATTTGCGTGGGTGTTAATCGTATGTCTATTATCGGTCATATGTACACCTATTAACAGTAGTGCAACATCTAAAATGAAGTTAGATAAGACAAAGGTGACTCTCAGAGTGGGGGAGAGTACTAAATTAAAAGTCAAAGGTGCAACGAAAACAGTAAAATGGTCTTCTAGCGAGAAGAAAGTGGCTACAGTCACTCAGAAAGGCGTTGTTACTGCAAAAAAAGTGGGAACAGCTAAGATTTATGCAAAAGTGAGTGGGAAAAAATTCACTTGTAAGGTAACAGTAAAACCTGCAATGTCACTTAATAAGAAAAGTGTCACATTGAAAAAGGGAGCAAGTACAACATTGAAGGTGAAGAATGCGTCCGGCACCGTAAAATGGCGTACCGGCAATAAAAAAGTTGCCACAGTTACAAATAAGGGAGCAGTGAAGGCAGTGGGGGTCGGAACTACAACGATTTCAGCAACCGTTTCAAAGAAAACCTTGAAGTGTAAAGTAACAGTATCAGATTCTACAAAAGTGATAACACCAACACCGTCGGTAATGCCGAAAATAACACCAACAGTAGAACCGACCAAAGTACCGGAAGTGACACCGACAGTGGAACCGACCAAAATGCCGGAAGTGACACCGACAGTGGAGCCGACCAAAATGCTAGAAGTGACACCAACAGTGGAACCGACCAAAGTACCGGAAGTGACACCGACAGTGGAACCAACAAATCAAGTAAGTCCTACACCGGTGGACATCACACCAAGTGAGCCAACAATAGGAAATATAATAGTGTCCACGGAAACAAAAGAAGGTGGGGATTTTGTAATCGGGGTTTCTACGCAGAAGATTATGATTAATACAGATGCGGATATAAGTAATGCAAAATTGGAGATTGTAAACGAAAGCAAAGAAGCAGTGTTTACAAAAGAATATGATTTGCTTGCAAAAGACAAAGAAACGATTTTGAATTGGACTGGTAAAAACGATTCCGGTGCTTATGTGGAATCAGGAATGTATCAAGTGGTTATAACTGTCGGAAAAGTAACAAAAACATCTGAGTTTTTCCGTGCCATTGCACAAGAACAGGCAGGCTATCTTACCGTATCTGTTGTAGATATAGCAGGAAACAGTTTGCCGGGAGCAGAGATTCAGGCAACGTGCGTAGAGGGAAGTCAATATAGTGGATTATCCGATGAAAGCGGAAATTTACAGGGAAACTATTTGGCGGGTGAATATGAATGTGCGGTTGAGCTGGATGGATATGACCAGGCAACCGGAACTTTTACATTAAATCCGGAAGAAAGAAATAAAGTCACTATAGTGATGCTTTCATCTGATATCAGTATCAAAGAAAGCGGTGTTCATGACGGCATTGTCTGGAAGCTTACTACGGATGGAGATTTGCTACTGACCGGAAGTTATACCGGAACAGAGGATGGACAGGAGATAAGCTTTGCAGATGCTCCTTGGAGTGCCTATAAAAGCAGGGTTAACAATGCTTATGTAGATGTAGAAAACCTAACTAGTTTAAGGGATATGTTTTCTGGCTATACCGGATTGGAGTATGTTTCTTTTGGACTCCAAATGAACAAAGGAACGGTAGAGACCATGTGTTCTACCTTTAACAGTGCAACCTTTTTGAAAAATGTTGACTTAACCAATCTAAATACAAAAAATGTCACAAGTATGCTTTTAACATTTGGAAGCTGTTCTGCATTAAAGCGTGTAGATGTAAGTGGTTTTGATGTGACAAATGTGGAGACAATCGAAGGGATGTTTACTGCGTGTAAAAATCTGGAAACCATAGATTTAAGTGCCTGGGGAAACAACAAGATAAAAAATATGGCGGGTGTATTTTACTCAAGTTCTTCGTTAAAGACTGTTAATTTGGACAATGTTATAACAAGTGAAGTAATTACACTGGAATCCATGTTTGGGCATTGCAGTTCACTAACTTCTGTTTCATGTAAAGGAATAGATACCAGTAATGTAAAGTCAATGAAGTTAATGTTTGAAAAGTGTACCAGCCTAAGAAACATAAATCTGAGCAGTTGGGATCTAAGTAAGGTAGAGGATATGGAAGGAACCTTTTCGTTTTGTCATAGCTTACAGTCGCTGAATTTGAGTGGTCTGGATTTGAGCAGCGTGAAAACCATGGAAGCAATGCTTTATGAATGTAAAGCGTTAACAGATTTGGATTTGACGGAAGTTAATACGGAAAATGTGCAGAATATGTCAAAAATGTTCGGCTATTGTACATCATTGAAAACAGTCGATTTAGCCGATTTCGATACCCAAAGTGCCACGGCTATGGATTATATGTTTGAAGTCTGTACATCCTTGACAGAGTTAAAATTAAACAAATTTGAAACCAGTAATGTAACAAATATGGAATGTATGTTTACACAGTGTTCCGGACTTACCAGTTTGAACCTTGCTTCTTTTGATACAAGCAATGTAACAAATATGAAGGGAGTTTTCCATAAATGTTATGCACTTACCAATGTAAATGTCGGTAGCTTTGACACAAGTAAGGTTACAGATATGAGTGGTATGTTTGAACAATGTAAGGCATTAAAAACTGTGGATGTGAGCAGTTTTAATACAGAAAATGTTGTTACAATGGAATATATGTTTTACATATGTGAAAGTCTGGAAACATTGGATGCAAGCAATTTTGTAACACCAAAACTGAAAAATTGTGGAGCTATGTTTGCGAATGATACCAATTTAAAGCGTGTATTCTTAAATAATTTTGGCAACAGTGGTGCGTATATGGGCGTTATGTTTCAGGATTGTTCCAGTATGGAGGTTATTATGGCTGGAAGTAATTGGAGCCCGGCAGACGGAAGCTTAATGATGTTTAACGGTTGCGGCGTATCCGGAGTTACATATGAGTAAAATGAGTAAAATAGGAAAAAGCACGGTTTTGTAAAGACCAATAGAACAGGAAAATGTTACCATAATGAACAAAGGAATCGTTATGGTAACATTTTTTTTGTAAAAATTGCATAAATTCTATGGACTTTTGGGAAATAAATGTTATAATAGAAAAAGAAATATTTGGGGAAGCTATATATCATGAGGGGTAAGAAAAGTTTTAACTGTTCTGCCATTGAAAGGAGCAGGCATGAAGTATAAGAAAAGTGTCTACAAATCATTAGCAATGATTACACAGCTTTCCATACACATGCTGGTTCCTATTTTTTTATGCTCTTTTTTGGGAATACTAATTGACAAGAAATTTGGAACATATTTTGTAATCCCATTTTTTATTTTAGGAGCCATGGCTGGATTCCGAAATGTTTATATTTCGGCAAAAGCAATTTATGATAACAAGGAGGAATCAGGTCATGACAGACGAAAATAGCAGTGTATTAAAAGAATTAATACTGGGGACGCTATTGTTTGGAGTGGTGGTTGCACTGCTTGGTGTATGGTGGGTAGAAAATAAAAAAATGTTTCTGATTGGATTATTCATGGGAACTGCTGTTTCTGTCTGGCGTGCCATACATATGCAGTCCACATTAGAAAGAATTCTTGATTTTGAGGGAAAGGCAGCACAGTCAAAAACTGCAATGGCATATGCAGTAAGAATGCTGGCCATTATTATCATACTGGCACTGATGGTAGTTATGGATTTGGGTACGACTACTATCCTTATGTATTTTGTAGGTTTATTTGGGTTAAAAGCGGGAGCCATGTTGCAACCGCATATTCATAAATATATGAATAAATTAACATTTCATGCAGATGAAAGGTAAAATTTTATCTGACAATTAAGGAAAAGGAGGGTGAGCAGATGGAGTTGGTGAGTACAGCAGGTGCAATAGCAGCAAGCAATGACATGGGGTTTATGATTAAAGGTCTGATTCCGTATAAGCTTTTTGGACAGGAATTGTGGATTACTACCACCCACGTCAGTATTCTGATTGTGGATATTATTCTTTTGATATTGTTTATTGCAGCTAGAAAGAAAATGAAGAATCCGGATGAAGTTCCAAAAGGGTTTCAAAATGTGATTGAGCTGATTGTAGAGATGCTTGACAACATGGTAAAAGGCAGTCTTGGGGAAAATGCCCACAAATTCGCAAACTATATTGGAAGCATTTTTATCTTTATTTTAATCAGCAATATCTCAGGTATTTTTGGACTTAGACCGCCTACTGCAGATTACGGAGTAACCTTTCCGTTAGGTGTGTTATCGTTTTTCATTATTCAGTTTAATAATGTAAAGCATAACAAGCTTGGAGCGGCAAAAGCCTTATTAGATCCAATACCATTGTTTTTGCCGGTTAACTTAATCGGTGAAATTGCAGTACCTATTTCACTTTCACTACGTTTATTTGGTAACGTATTATCCGGTACCGTTATGATGGCACTGGTGTATGGGCTCTTACCAATCTTTTTAAGATTTGGATTCCCGGCAGCTCTTCACATTTATTTTGACTTATTTGCCGGAGCAATTCAGACATATGTATTCTGTATGCTTACAATGACGTATGTCAATGACAAAATTTCAGATGCATAGCGCATAAAATGCAAAACAAAAACTATTATAAGAAAACAGGAGGAAAATTATATGAATATTACAGGAGAAGATTTAATTTTAGCATGTTCAGCAATCGGTGCAGGTTTAGCAGTTATCGCAGGTATCGGTCCTGGTATTGGACAGGGTATCGCAGCAGGTCATGCAGCAGCAGCAGTTGGTAGAAACCCGGGAGCAAAATCAGATATTACATCTACCATGCTTTTAGGTCAGGCGGTAGCAGAAACAACAGGTCTTTACGGCTTACTTATTGCATTCTTACTGTTATTCGTTAAGCCACTTCTTTAAGAGGCGATTACAAATGCAGGTAAAAAAATAAGCCGAAAGGAGGCTGGACCTTGGAACGATTATTTGATTTGGATTTACAATTAATTGCAGACAGTGTAATTACTGCCGTGAATATTTTTATCCTTTTTTTAGTGGCATCTTATTTGTTCTTTAATCCTGTAAGAAATTTCTTGAGAGCAAGACAGGACAGAATCCGAAATGATTTGGATACTGCAGAGAATGAGAAGAAATCTGCTATGGAAATGAAGGCAGAGTATGAAGCAAAATTAAAGGATGTTAACAAAGAAGCAGAGGAAATCTTAAGCAGCGCACGTAAAAAAGCAACACAAAACCAAGCTAAAATTGTGGAAGAAGCAAAGGCAGAGGCAGCAAGAATTATCGAGCATGCCAGAAAAGAGGCTGAGTTAGAAAAGAAACGTGTGGCTGATGAAATGAAAAAGGAAATGGTTACCATTGCCTCTTGTTTAGCAGGCAAGGTTGTGGCAGCATCCATTGACACTACAGTGCAGGATTCTCTCATTGACGAAACCATAAAAGAAATGGGTGATAAAACATGGCTAAGCTAGCAGCAAAAACATACGGGGACTCATTGTTTGAACTGGCATTGGAGGAAGGAAAAGTGGATCTTTTCTTAGACGAAGCTGGATTTGTATTACAGGTTCTCGCCGAAAATGAAGATTTAGTCAAGCTGATGACACACCCTAAAATTAGTAAAGAAGAAAAAGAAAATGTGGTTGAAAACATATTTAAGTCAAACATCAGTGATGAAATGACAGGATTTCTTGTAATTGTGATTAAAAAAGGAAGATTTAAAGAGATGAAAGCCATTCTCTCCTATTTTATCGCAAAAGTGAAGGAATATAAAAAAATCGGTGTGGCGTTTGTTACAACAGCAGTCGAACTGAGGGAGGAACAAAAGGAAGCACTGGTAAAGCGATTGATTGAGACCACAGAGTATGAAACAATGGAAATGAATTACGCTACAGATTCTTCGCTGATTGGCGGTATGGTAGTGCGAATTGGTGACAGAGTTGTAGACAGCAGCATAAAACATAAGTTGAATGATTTGACAAGAGATTTGTTAAAAATTCAGTTAGCATAAGAAATGAAGAAAGAAGGTGCTAAATTCCATGAATTTAAAACCAGAAGAAATTAGTTCAGTAATAAAAGAACAGATTAAACGTTATTCTTCACAGCTTGAAGTATCTGACGTGGGTACCGTTATTCAGGTAGCGGATGGTATCGCCAGAGTGCATGGACTTGAAAAAGCAATGCAGGGAGAGCTTCTGGAATTTCCTGGGGAAGTATATGGAATGATTCTTAACTTGGAAGAAGACAATGTAGGTGCCGTATTACTTGGAGATTCTAAGAATATTAACGAAGGTGACATTGTAAAGACTACCGGCAGGGTGGTTGAGGTTCCTTGTGGTGACGCAATGCTGGGACGTGTAGTCAATGCATTGGGACAGCCGATTGATGGCAAAGGACCGATTGAAACAGATAAATTCCGTCAGATTGAGCGTGTGGCTTCTGGTGTTATCTCCAGAAAATCTGTAGATACACCATTACAGACAGGTATTAAGGCGATTGACTCCATGGTTCCGATTGGACGTGGACAGCGTGAGCTTATCATTGGTGACCGTCAGACTGGTAAAACAGCTATTGCCATTGATACTATTATTAATCAGAAAGGTCAGAATGTAAAATGTATTTACGTTGCTATCGGTCAGAAAGCATCTACTGTGGCAACCATTGTAAAGACCTTGGAAGAATACGGTGCTATGAGTTACACCACTGTAGTTGCATCTACAGCCAGTGAACTTGCACCATTACAGTATATTGCTCCATATGCCGGATGTGCTATTGGAGAAGAATGGATGGAAAACGGAGAAGATGTATTGATTGTGTATGATGATTTATCCAAACATGCTACGGCATATCGTACACTGTCCTTACTTCTGAGAAGACCACCAGGCCGTGAAGCTTATCCTGGAGATGTATTCTACTTACATTCCAGATTGTTAGAGCGTGCCGCAAGACTTTCTGATGAGTTAGGCGGAGGTTCCTTAACAGCACTTCCGATTATTGAAACACAGGCAGGAGATGTATCTGCATACATTCCTACTAACGTAATTTCCATTACAGACGGGCAGATTTATCTGGAAACGGAAATGTTTAATTCCGGTTTCCGTCCGGCAGTAAATGCAGGTCTTTCTGTATCACGAGTTGGTGGTTCAGCACAGATTAAGGCCATGAAGAAAATTGCCGGTCCGATTCGAGTAGAGCTTGCCCAGTACAGAGAACTTGCAGCGTTCTCACAGTTTGGTTCTGAACTGGATGCAGATACAAAAGAGCGTCTTGCACAGGGTGAAAGAATCAAGGAAATGTTAAAACAGCCGCAGTACAAGCCGATGGCAGTAGAGTATCAGGTAATGATTATTTATGCTGCTACGAAAAAATATCTTTTGGATATTCCGGTAGAGGACATTGGTCGTTTTGAAACAGAATTTTTTGAATTTGTTGATACAAAATATCCTGAAATCCCGGCTCAGATTCGCGAAACACAGGTGCTTTCAGAAGAAAACGAGGCAGCATTAGTAAAAGCTATTGAAGAATTCAAAAAAGAATTTTAGAAAGAAAGCAGATGTGCATTAGTAAAATGAGAGAAGGGAGGGTGATATCATGGCATCAATGAGAGATATTAAACGGCGTAAAGTCAGTATTCAAAGTACACAGCAGATTACAAAAGCTATGAAGCTTACTTCAACAGTAAAATTGCAGAAAGCAAAGGCAAAAGCGGAGCAATCCAAGCCGTATTTTGATTTTATGTATGAAACAGTGAATTCTATGCTGGCAAAATCCGGAAACATTAATCACCCTTATCTAAAGGTAAAAGATACCGGAAAGACAGCCATTGTTGTGATTACATCCAACAGAGGACTGGCAGGCGGTTATAACAACAACATTATAAAGCTTGTAACAGGGTTTGAGATTCCAAAGGAAGACATGGTGATTTACACTGTGGGTTCTAAGGGAAGGGATGCACTGGCAAGGAGAGGCTATGAGATAAAGCAGGACTATTCCGATATTATAGAAGATCCTCAGTACAGTGATGCAAATGTGATTAGTAGAGATTTACTTACCGCATTTGAGCAGGGAGAAATCAAAGAGATTTATCTTGCTTATACATTCTTTAAAAACACGGTGAGCCATGAACCAAGGAGAATTAAACTTCTGCCGGTAGAGATTAGTGAAGAGGAAACAAACACAAAGAGTGTTCCCATGAACTATGAGCCGGAGGAAGAAGAAGCTTTGGATATGATTATTCCAAAATATATTACAAGTATTGTTTATGGTGCATTAATGCAGGCGGTAGCCAGTGAAAACGGAGCCAGAATGCAGGCGATGGATTCAGCGACAAGCAATGCAGAAGAAATGATAGATTCGTTATCATTGTTATATAACAGGGCACGACAAGGCTCGATTACTCAGGAATTAACTGAGATTATAGCCGGTGCCGAAGCAATAAGCTAAAGGAGTGAGTGAGTAAATGGCAGATAAAAATATAGGTAAGATCACTCAGATTATTGGTGCGGTACTTGACGTAAAATTCAGCACAGGAAATTTACCTGAAATCAATGAAGCAATTGAGATTACAAAGCAGGATTCTGATGTGCTGGTGGTAGAAGTATCACAGCATCTGGGAGATGATACAGTAAGATGTATTGCCATGGGTCCTACGGACGGTCTGGTAAGAGGAATGGATGCAGTTGCAACCGGAGCTCCGATTACCGTACCTGTTGGTGAAAATACCCTTGGACGAATCTTTAATGTATTAGGAAAACCGATTGATAATGGGGAAGCACCGAAAGAGGTAGAATATTCCCCAATTCATAGAAAAGCTCCGGCATTTGAGGAGCAGTCAACAACAACAGAAATTCTTGAAACAGGTATCAAAGTAGTAGATTTGCTTTGCCCTTACCAGAAAGGTGGTAAGATTGGTCTGTTCGGTGGTGCCGGCGTTGGTAAAACCGTTCTGATTCAGGAATTGATTCGTAACATTGCAACAGAGCATGGAGGATATTCTGTATTTACCGGTGTAGGTGAGCGTACCAGAGAAGGAAATGACCTTTACCATGAAATGAAAGATTCCGGGGTTATTAATAAGACAACCATGGTATTCGGACAGATGAATGAACCACCAGGAGCTCGTATGAGAGTGGGTCTTACAGGACTTACTATGGCAGAATATTTCCGTGATAAAGGCGGAAAAGATGTATTGTTATTTATTGATAATATTTTCCGTTTTACACAGGCAGGTTCTGAAGTTTCAGCGTTGCTTGGACGTATGCCATCAGCGGTAGGTTACCAGCCAACTTTACAGACAGAAATGGGTGCATTACAGGAACGTATTACTTCTACCAAGAATGGTTCCATTACCTCCGTTCAGGCGGTATATGTGCCTGCCGATGACTTAACTGACCCGGCACCGGCAACAACATTTGCCCATCTGGATGCTACTACGGTTCTTTCACGTGCTATCGTAGAACTTGGTATTTATCCGGCAGTAGATCCGTTGGAATCTACTTCACGTATTCTGGATCCTAGAATCGTGGGTGAAGAACATTATAAGGTTGCCCGTGGTGTACAGGAAATTCTTCAGAAATACAAGGAATTACAGGATATCATTGCTATTCTTGGTATGGATGAACTTTCAGAAGATGATAAGCTGGTAGTATCCCGTGCGAGAAAGGTACAGAGATTCTTATCTCAGCCATTCTTCGTTGCAGGACAGTTTACAGGACTGGAAGGAAGATATGTTCCGGTATCCGAAACAATTCAGGGCTTTAAAGAAATTCTGGAAGGAAAATATGACGAAATTCCGGAAAGCTGTTTCTTAAATGCAGGAAACATTGATGATGTACTCGCCCGTGTGAAGTAAGGGGTGATAAAATGGCAGAATTAATGAAATTGCAGGTGATTTGTCCCGACAGAATATTTTATGAGGGCGAAGTGTCCATGGTGGAGTTAAATACCACAGAGGGAGAAATGGGTATTTACCCAAGACATATTCCGCTGACAAGTATTTTATCACCGGGAATTCTAACCATAACTGAAGAAGGCGGACTGAAAAATGCTGCGTTACATTCCGGTTTTGTACAGATTCTACCGGAAAAGGTGACTGTTATGGCAGAAGCCGCAGAGTGGCCGGATGAAATTGATCTGGACAGAGCAGAAGCAGCAAGGGAAAGAGCCGAGGAGAGAATTAGGGCAAAAGACACCAAAACAGATATAGCTAGGGCAGAAACTGCTTTACACAGAGCAATTGCCCGAATCAATGTAATTAAACATTAAACAAAATGTATAAAAGACCTTTTATCTGGTAATACTTGGAATAAGTAGGAAGATAGGAGGTCTTTTTATATGAAAAAAATAATAACGGCATTGGCAGTTGTCTTATGGATTGCCGCCATCATTCAGGGTATAGATATGTTAGGCGGAGAAAAAGAAACGGAAGTAATTCAGGCGTTTCACAGTATGAGCATGATGCAGGAAAACAGTAAAATCCAATCTTATGGGAAATACAGTGGAGATTACCTGACGGTGGAAGAACAGAAGTTTTTGTTGAAAACCATGGCAGAATCGCTGGGAATTGTGGATAACTATACTTTAGAGGAAAACCATGACCAGTATGGAAGAAAAGTAACTCTTTTTTTAGATGGTATGAAAGCAGATACAAAAATAGAATTCATTACGGAAGAAAAGGGTACAGAAGAAGCAGCGGCTATGGAGGTGAAGCAGTATTTAAAGACTGAACTTCAGATTGAAAACTCCATTGAAAGTGCTTTTTATTATGATGATACCGTGAAAATGATTATGAACCGGTATTCTGAAACACCACAGACAGTTATTAATATTAATGGAAAATATCAGGGAAAATTCAGCACGGAACAAAAAGATACTATTTCCATGGAACTGCTAGAAAAACTTAAGGCAGAGGTGGTAGTGGAACATAGAGAAAACGAGTATGTGGTCTATGCATATACTCCACTGATTGAAGAATATAAGAAAGTGGGAAAGGATAAGATTAATCTTACTATAGCTATTGTATACAATGAGGAAACGGATGTGACGGAAGTCCTATTGGCCACGCCTTTGCTGAATGAGGATTTCTGAATGTAGGGAATGTAACATATGTAGTCACAAAATTGTAACTACCCGCATATATTAGTACTGTAATTTTGAATGAAACATGGAGGCAGTATGGAATATAAAAATACCGGGGAAACAAGGAAAAGAGGCGTTTACAGTTCCAATGTAGCATCACCGATGGGAGGACAGCCACAAAGGATGCCAGGAAACCAATCACAGATGATGCCGGATAATCAAGGACAGATGATGCCGGGAAATCAGTCACAAATGATGCCGTGGAATCAGGGGCAGATGATGCCAGGGGGGCAGCCACAAATGATGCCGTGGAATCAGGGGCAGATGATGCCAGGCGGCTGCCCGGGAATGATGCCGGGACATCAACGTCCGCCGATGATGTATCCACCCCATTCTATGTATCCGCCTAATATGGTGATGCCATACTATTATGGAGAAACCCTGCGGGGAATGGAAGTGTGGAATGAAAATAATTTGACAGAGGATGATTTAGATAAGGAATTAGAGCAAATTATGGAAATGTATCCTTCCCGTGCAAAAGAAATCCAGAAAAAGGTAGTAGAAGTATGCGATTCCATTGATTACGAAGGAAGCATTTTGTATGATGAATATCCGGATAAATTTGTACTAAGCCGGTATTGTGATAAAATATATGAAGATATGGAACCGTTACAGGTAGAAATGGCATCAGAAAATATGGATTCTCAGGAAGTAAACAGTATGGCAAGACCGGGCGGTGAAAGAAGACCACCTTGCAGAAACTGCAGACCGAACGATGGAAGGCGGGATTTGATTGATGTATTATTTTTTAATGAAGTTTTCCGCAGAAGATGCCGTAAGGGTAGATGCCATAGGTGGTAGATAGGAAATAAAAAGTCTCTGGGCGAATAGAGAATATTTGCTCAGAGGCTTTTTTGAATTATTACCAAAATGCAACAAAAAATCTTGAAATATGAAAATGAATTAACAAACGTTTTACGAAATTGTGTTTATGAATTAAATATAAAAAAAGTACACTTTCTGTGATAGTACAGTGTTTGGAAAACAAGCAAGATTAAAAAGCAAAAGGAGAAAAGAGTATGAAGCTAAAAAAAGTGAAATGTCTTATGGCATTGATCGTGGCGTGTACGTGTGTAGGCTCCGGATTTTCCGGAATTCAAGTGCAGGCATTTCAGGCGACAGAGCCACAGCAAACAGAAAGCAATACTGAAGAAGAAAAAGTAACCTTTGGTGTTGTATCGGATACCCATGTTGGTCCGTCAAAAAAGACAGAACAGGCAAGACTTGCGGAAGCATTCCAAAGGTACAGCGATCTTGGAATGGATACAGCAGTTGTTGTGGGTGACCTTACCGATCGTGGTTCAGAGGCGGAATATGAAACATGGGAAAATGTAAAGGATGAAAATCTTAAAATTCCGTTGATTGCATCTATGGGTAATCATGAAGGAAATAGTGCAGCAGGATTCTTGGAAGCAACAGGAAATATACCAAATAATAATCAGGTTGTGAATGGTTACCATTTTATTACCCTTAGTCCGGGCTCAGGTACGCTGGATGAAACAACAGGCCGTGGTTCCTCACAGGGAGGTGGTACATACACATATGCAGTAGACTGGTTAAAAGAACAGTTGGATGCTGCGGTGGCAGAAGATCCTGAAAAACCGATTTTTGTATTCTTCCATCATCCTATCAAAGATACATTCTACGTATCTCATGAATGGTATGGTTATGGATTGGAGGAAGTCTTTAAGAATTATCCTCAGGTGGTAACATTTTCAGGACATATTCATTCGCCGAATAATAACCCTACAAGTATCTGGCAGGATGGTGGTTATACAGCAGTCAATACAGTAACCTTATCTTATATGGAACTGGAAACCGGTATGATTTATGGCTCCATTCCTCCAAATGCAAATAATGTTGCACAGGGATTAGAAGTTAGTGTAGATGGAAGTGTTGTTACAATCAAGAACTATGATTTTATTGCAGACAAATATCTGGATCAGACCTGGACATTTGATGTTACAAAAAAACTGCCATATACAGACGAACGTAAAGAAAAAGCTGTTGCACCTGAATTTGATGAGACAGATAAAATTACTTTGAGTGATGTTTCAGAAGATTCTGTAAAGATTGAATTTGATCAGGCATCTGTTCCGGAAAACAGTGTAGGTGACATTGTACACTCCTACAGATATGATTTTATCGATAAAGCAACAGGAGAAGTAAAAAAGACATTTAAAACATTTTCAGAATATTACTTTACACCGATGCCTGAAACAATTACTCAGGTGGCATCAGACCTGAATCCAGGTACGGAATATGAATTGAGAGTTTATGCAATAGATGCATATGGTCTGGTATCTGAAAACTATTTGTCTGAAACATTTAAGACAACAGGAGAAGACGATTCCACATTGACATTTGAGGATATGGTAGCGGGAATTCCAACAGCAGACCTTTTGGATGTAGATTTCTCAAACGGTGTGTTAGAAGATCATTCGGCAGAAAAGCATACATTCTACGGTGGAAATGGAAATAATATTAAAATGAACGATGCACTTGGTAAGTATACAGCGAAGTTCAGCGGATTGAAATCAGAAGCTTTCTGTACAGACTGGACAAGTGAGCAGTATAAAAAGACAAACGATGGATTTACCATGGAAAGTGTAGTTTATGTGGACGCATTTAATGATGGCTACGTGAATTTCTTTGGAAATATGCAAAGTGCAGGTATAGGATTTGAAATTTATCCAAACAGTGATGATGCAACAAAAGCGGATGCATCTGCGTGGGTGCATATTAATGGTGGTTATAAGGTTCCAAAGGCAACAGCAGCCATTAACTTTAATGCATGGAATCATATGGCAGTGACCTATAATGGGAAAAAAGTTATTCTTTATGTGAATGGTGAAAAAGTTGCCTCAGTTGCAGCAAGTGGTAATGTAACAACACCGGCAGAAGCAGTCCAGTATTATGTTATCGGTGGCGACAGTAGCTTTGGTGGCGTGGAATCTCCACTTTCCGGTGAAGTTTCAACAGCAAGAATGTACAGTGAACCATTGACAGAAAAACAGATTAAAATGCTTGCAAATCGCGACTTAAAATCTCTTGATACAGAGAAACCAATGCTTCAGAAAGAAGGAAATGTAGCAGAAACAGGAAAGCAGAACGAAACATATAACATTCCGGCAGCAAAAGCAGCAGACAATAGTACAGCAGTAACACTTAAGGCAGAAATTGTTGACAGCAATAATCAGGTGGTATATGCAATTGGTGGCGATAGTGCTTCTGTAGAAGCAAGTACATTTACTTTCACAAAAGCTGGTTCTTATAAGCTGATTTATACAGCAGTGGATGCAGCAGGGAACAGTATTACAGATGAAGTAACAATTGCGGTTAAAGCATCACAGGAAGAGGATGGACTGCCTGTTGCCAATGTGATGAATGTTGATTTTGCCGATGGTGATGCGACAGACAAGTCAGAAATGGCAAACAGTTATCGGGTGCTTGGAAATCCTACAGTTACAGAGAGCAGCGAACTTCATAAAAAAGTAGCACATTTCGATGGAAGTTCTGCTTATCTTTATCCGTTTGATGATACAAAGTATGAAAAAATTAAAGATGCAGTAACCATCGAATGTATGTTTAAATATGACAGCATTCCTTCTAGTGGAGAATACGATATGTTTTCCAACCAGCAGTCCGGTGGAATTGGCCTTGGATTGGAAAATGGAGCATTGAACTTCTTCGCCCATGTGGATGGCGGATACAAGCAGCCGAAAGTAGCTATTCAAGCAGGACAATGGGTACATGCAGTTGGTGTGGTTGACGGCAGTGCAGTAAAATTATATGTAAATGGAAAACTGGTTGATCAGATTGCAGCCAATGGAGGAGTATCATATCCGGCCTCAGACAGTGCAAAGAACTTTCTTATTGGAGCGGACAGTAATAACGACAATGGGGCACAGTTCTGGGCAGAAGGTTCTATCAGTTTAGCCAGAGTTTATGACAGGGCGTTAAGTGAAAAAGAAATTGCAGCATTATGTGATAAGGCGTTTGAAGGCGCAGACATAGAAAAAGTACAGCCACAGCAGGTAAATATTGGAATTGTTTCAGCGGAAACAGCTCCGGCAGGCGGGGAAATGAGTGTAAATCTCCATGCCAATGGAGCAAAGGCAGGTTCTGTGGATAAGATAACTTACGAACTTAACTATGACGCTAACCTCCTTACATACAGTGGTGTACAGTATAACGTTTCCGGTCTGACCATTGATGACAGCACAGCCGGAAAATTGAAAGTGACCTATAAAGGTGGTCTTACGGTAGCAGATTTCAAACAGTATGCCTCTACAAGACTTGGACAGATTCTGTTTAAAGTAAAAGAAACCAATGAAAACGTAAATACTACTTTAAAAACAGAAAACTTCCAGGCATTTGCAGAAGATGAAGATGTAACTGGAAAGATAGATATGCCGCAGGCAGAGAAACAGTTGACCATCTGTACCAATGACAGTCTTGATTTAAACGGTGATGGTGTAGTAGGTGCCGGTGATGTAGCATTGGCAGGAAATCAGGACCAGAAAAAAGCCATTGCAGAAGAAGCAGCAATTTATCCATATAAGCACGCGGTTATTTTAACGACAGATGGAGGCGGTTCGGCATGGAGTCCTGAATGGATATACTATACAAATTCCACCCAGACACTTCCTGCAAAGACTTCTGATCCGGCTATCATGGCAAAGCGTACAAATGAATACACCATGAAGCTGTTTAATGAAGAATTTGCAACCAGCTATACTGCTACCGCGGTAGAGCCATCTATCTCAGGTCAGAATTATAGTGCAATACTTCATGGAATTCCATGGAAAGATGCTGATGCGGCACATCAGGTGACTAACGACAGTGCCTCTAGAGAGTATTATGGAGATTTTGGTCTTGCCACAGCAAAATATCCATCTATGTTCAAAGCAGTACAGAAGGAAGCTCCAAGCCGTTCTCTGAGCGCATTTTCTGAGTGGACAGAAATTTTGAACGGAATTATCGAACCGGATGCAGGCGTGGTTGGAAGACCATCAGCTTCCAAGGAAAGCTTCTATGATGTGGCGAAGTATATTAAGAGCAACGAATATAAGAATACAGCCATTGTCTATATGCAGAGTGACTGGATGGATCATGTGGGACACAGCACAGGATATTACAATGATACTTACTGGACAGAATACAAGCAGTATGATAATTACTTTAAGGCCGTAGTAGATGCATTGAAGGAAACAGGAACGTATGATGAAACATTGATTATTGCCAATGCAGACCACGGCGGAAGTGGTACCGGTCATGGTTCTACAGATCCGTCTAACATGGATATTTTTATTGGTATCGGTGGACAGACTGTTAATTCCGGAAAACGGTTAGAAGGCGGAAACAATTCTGATATTGCGGCCATAGCCTTAGATGGTTTGAGAGTAGAAAAACCGGAATCCATGACAGGAAAAGTATTTGATGACGCTACATTCCTGACACAGGAGGAAATGGCAAAGAAGAACCGGGATATTGAAAAAGTAGCTTTTGTAAGGACGGGAGAAACAGGAACGTTAACACTGTCTAATGCAAAGAAAGAAACAAGAGTTATTGATGCTGTAATTGATTTAGGCGGGGTATCTGTAAAAAATATTGATGCAGCAGGCGGAACGATTCTGCGTCAGGAAGTAGAAGAAGGACAGCTGAAATTAACTATCGCATATGAAAAGCAGCCGGAAAAATTAGCAGAAATTACATTTGGCAGTGAGCTTTCTGAACAGACAAAAGTAAATGAAATCATGCTTGGAACAGAGGAAGGCAATGAGGTATATCCTGATTTAGAAAACAAAACGGAAGCTGTTTCTGTAAATAAGGAAGAACTGAACCAGAAAATTGCATATGTCAATACACTTGTAAAAGATCAGTACACAGAAGAATCTTGGAAGGAACTTGAAAATGTATTAAAAATGGCTCAGACAGTGTCTGCAAATCCGGCAGTCAAGCAGGCAGAAGTTTCACAGGCGCATGCAGCACTTGAAACAGCAATCGCCTCTCTGGTATTGAAAGAAGTAGAACCAACAGTAACTCCAACAGCAATTCCGACAGTACAGCCAACAGCAGAGCCGACAGTGCAGCCAACAGCAGAACCGACAGTAGAGCCAACAGCAGAGCCAACAGCAACTCCAACAGTAGAGCCGACAGCAGCACCAACAGCAATTCCAACAGTACAGCCGACGGCAGCACCAACAGCAACTCCAACAGTACAGCCAACAGCAGAACCGACAGCAACTCCAAAGAACGAAAAGTTGGTGTCATCCTACCATAAGAAATATGAAAAAGTTTATGGTGCTAAGAGCTTTAAATTGGATGTAGATTTTGCAAAAGAAGGATTAGAAACAACTTATACTACCTCTAACAAAAAAGTTGTAACTGTTGAAAAAAACGGAAAGGTGAAGATAAAAAGCACCGGAATCTGCGATATTACAGTGAAAGTGAAAGATAACCAAAGTGAGAACCAGGAAACTGTTAAAATTCAGATTGTTGTTAAGCCGAAAAGAGCAAGCATTAAAAAAGCTGTAGTGAAGGCAAAAACGATAGCATTAAAGTGGGAACAGGATAGTATGGCTTCAGGTTATCAGATTGAATATGCAACAGACAGTAAGTTTAATAAGAATAACAAGAACATAACGATTAACAAAAAAACAAAAACATCTACAACGCTGAAAAAATTAAAATCAGGCAAAAAATATTATGTTCGTGTAAGAAGTTACAAAATAGCGAAAGACGGGAAAAAGAATATCAAATTGTATGGTTCATGGAGCAAAGTAAAGGTAAGTAAAAAAATACAAAAATAGAAATAATTAAAATTATCAGTACGCCCATGATATAGGTGGAATCTTCCTAAAACAGGCGAAAACAATGTCGCAGTAATTAAATTCTAAGAGGCACTAAGTTCGTCACCATAGGGTTTCTCACTCAGCTCTCGGTAAAGTGTATTTACCGGGAGCTTTTTTCGCAAAAATGAAGAGCTAATAAAAACTAACGAAAACCAACAAAAACTAATAGATATAAAAAAAGCGAAATGATATAATGAAACAGTAAAATATGATTTTTTAGAAATATTAATGCAAAAGCACATTTTGATTAGACTGTAAAGGGAGAAAAGTATATGGGTTGTTTAGGTAATTTGTTGTGGTTTATTTTTGGCGGTGCAATATCCGGTCTTAGTTGGTGTCTTGCGGGATGTTTATGGTGTATTACGGTTGTAGGAATACCTGTTGGTGTTCAGTGTTTTAAGCTGGCTTCATTGAGTTTTTTTCCATTTGGCAAACAGGTGGAATATGGCGGTGGAGCAGGTTCTTTTTTGGTGAACATTATATGGCTTGTTATATCAGGCTTGCCTCTTGCTTTGGAACATTGTGTTTTTGGTCTGCTCTTATGTGTAACAATTATTGGAATACCATTCGGGCTTCAGCACTTTAAACTTGCAAAACTGGCCTTGATGCCGTTTGGGACAATAATTCGATAGAAGTATGAATCAAAATAGGTAACTGCGAAACAATTCACTTTTGAAGATTCCAAAGCACAGCCCATAATACATACAGCCGTTTCCAGAGCTGTTTAGCCTCTGCTCTGGAAGCGGCTGTATGTATTATGGGTGTCCTGGTATCTCCAATTGTTATAAAAATAAAAAATTAAGCAAATTTTAGTTGAGCTTTTCCCCTAAAGGAATTAAGATATATGTAAGAGTAAATTTAGGAGAAAAATCATGGAAATGAAAAATTGATAATTCTGTTTTAGCTCTCGGTGAAGTGTATTTATCGGGAGCTTTTTTCGCATAAATAAAGGATTAATAAAAACCGACAAAAACCAACAAAAACTAACAAAAACCAATTACAAAAACTAATAGACGTAAAATGATGAAGTAATATAATGGAACAGTAGAATATAATTTTGTAAAATCCTGAGTAATTCTCATGCTTCACTTGAGCAAACGACATGTAAAATGCTATATTTGATGACTTAAAGATTGTTAAAAATGGAGGAAAAAATGAAAAAGTATATTGGTTTATTTTTGGTAGTGGTTTTAATAGTGAATTTGATTTCAGTATCGGTATGTGCACAAGAAAATAAAATAGCAGAAACAGTTTATGTAGAGGGGGTAAAATTTAATGTATTTTTAGATGACAATATGAATGTTGTTGTTGAAGGGAATAGTGCATTGAATAAAGCTTGTATGATTTTGGAACCAGATGGAAATGCAGAATTAGAATTACTAAATGAAACTGATGATAAAAGTATGGAGGAATACGAAATAGAAATTGTTGATTTACAGATGGATAATGTCGATGTGGAAGTATGCCAAGAAGGAGAAATGGTTGAAGAATTTACCGATTTAGAAGATATTACTGAAGATGAGTATGACGGGCAAGTTGGAATTGTTATTGGTGCTGGAGTTGTGATAACAATTGGAATGGTGTTAGAAGCTTTATTAGCCGCTTGCCTTGCAGTAATTATTGGAGGAATTGTATATATTGTGGCAACAAAATTTTATTCTGCTGTTCAGGCGGCAAGTAAAACTAAAAGAGAGAAAGCAAGGAAATATTATTATGCTGCAAATATATGGAAAGGAAAAGTTGTAATTGTCCCGAAGGCAATTACAAAGTCAAAGGCTATTGCTAGAGTAAAAAAGAATCAAAGTGTATATTCATTTTCATCTACATTGGCAAGAAAAATTATTACACAATCGGGATGTTTTTATTATCCGACAGGGTCTAGAGGTGAAATAGATTTAAACAGAAGAAAAGGGAATGTATATTTATATCATTACCATAAGGGTACAAATAATGGGCATGCATATCATAATGGATTTCATTCCTTCTACGGTGCACCAGTAATTGGGTAAACAAATGAAAAAAAATAAAGTTATTTTTGGAAGTATTGTGATAGTTATTTTTATAGTTGCTTTAATAGTTTGGAAAAAGTATTTGATTGTTTTACCAATTGTATCAAGTAGCAAAGATAGTGAAAAATGTGGTGTTATTGACGGTTGTATAGCAGGGGAATACAATAATGTGATATATGAGGGAAATATTCAAAAGAGTAGTCAAGGGGTGTCTCATGGTGATATGTTGATTGAATTTATTCAATCCTACAATGACGAGTTAACTATATATTATTACAATTCGGAAGAAAAAGGAAAAATTAAGAGTGAAAATATTATTCAGGGTTTAGAATGGATGTGTAAGCATAAGGTAAAATATGTAAGCATTAGTCTTAGTAGTGGTTATTATTCAAAAGAATTGGATGAATGGATAAGTGCTCATAAAGGAGAACTCACCATATATGCGAGCTATAGTAACGAAATTAGTACAATTGATTACCCGGCGCAATATAATGGGGTAATTGGGATAGGTAGTAATTCTAGAATAGGGTATAAGGATAATGATGTTTGCTTTAGAAGTAATTCACTCCTTCTTATTTCGTCCGATGGAATAAGAATATACAAAGGAAATTCATATCTTACGCCACTATATATGTTACAGAATTTATAAAAGATGTTTTGACAGATGGGCGAGAAGGCGAGATGTTATTAATACAAAATTATATATCGATTAAACACTAACTATAAGGGAGGAAAAAATGAAAAAGATATTGGTTCAGTGGATGCATAGTGTGGATGTAATCTGTGTTCCTGAAATTATTGCAGATCACATATTGGAATATCAGGAGGCTTTTCTTGAATTTGTGGATGGAGTTTCCTATGATGAGAAACTATCCGGAACGGTTTTTGGTATAAAAAATTTTGTTGATTATCTGAACCAAAATGTATTATCAGAAAGCAATGAAAAATCGTATGTTCGATGTGAAGATTACACCCCAAACAGCATTCGCCAGAAAAGAGAAATGAAAAATATGAAGAAAATATATTTTTAATTTAGAAGGTTTTCGAATCAAAACCCATAATACATACAGCCGCTTCCGGAGCTGTTTTGCTCCTGCTCCGGAAGCGGCTGTATGTATTATGGGAGTCTTGTTACGAAATTTGAAAAGTTACTGTGTACAGTAATTTTGAAAATTCAAAAATTAAGCAAATTTTTAGTTGAGCTTTTCCCCTAAAGGAATTAAGATATATATAAGAGTGAATTTAGGGAGAGGAACCATGGAGTTATCAGAATTATTAAATAATGCATTAACCAGTGAATTATCCGGGATTACCATCAGTAATATAAGGAACAATGAACTTGGAGAAAAAATAAAAATTCGTCCGGTATTGTTAAAAGACCAGTTAAAGTTTCAGGTGACTTTTTACCGGGGAACGAAAGTAATACACAAAAATTATGAAAAAAGAGAACTGTTAGTGGATATTCCATTGTGGCTTAGTGAATACTTTAAGCAGATGCAGGCAGAATATGCAGATATGCAGGCAAGTGTTGTGGTAAGTAAAAAGGGAAAAATTACCATTAAGCAAAAGCAGACAGGCTGTAAAAAGGCAACAGTGCTGGAACACAACCGAAAGAAAAAGTACATTTTGGAAGAAGGGACACCGGTACCGTTTCTGGTGGATTTGGGAGTAATGAGCCAGAACGGAAAAATAGTCCATGCAAAATATGATAAATTCAAGCAGATTAACCGTTATCTGGAGTTTGTAGATGATATTTTAGAGCAGCTTCCAAAAGACAGAGAAATCACCATTGTAGATTTTGGCTGTGGAAAATCTTACCTTACTTTTGCATTGTACTATTTTTTGAGAGAGTTAAATGGATATCAGGTGTCCATTATTGGGTTGGATTTAAAGGAAGATGTGATTGAACATTGCAATAAACTCAGTAAGAAATATGGCTATCAGGATAAACTGAAATTTTATGTAGGCGATATTGCCGGTTACAATGCCTTGACCTCGGTGGATATGGTGGTTACACTGCATGCCTGCGACACAGCGACAGATTATGCTCTGGCAAAGGCTGTAGGCTGGGGGGCAGAGGTGATTTTGTCTGTTCCATGCTGTCAGCATGAGGTAAACAGACAGTTAGAAAATGATATGTTATCACCGGTATTGAAATATGGACTGCTAAAAGAAAGAATGGCGGCTTTACTTACGGATGGTATTCGGGCACAGCTTTTAGAAGAGCAGGGGTATCAGGTGCAGGTGATGGAATTTATTGATATGGAGCATACACCAAAAAATATTCTGATTCGGGCTGTAAAAGACAAAAAGACAGACAGAAGCAACAGAAATAAGAAGCTGGATGACTGCATGAAAGAACTTCATGTTCAGCCGACTCTAAGCAGGCTGTTAGAACGGTAAAGTGACAGATGGAGGTTATAGGATAGAATGAAAAAACATCTAGTAAAAATTGCAGTATTATTTACTGTGTTTGTACTTAGTATGGTGATTTTCAGTAAAATTATCAATCAGGGAAACACAGATATGACTGCGGAAATGGCAAATGCCACTTATCCGGTGATTACGACCATTGTGGAAGGGCATGAAGCAAATACCTTGTATGGATATGCAGATGAGATGCAGGCACAGTTTATGAGAGATACGATTACCCCGCTGAACGAAGATCGCAAGCTTACTATTCAGATAAAGAACTCTGAGCTGGATATTAATGAAATTTCATATGAAATCAGAAGTCTTGATACCACAAGACTGGTGGAAGATAATAAAGTAGACAGTTTTACAACCTCAGACAAGGGAATGCAGGCAGAAATTCCTATTAAGGATTTAATCGATAAGGGAACCGAATACATTTTGACCATTGTTCTCCATTGCGATGGACGACAGGAAATTCGCTATTATACAAGAATTGTATTGTCGGATAACAATTATGCAAAAGAATTGATGGAATTTTCTGAAATGCTGCAGAAAAAAATATACAGTCGGGACAAAAGCAGCTCCGAAGATATAGTAAAATATTTAGAAACAAACAGTAGCGCAGATAATTCTACTTATCAATATGTGAATATCCACTCCAGCTATGACCAGGTTACCTGGGGAGCATTAAATGTAAATATAGAATCTGACGCAATCCCGCAGATTAAGGAATTGTCTGATGCTATAGGTACCATTAATTATGATTATGTGGTTTCCATTGAAAATGAAAGCGGCGGCAAAGACTATCTTAATATAGAAGAATATTACTATATCCGCTACACTGCTAACCGAATGTACCTTTTAGATTATGAACGTTTTGCCAGCGAGATATTTACACCGGTAAAGGAGCGATTTGATGAAAATAAAATAACTCTGGGTGTAATGGATGAAAATACAGAATATACGGAAAACATGGATGGAACTATTGTGAGTTTCATTCAGGAAAACACATTATGGCAGTATAACAATAATACAGACAGAATCATAAAAGTGTTTGGATTTTATAATAATAATGTGGCTGATGTGAGAGATGCCTATGACCAGCATAAGGTAAAAATAGTGAACATGGATGAGAATGGAAATATGCAGTTTATGGTATGCGGTTACATGAACAGGGGACGTCATGAAGGAGAAACCGGAATAGCCATCTATTATTATGACAGCACCATTAACTGTATCGAAGAAGAAGTATTTTTACCTAGTACGAAGCCATATCAGTTAATAAAAGCAGATACTGACAATCTTATTTATGTAAGCAGAAATAATGAACTGTATATCTATTTGGAAGAAAGCCTGTATAAAATTGATTTAACACTCCATACTTATGAAGTAGTAGTAAGCGGGCTGGCAGAAGGAACTTATACGGTATCAGAAGATAACAGTATGATTGCATGGCAAAATGAGTTAGATAAGTATAACTCTCATATTATCAATGTATTGTCCTTACAGGATGGAAGTCGGTATCAGGTAACGGCAGGAGCACAGGAATGTATCGCACCATTAGGTTTTATGCAGCAGGACTTCATTTATGGAATTGCTGTAAAAGATGATATAAAATATGACGTAACCGGCGTTATGAGATTTCCGATGTATGCCATTTGCATTCGCAATGAGAAGGAAGAAGAAATTACCTACCGAAAGGATGGAATTTACATTATGGGAACAACGTTGAAAAACAATGTGATTCAGCTGGAACGCTATGAAAAGATAGCGGATGGTTCCTATAAAGAGGTGGAAAGCGACAGTATCATGAATAATGATTTTGTGGAAAATACAAATGTAAGCCTTACGAAAAAGCAGACAGAGAATAAGGGAAGCGAAGTGCAGCTGCAGCTGGCATATGACATTTCTGAATCAAAACCGAAGCTTCTTACCCCTAGAGAAGTGGTTTACGAAGAATCCAGAAATGTGGTAATTGATGAAAATAAGAATACGGATGATGAAACTTACTACTATGTATATGCACGTTACGGAATGATGGATGTTTATACCGATGCAGCGGAGGCAATTGAAACTGCTGACAATTATTCTGGTGTAGTGCTAAATAAAAGTCAAAACTATATTTGGGAAAAAATTAAGCGCCAGACCAGAACCAAAATCAATTTGGCATCATTTTCTGCAGCAGATGGGGAAAACAGCTTAGGTGTCTGTCTGACACAGATGTTGACGGCAGCGGGTTATACGGTAGATGCAAAGCCATTATTACAACAGGGAGAGCCTCCGTTATCCATATTAAATAAATATGTGGAGGGCGATGTGCTGGATTTGACGGGATTGAGTATAGATGATGTTTTATACTATGTCAGCAGAGGGTATCCGGTATTATGTGTATTAGGTGAAAATAAAGGTGTTTTAATTGTGGGATATGATGAATTTAACGTATTGATTATGGATCCGGCAAATGGCACAGAGGCTTACAAAAAAGGATTAAATGACAGCCGGGAGTATTTTGACGGCTTAGGAAATAATTTCATCAGTTTTGTAAATTAGGAGGTAGAACATGGACGCAAGGATTAAAAAACTGGCAGAAAATTTAGTGACTTATTCCTGTAAGGTAAAGGAAGGAGAAAAGGTTTACATTAACTATATCGGACAGGAAACAGAGGATCTGGCAAGAGCCGTAGTGAAGGAAGTGTATAAGGCGAAGGGAAGACCTTTCGTGCATTATATCAGTAATGAAGTGTTGAGAGAAGTGTTGTTGAACTGTGATGAAGAACAGTTAAAACTGATGGCGGAAGTTGATGCACTGGAAATGTCAAAGATGGACTGTTATATCAGTATTCGAGGTGCGGACAATGTTTCCGAACTTTCTGATGTGCCGGAAGACAAGATGAAACTTTATAATCAGCTGTACCAGACACCGGTACATCACGAAATCCGTGTGCCAAAAACAAGATGGGTGGTACTGCGCTATCCAAACCATGCAATGGCACAGCTGGCGTGTACCAGTACAGAAGCTTTTGAGGATTTTTATTTTGAAGTATGTAATCTGGATTACTCCAAGATGAATGAAGCAATGAAGTCACTTGTTGATTTGATGAATAAAACAGATAAGGTAAGAATGACAGGACCGGGAACAGATATCAGTTTTTCCATAAAGGATATACCTGCAATTCCATGTGCGGGAGAATTAAATATTCCGGATGGTGAAGTGTATACTGCACCAGTGAGAGAATCGGTCAATGGCACTATTCAGTACAATACACCATCCATTTATCAGGGATTTACCTTTGAAAATGTATGCCTTACCTTTGAAAATGGGAAGATTGTAAAAGCAACTGCCAATGACACGGAACGAATTAATCAGGTATTTGACATAGATGAAGGAGCGCGATATATTGGAGAATTTGCAATTGGGGTAAATCCATATATCTTATCTCCTATGAAAGATATCTTATTTGATGAAAAAATTTGTGGTTCCATTCACTTTACACCGGGAAATTGCTATGATGAAGCACCCAATGGAAATACATCGGCAATTCATTGGGATTTAGTATGGATTCAAAGACCGGAATACGGTGGTGGGGAAATTTACTTTGATGATGTTCTAATTCGTAAGGATGGAAGATTTGTGATTCCGGAGCTGGAATGTCTGAATCCGGAAAATTTAAAGTAAGAAAGCCGGCCCCTCCCCAATAAGGAAGGGCTGGTTTTCTGGTATTGTCATTCTTCCGGTAACTGGGAAGCAATTTGAGGAAAGATTTCCACAGAACGTTTTAAAATACCATGCATATAAGCAATGGCAATGCCGTAATTGGTCATTGGTATCTGCTGGTCGGCGGCAAGGGAACGCCTTTGCGTCATTTCCTTTTCGTTAATCATACATCCGCCGCAGTGTATAATCAGTTGATATTTTGATACATCCTCAGGAAAATCCGTTCCGCTGGTAAATTCATAGTGAAGTTCTTTTCCTGTATATTTTTTTATCCACTTTGGAAGTTTAACTGTGCCTATATCTTCGCATTGGCGATGATGTGTGCAGCCCTCAGAAATAAGTATGTAATCTCCGTCCTGCAGTGTATCTAATGTTTTGGCACCCTGTACGGCGTTTTCCAGATTTCCCTTATATCGTGCAAATAAAATAGAAAAGGAAGTCAACAAAATATCTTTAGGAGTATCTGCAGCTACTTTTTCAAAAGCCTGACTGTCAGTGATTACAAGCTTTGGTTTTTGGCCAAGCTTCTGTAGTGTGGATTTTAACTGGTTCTCTTTTACAACCACAGAAACGGCATCTGCTTCTAAAATATCACGTATGGTCTGCTGCTGGGGAAGGATAAGACGTCCTTTCGGTGCGGCACTATCAATAGGAACTACCAGAACAACCAGATCAGAAGGTTCTAATAAATCTGCCACAATGGCATGTTCTTTTTCTTCTGGTTTTATTTGGTCAGCAATTAACTCTTTTAGTTCCTGAATATTCAGACCGGATTTTGCACTGACGCCGATACAGTGCTCACTGATGTCATAAGGAATGGGAGGTTTGCACAAGTCGGCTTTGTTAAATGCAACTACAAAAGGAAGCTTCTTGGAACGAAAACGTTCCATTAATCTCAAATCCAGTTCTGTAATTCCTTTGGTACTGTCTACAATTAAGACTGCAATATCAGTTTTATTTAATACCTGATATGTTTTTTGAATTCGCATGGCACCAAGGTTACCCTCGTCATCCAGTCCGGCAGTGTCAATTAATACCACAGGTCCGATAGGGAGTAACTCCATAGATTTATAGACCGGATCTGTGGTAGTTCCCTCGAATTCAGAAACAATGGAGAGCTTCTGGTTGGTAATGGCATTGATAACGCTGGATTTTCCTACGTTTCTTCTGCCAAACAAGGCAATATGTATTCGCTCAGAGGATGGTGTGTGATTTAATGACATGTAAAAACCTCCTTTCAAAATGTGCAAGAATTTAAAATCTAAAATCTCGTTGTCCGTGCTTAATTTGTTGTAAGTTTTCCAGTACGATATCACGTACTTTTTCGTTTGGTATATTGTGAATTTCTTCAGTAATTAACTGTTCACCGACGGCTTTTGTTTGGGCAGAAGCATAATCTTCCAGATACTCCTGCAAAGTCATTAACGCGTTTGGATGACAGCAGTTTTGAATCTGACCGCTTTTGCACAGGCTCATGAATCTGTCTCCTGTGCGGCCTTCCCGATAACAGGCGGTGCAGAAACTCGGGATATAACCTAATTTCATCAGCCAGTTCACTACCTCATCTAAAGAACGGGTATCACTGACATCAAATTGTGCAGAACTTTCTTCCGGTAGTTCCGGCTCTACGTAGCCACCCACGCTGGTACGGGAACCGCCGCTAATCTGAGAGATGCCAAGGTGCAACACACGCTCCCTGCATTTCTGGCTTTCTCTGGTAGAGATAATCATTCCGGTGTAAGGAACGCTGATGCGAATGCAGGCTACGATTTTTGCAAAGGTATCATCGTCAATGCTGTTATCAAAAGTATCTGGATCAATATCGTCAGCGTGGCGAATGCGCGGAACGCTAATGGTATGGGGTCCCACACCATGAACAGCTTCTAAATGTTCTGCGTGCATCAGCAGACCGGCGAATTCGTAACGGTACATTTCCAAACCAAATAAAACACCGATTCCCACATCGTCAATACCGCCTTCCATGGCACGGTCCATGGCTTCTGTATGGTAGGAATAGTCGTGTTTTGGTCCTGTGGGATGAAGTTTTTCATAACTTTCTTTGTGGTAGGTTTCCTGAAATAAAATGTAAGTACCAATGCCGGCTTCTTTCAATTTGCGATAATTTTCCACAGTAGTAGCAGCAATATTTACATTTACGCGACGAATCGCACCGTTTTTGTGCTTGATGCTGTAAATGGTCTGAATGCTTTCTAAGATATATTCTATGGGATTGTTTATGGGATCTTCGCCTGCTTCTATAGCCAGTCGTTTATGCCCCATGTCCTGCAATGCAATTACTTCTTTGCGGATTTCGTCTTGAGTAAGTTTTTTTCGCACAATATGGTTGTTGGTATGATGGTATGGACAGTAAACACATCCGTTAACACAATAATTAGAAAGATAAAGCGGGGCAAACATAACGATACGATTGCCGTAGAAATCTTTTTTTATTTGTTCAGCCAGTCGGAATATTTCGTCATTTTTCTCAGGAATTTCACAATCCAAGAGAACCATTGCCTCCCGGTGGGACAATCCTTTGCGTTGCCGGGCTTTTTCGATAATCCGGTCGATGAGTTCGCCGTTATTTTTGTTTTCGGTTGCATAAGCAAGGCTTTCTAAGATTTCTTCGTGATTAATAAAATCCTCAGCTTTCATTGATGTTGCTTGATACATTATGGCATCTCCTTCCGTAAATATTACTGCGTTTGAAATATAGTATACTACTATTTCGGAGGGATGGAAAGGACGAAATCATTGGAAAAAATATGTAAAAATTTCACAAAAAAAAACTTGTCTATAGGATAAAATGTGGTAAAATAATAGATAAAGACGTGCAGGGAAGGAGAAAAGACTTATGGGATTGTTTAGCAGGCAGGAAAAAACATCAGTGAACGAAGTAAGAACTGAGATTAATTTATCAGAAATTTCAGCACCAGTGAAACAAATTGGGGAATTTGTCAAGAAAAAGGAAGAAGAAGTATCCAAGTCGGATAAAACACAGCTGGAAAAAATTGAAAGTATGAAAAATAACTTTTATGATATTTCCAGAAAATCAGAAGATATTGATAGTGCAATCGATAGTCTTCACAAAGACTTCCAGTCCCTTGATTCTATGAAATCAGAGTTGGGTGAAAGTATAGAGAATGTGTTTAAAGTTGTAGAAGACGCTTATAGTAATGTAGAAGGAATAAAGAAAAATTCCGAAGCAGTGGAAGAAAAATTTGATGAGATACAAAGTGTATTCCATGAATTTCAGAAAAGTTTTGATGAAATTAAAGATACTATGCAGGCAATCATCGGAATTGCAAATCAGACAAACATGTTAGCTTTAAATGCATCTATCGAAGCAGCAAGAGCCGGTGAGAATGGCCGTGGATTTGCTGTCGTTGCAGATCAGGTAAATGCTCTGGCAGGACAGATTAAAGTGTTGGTTGGAGATGTAAATTCCAGCATGGAAACGTTACAGAATAATTCAGAACAGTTAGAAAACTCCATGGGACAGGCACAGAAAGCACTGGGAGTTGCAAAAGAGCGTGTGGAAGAAACAGGAGAAGCTTTTACGGTGATGAACGAAGCGGGACAGACTGTGAAAGGTATTAACCAAAATATCAGTCAGGCTGTGGATTCTTGTGCAAAACAGATTACACAGGTGCAGACTTCCGTTGATAGCGCTGCCGACGCTGTTGGAAATGTGGCGGACGAAATGGAAAAAATAGGAAATCCGGGAGATGTGGATTATGGATATTCTTATATCAAGGAATTGATAGATGAAATTAAACCAAAAATTGACAAATATAGCAGATAACAAAACTATAAAAAGCTGTGTGCATTAGCATACAGCTTTTTATATCTGTCAGCATATATTTTTTAGAAAAGCTTTAGAAATATGTCTAAAAATTCACAATCTTTATATTGATTTGTAAAAGAAAACTATCTATAATAAATTGGAAAAGAAAAAGTAAAATGAAACGTGTAAAAGTAGCTTACTTGGGAAGAATAAATTAGCAAGATTAGTATATACAGTGTTTCTAAATGACATGGAGGAAAAGTGTATGGATAACAATAAACCCAATAATAACAATGGACAGAACCAGAGAGGTCCTCAAACGTTTATTATATTGGCAGTGGCGGCAGTTATAACACTGATGATATTCAGTTTTTTAAATAATTTATTAGTAGATAGTTCAAAGAAAAAGATTACGTACAACGAATTTCTTGAAATGGTAGACAGCGGTCAGGTGAAAAGTGTAAAAATTGGCAGCGACAGCATTACCATAATACCGGCAACAAAAAGCGACAACAAAGACAGTGTACTTGCTGTACCTTTGTTTACCTATTATACAGGAATCGTAGAGGATGACACATTGACACAGCGTCTGTTGGATGCAGGAATCAGCGTTGAAGGAGAAATTCCTGATAGAGTTGGTTTCTTAGAATCTCTCTTAATGTCACTTCTTCCACTTCTGCTTATATGGATGTTATTGAGCTTTTTGTTCAGCAAAATGGCAAAAGGAAGCGGTATGATGGGAGTTGGAAAAAGTAATGCTAAGGTGTATGTAGAAAAAGAAACCGGAATCACCTTTAAGGATGTAGCAGGAGAGGATGAAGCCAAAGAGTCCCTGCAGGAAGTGGTTGATTTTCTTCATAATCCCACGAAATATGCAAAAATTGGAGCAAAACTTCCAAAGGGAGCACTTTTAGTGGGGCCTCCGGGAACCGGTAAAACACTTCTTGCCAAGGCTGTGGCAGGAGAAGCAAAAGTACCGTTTTTCTCCATGGCAGGCTCTGATTTTGTGGAAATGTTTGTAGGTGTGGGGGCATCCAGAGTAAGAGATTTGTTTAAAGAAGCACAGAAAGCAGCTCCATGTATTATCTTTATTGATGAAATTGATGCCATTGGTAAAAGCAGAGATGCCAGATATGGCGGTGACAGCGAACGTGAGCAGACCTTGAATCAATTATTGGCAGAAATGGATGGTTTTGATACTTCCAAAGGTATTTTGATATTGGCAGCTACCAATCGTCCGGAAGTGTTAGACAAAGCACTTCTTCGTCCGGGACGTTTTGACCGTCGTGTAATTGTAGATAAACCGGATTTAAAAGGTCGTGTGGAAATTTTGAAAGTTCATGCGAAAAATGTGTTAATGGATGATACCGTAGACTTAGATGCTATTGCACTGGCAACTTCCGGAGCAGTGGGTTCTGATCTTGCGAATATGATTAATGAAGCTGCTATTAATGCAGTAAAGCATGGAAGAAATGTGGTTTCCCAGTCCGATTTGTTTGAAGCGGTGGAAGTAGTACTGGTAGGTAAGGAAAAGAAAGACCGAATTATGAGTAAGGAAGAGAGAAAAATTGTGTCTTACCATGAAGTAGGTCATGCACTGATTAGTGCATTGGAAAAGGATGCAGAGCCGGTACAGAAAATTACCATTGTTCCAAGAACCATGGGAGCACTGGGTTATGTTATGAACGTACCGGAAGAAGAAAAATACTTAAATACAGAAAAAGAACTGCGCACCATGCTGGTGAAATTCCTGGCAGGCCGTGCGGCAGAAGAGATTGTGTTTGACACTGTGACTACGGGAGCTTCTAATGATATTGAAAAGGCAACAGAGATTGCCCGTGCTATGGTAACCCAGTATGGTATGTCTGAAAAATTTGGATTGATTGGTCTGGAAACCGTAGAGAGCAAATACTTAGACGGTAAAGCATCAATGCACTGTGGTGATGCCACGGCTGCTGAGGTGGATCAGGAAGTTATGCGGCTTTTGAAAGAAAGCTATGAGAGAGCGAAAGAGCTTCTGACTGAAAACAGGGATGCTTTAGATAAAATTGCAGAATTCTTAATTGAGAAAGAAACCATTACCGGTAAAGAATTTATGAGAATTTTCCATGAAATCAAAGGAATTCCGGAAGAAGAGCCAACAGAAGATACTGTGGATACGGCAGAAGAAAACGAGGAAACAGTGGTAAATCTGGTGAAGGAAGAACAGGATGTTTAATATTGAAGAAGAGTTGAAAAAGCTTCCGGCATCTCCCGGTGTGTATATTATGCACGATGAAAAAGATGCTATTATATATGTAGGAAAAGCCATCAGTTTAAAGAACCGGGTGCGCCAGTATTTTCAAAGCAGCCGTAATAAAACGGCGAAAATTGAACGTATGGTAAGCCATATTACCAGATTTGAATATATTGTCACGGATTCTGAGATGGAAGCACTGGTATTGGAATGTAATCTTATCAAGGAACATCGTCCAAAATACAATACTATGCTGGTGGATGATAAAACCTACCCATACATTAAAGTAACAGTGGCAGAGAATTATCCGAGAGTGTTGTTCACCAGAATGGCAAAGAAAGACAAATCCCGTTATTTTGGACCATACACCAGCGCCCAGGCGGTGAAAGACACCATAGAATTGCTGCGGAAGATGTATAAAATCAGAACCTGCAGCAAAAGTATTAAAGAAAATGAAAATAATGACAGACCTTGTCTTTATTATCATATGAAGCAGTGTGATGCTCCCTGCAACCATTATATTTCCAAAGAAGAATACGGAGAAAATATAAAAAAGGTTATTGAGTTTCTCAATGGAAACTACACGGATACATTAAAAAATCTTACAGAGAAAATGCAAAAGGCTTCCGATGAAATGAATTTTGAGGAAGCCATTGTTTATCGTGATTTAATTGGAAGTGTGAAGGCGATTGCCCAGAAACAGAAGATTACCGACAGCAACAACTTAGAAAACAGGGATGTGCTTGCGTTGGCAACGGAAGGTGAAGATGGGATTATGCAGGTGTTTTTTATTCGTGATGGAAAGCTAATCGGCAGAGAACACTTTCATATGAATATTCCGGTGGGAGAAACCAAGGGACAGACTATAGTTAGTTTCATCAAACAGTTCTATGCCGGAACACCATTTATTCCTAAAGAACTGATGATACAGGAAGAGATAGAAGAACAGGAAATTCTAGAGGAGTGGCTTAGTACAAAACGGGGACAGCGCGTGCATATCCGTGTGCCGAAAAAAGGAACCAAGGAGCGGATGGTGGAGCTGGCCAAACGAAATGCAGAGCTGGTGCTGGCACAGGATAAAGAGAGAATCAAACGAGAAGAAGGCAGAACCATTGGTGCCATGAAAGAAATTTCTGACCTTTTGGGGTTGGAGCGTATCAACCGTGTGGAAGCGTTTGATATTTCAAATATCAGTGGTTACAATTCTGTAGGTTCCATGATTGTGTATGAAAAGGGAAAACCAAAAAACAGTGATTACCGTAAATTCAAAATAAAATCGGTGGAAGGTCCGGACGATTATGCCAGCATGGAAGAAGTACTTACAAGACGTTTCCTGCATGGTATAGAAGAAAAAAAGGAAATGGAAGAAAAGCAGTTGGATGACGAATTGGGAAGCTTCACAAAATTTCCGGATTTAATTATGATGGATGGTGGAAAAGGTCAGGTCCACATTGCGGAAAAAGTGCTGGAAGAGTTGAAACTAAATATTCCTGTATGTGGAATGGTAAAAGACGATAATCACAGAACCAGAGGTCTGTATTTTCATGATGTAGAACTGCCAATAGATACTCATTCAGAGGGATTTCAGTTGATTACCAGAATACAGGACGAAGCTCACCGTTTTGCCATTGAGTTCCACCGTTCCTTGCGAAGCAAAACTCAGGTTCATTCTATTCTGGACGACATTGATGGCATCGGTGAAAAGCGAAGAAAAGCGCTGCTTCGCCGATTTAAGTCAGTGGAGAACATCAAGGAAGCAACTTTAGAAGAACTGGCTTCCACAGAAAGCATGAATCAGCGGGCAGCAGAGACAGTGTACCGGTTCTTTCATAGGACTTAGTGTTGGTAAAACGGACGCTCACAGGCGGTACAACTTCTTCCTTGGAGGGCAGAGGCAACGCAAATGCAAACTAACTGTCAAGAGCGAGTAAGACGCTCCGGAAAGCCGTCGCGCCTAACTCGCTCTAGACAGTGGATTTTGTATTTGCTAAAAACGCCTCTTAAATTGCCCTCCAAGGAAGAAGTTGTACCGCCTGTGGGCTGTGCTTTACAAAACGCTAAGGCCAAGAAAGAACCGGGTTTGCCTGTGAGGTGTGTGTGGGAATTTATAGACGCCCCGTTGAACTGTTGAATTTCTAATGTAGCGTTTTTCGAAGAACAGCTGATAGGCGATAGCACTTCTTTTGGGAAAGGCGATTCAAGAGGCGTTCTTAGCGGATGAAAAATCCACTGTTTACAAAGACTTAGACGCGACAGCCTTCTGGAGCGGCTTAGTCGTAGTTAACAGTTAGTTTGCATTTGCGTTGCCTCTGCCTTTCCCCAAAGAAGTGCTATCGCCTATCAGCGTCCCTCAAATCACAACTCAGAAATGCCGCAGGAAAACATTTGAAAATTCATTGCCTGTACTCAACACTTGTGTTAAAATTAGTCTATGTGTAGAAAAACTATATGGAGCGGAAAGGGGATTTATACATGCAGTGTGTTAAATTATCAACATTAGTTGAAAAGATGAATTTGCAGAATCTTACACCAGAGATTTCATTGGAGGAAGGAAGGATTACGCTTCCTGATATTAACAGACCGGCGTTGCAGTTGACGGGGTATTTTGAACATTTTGAAAATGAACGTGTGCAGATTATCGGATATGTGGAATATACATATCTGTTAGGTCTGTCTAGAGAGAGAAAGCTGGAAGTTTATGAGCAGTTTTTAGCATATAAGATGCCATGTGTCATTTACTGCAGTAAGGCAGAACCGGATGAAGATATGCTTCGGATTGCTAAAGAACATGGAATTCCGATTTTTGCCACAACTAAGTCGACATCTTCCTTTATGGCAGAAATCATCCGCTGGTTGAAAGTGGAACTGGCTCCGTGCATCAGTATTCATGGAGTGTTGGTGGATGTTTACGGCGAAGGTTTGTTGATTATGGGTGAAAGTGGTATCGGTAAAAGTGAAGCGGCACTGGAACTGATTAAGCGTGGACATCGTCTTGTAACAGACGACGTGGTGGAAATCAGAAAAGTCAGCGACGAAACTTTGATTGGTACGGCACCGGATATTACAAGACACTTTATTGAACTGCGAGGCATCGGTATCGTGGATGTAAAGAATCTGTTTGGTGTAGAAAGTGTTAAGGAAACCCAGTCTATCGATTTGGTAATTAAATTAGAGGACTGGAATAAGGACAAGGAATATGACCGTTTGGGACTAGAGGAAGAATATACAGAATTTTTGGGCAACAAAGTGGTATGTCATTCCATTCCGATTCGTCCGGGACGTAACCTTGCAATTATTTGTGAAACAGCAGCTGTAAACCACCGTCAGAAGCAGATGGGTTACAATGCTGCGAAAGAATTATATAACAGAGTACAGAACAGTCTGACACAGAAGTCAGAGGAATAAGAAAAGCAGGAGGACAACATGAAGTATTGTTTTGGTATCGACGTTGGAGGAACCACAGTAAAATTAGGTTTGTTTGACACAGAAGGAAATATAATTGATAAATGGGAGATAAAGACACGCACGGAAAATGGTGGTGCCAATGTGCTTCCTGACATTGCAGAAGCAGTGAAAGGAAAAATGGAAGAAAAAGGAATCAAGACAGCAGATGTGGCAGGCGCAGGAATTGGTGTTCCTGGACCTGTGACAAACGACGGTTATGTAAATAAAGCAGTAAATCTTGGCTGGAACGAAAGATTTAATGTGGAGGAAAAGCTTTCTTCCCTTTTAGGACTTCCGGTAAAAGCAGGAAATGATGCTAATGTGGCAGCTCTTGGAGAAATGTGGAAGGGCGGCGGCGCCGGTGCTGAAAATGTAGTATTTGTAACTCTTGGTACCGGAGTTGGCGGCGGTATTATTATTGGCGGAAAAATTGTTACAGGTTCCCATGGAGCCGGCGGCGAAATCGGACATATTCATGTGGAAGACAACGAAACAGACAGTTGTGGATGTGGAAATCACGGATGCTTAGAACAGTATGCTTCTGCTACCGGCGTAGTTCGTATTGCCAATAAATTATTAAAAGAAACACAGGAAGATACGGTACTTCGCAGTGGCGAAGTGTCTGCCAAGACAATATTTGACGCAGTAAAGGCAGGAGATGCCTTCGCAATCAAAGTGGCAGAACAGTTTGGAAAATATTTAGGAACAGCACTTGCAAATATTTCTGCCATTGTGGATCCGGAAGTATTTGTTATCGGTGGTGGTGTATCAAAAGCAGGAGAAGTGTTGCTGGATTATATTAAGAAGTATTATATACCAACTGTATTCCACGGATGCCGTGAAACAAGATTTGAACTGGCGAAGCTGGGAAATGATGCAGGGATTTACGGAACTGCACGTTTGATTTTAGATAAGTAATAATTAGGCACAGGATTTCCTGTGCCTTTATGAATTTTTGTAATAGGAAAGAGAGGACGAAAGTATGAAATTAGGATTTATTGGTTGTGGTAATATGGCAAGTGCCATGATTGGCGGTATTATTGCTAAAGGACTATATAAAGCGGAGGATATTATTGTATCAGATGCATTGGAAAGCAGTCTTCAGAAAGCGAAAACAGAACTTAAAGTAAATACTACCAGTGATAATAAGGAAGTAGTTGCCAAGGCAGAAATTATTGTGTTATCTGTAAAACCACAGTTTTATCAGGAAGTTATTGATGAAATCAGCAAAGAAGTAAAAGAAGACCAGTTGGTTATCACTATTGCTCCGGGAAAAACATTAAAGTGGCTGGATGAAACTTTTGGAAAGCCAATGAAACTGATTCGCTGTATGCCAAACACACCGGCACTGGTGGGGGAAGGAATCACCGGAGTTTGTCCGAATGAAAATGTTACAGAAGAAGAATTAAAACAGGCAGGAGAAATTTTAAATTGTTTTGGTAGTTTTGAAGTTGTACCGGAACATTTGATGGATGTGGTGGTCTCTGTCAGCGGAAGTTCACCTGCCTATGTGTTTATGTTTATTGAAGCCATGGCAGATGCAGCAGTATCAGATGGCATGCCAAGAGCTCAGGCGTATAAGTTCGCAGCTCAGGCAGTGTTGGGAAGTGCTAAAATGGTATTGGAAACAGGAAAGCACCCGGGAGAATTGAAAGATATGGTATGTTCTCCGGCAGGAACTACCATTGAAGCAGTAAGAGTACTGGAAGAAAAGGGATTCCGTAGCAGTGTTATTGAAGCCATGAAGGCTTGTACAGAGAAGTCCAGAAGCCTGTAACTTTGAAAAATAGACACAAAGTACCGGATATTAAAAAAATATTACAAAAAATTTAAAAAAGTACTAGACAAATGTAAAAGGGTGTGGTATATTATAATCACAGTAAGGCAAGGAACTTAAGGACGCGAAAGAAGTTCCAAACCTTAATGCACATTATACCTTTTTTAAGTAAGTTTATAACCTCCCCAAATTATAAATTTACTACTCCCCCTCATTATTATTATATAGTTTTTACAAAAAGAGCGTAGCCGCAAAGTGGCTCCGCTCTTTTTGTATGTAAAAAACTGTATATACAAAAAAGAATACAAGGTAATCAACCAGTAGGAATCAAATCCTCAAAAGCAGACAATAACAATTCGGCTGGAAGTATTGTGCTGGGAATCAGTGTGTTTGTAATATCAATGATAGCATATGTAGTATTTGTGGTTGTATCAGGTTACAATAATTTTCAGGAAAAGACTGGAATCCCTGAAAATAGGCACAAAGTACTGAGTATTAAAAAAATATTACAAAATATTTAAAAAAGTACTAGACAAATGTAAAAAGCTGTGGTATATTATAATTACAGTAAGGCAAGGAACTTAAGGACGCGAAAGAAGTTCTAAAACCTTATGCACATTATACCTTTTTTAGTAAGTTTATAACCTCCCCAAATTATAAATTTACTACTCCCCCTCATTATTATTATATAGTTTTTACAAAAAGAGCGGAGTCGCAAAGCGACTACGCTCTTTTTGGCTGTGGGTTTTGTAAAAGGATATCAGTCAATATGCAATAAGGAATGGGGATAGCCCGCATTCACTGGAATATCCGTATAAATGGCACCCCTCGCCTCTTTACTTGAGATGTATTGAACTTAGAAAGATTTAAACTTTTTGCGGTTGTGCAGAATTGTCTTCTGATTGGAAGTCTATGCAGGTTCAGGTAGATGGAAAAGTGCTTACTCTACCTTGTGATTATAGTGAGATTGAAGCATTGGGATATACTATGGACTTGAGTGGCTATGAGAGTGAAGTAGATTATACATTAGAGCCTAACTATTACGCTATGACTACAGTGAAGACAGTAAATAAAGATGGTGATGTGTTAAAATTGGGATTTATCAATAATGGAGATGTAGCCAAAAAGTTCAATGAGTGTCAGGTATATGAAATTAAGGCAGAGTGGAATTTACGAGAAGGTGCTCCGGATATTGTTCTTCCGGGCGGCATTACATGGGGAACTCCATTAGAGGAAGTGGAAACTGGATCATTCCAGAAGGTTAAATTGAATATATATACGGATGATCCGGAAGGAAAATATGACGGTGTGGCAAATATAGATATCACTTGTCAAGGTGAATAATATAGTATAAAAACTATACCGTCAGGCATTATCAAGTTTTGGATAATGCCTGACGGTTTTTTGATGTTATTTTAAATAGGATAGTACATCCTGCAAAGTATAAAGCGCTTGCACTTTGGACAATTATATTAATAAAAGGAATTACATTTCCGTCATTTCCTTCAAATTCATTATATGAAACAATAACCCTTTGACCTTTGAAAATCATTTGCCCGGTTGTATCGTAATAGGTGACAGAATATCTATAACTTCCATTCACAGGTTCATCTAATATGACCTGGACATTCTTATCATATCTCCGAGTAAAGAGATGCTGTGATTTCCTTACAGAATATGGTAAATTTTCCGGTGGTTTCGTGGTATAGCATACGGTACCGGTTACATGATGCTGTTTGAAAATAATTTTTCCTATATTAATAACACCACAGAAGGTGCCGTACAAGGACAGAATTAAAACAAGTATCACTGCGGATTCTATGAAGCGGGAAATCTTCTTTTTCGTCTGAATTTCATCTTTTTTATCCCCGGATTTTTTGATATATATATAAATTGTAACAGCTATAAGAATAAGAAAGAAGGATGCACTTGTCATAAATCCGGCCATCGCAGTCTTTGCTTTTGTCTTTCCAACAATCATAAGGTGTGAATTTGCTCCAGTGCTCCTGTCATCATAAGTAATAGTTCCCTTTACAAGAACAATTTCATCCTTTTTTACTCCGGATTTATCATTAGGATAATACCAGACAAAGAAGGATTTAGTATTGTTTTCATCTAGAGTATATAAATCGGCATATCCATAAGTGCCATATTCGTCATTGAATGCTACGGTTGCTTCTACAGTCTCGGAAAGGTAAATGTCTTTCCAGCCGATTATGCGGATACCGAATATCACTGTGGAAACAAAAAGTAGTACTGTTAGTACATGGATAAGTAGGATTGATTTATAGGACATATGTTACCTCGATTCATTATGTTTCTAAATATACCAGCAAGTTTTTGCAATTCTTTAATTATACTCCCTTTCGCTCTCGAAGTATCCTAACATGATTTTAGTTGCTTTTCAATATTAAAAGGGTGAACGTGGGGAAAACAATAGAAAACTATTACAACAAAACTAGTACTTTCGCCCTACAAGTTGGCAAATTATCACAAAACTTGAATTTATAGGTCAGACTATACTTCTGTAAAAACACCCAAAATGCACAAAAAATAATTTGACTTTCAAAGTAATATGTTGAAAATTACAACGGCTTAAAATACTCGCAAAAAATAATTTGCAATATTGTAAAAACCGCAATTCCTATATTGTAAAATAGTACCAAATTATGGTAAAATCAGAATGCTTTGTAAAAAAGCAGCAATAAATAATTAATATAACATCCGATGAGGAGGAAAGGAAAAGAAATGAAGACTATCAAAAGTAAAGTGCTTGTTTCACTTTTAGCATTTGCTTTAGCAGTAACTTCTATTGCTACTCCTTCTGTATCCGCAGAAGCAGCAAGCTCAAAAAAGGCTGTAAAGTCAGTTACTCTGAAAGTAAATAACAAAAAAGTAAACAGCAAGACAACAACTTTAACAGTTGGAAAAACATTAACTGTAAAAACTACAGTTAGTCCAAGTTCAGCTAAGAAATCAATTTCTTACAAGACAAGTAACAAGAAAATTGCGACTGTATCCAGCAAAGGTAAGGTAAAAGCCGTAAAAGCCGGAACAGCTAAAATTACAGTTACCGTAAAAGGTAAAAATAATAAGAAAAAAAGTGCCTGGTTTAAGGTAAAGGTTACTAAGAAAGCAACACCAACAAAGACACCAACAGCAACACCTGCACCACAGGAAGTTGCAGTAACAAAGGTTACATTAACAGCATCTGCAACAACAATCGCAGCAGGACAGACAGCTCAGGTGTTTGCAGAAATTCAGCCAACAAATGCAACAAATAAGTCATTAACTTATACATCAAGTGATGAAACTGTTGCTACAATTACTAATACAGGTATTGTAACTGCATTAAAAGATGGAGAAACAACAATTACAGCAACAGCAGCAAATGGTGTGAAAGGAACACTTTTAATTACTGTAAAGACAGTTGCTCCTACAAGCATGAGTTTAAATGTAAGTACTCTTGATTTAACTGTTGGTGGTACCAGTGTACTTAGTACAGTATTTGTACCGGCAAATACTACAGAAAGAAATGTAACATGGAGTTCCGACAAGGAAAGTGTTGCAAAAGTAGACAGTAATGGTACTGTTACAGCAACAGGTGAAGGTACAGCAGTGATTACAGCTACCTCAGAAAACGGTTTAACAGCTACATGTACTGTAACTGTTAAGGCTAAAACAAACGATAATACCAACGGTGTAACAATCAGTGTAGCAAACAGCTTAAAAGACTATGAAAACACTGTGTTTACAGGAAATAATGCAGACGTTAAAGTACGTGTGTATAAGGATGGAAAACCAGTTGGTAATAGTGATGTTACATTGAAGATGGAACATAAGTCAGCAGATAATTACTGGTACATCAGTAATAATCAGAGCACTACATCTACTGTTAAGACAGACAGTCAGGGTATTGCAAGCTTTACTATCTCATTAATGCCAGGTTGTGATTATGATGCAACAGATGGTGTTATGGGTGGTTACCTTTTAACAGCAACAGCAACAGGTGCAAGCACAACAGCACAGGCACCATTGACATTTGCAAGATTTACCGTAGGTAGTGCTTATTCACGTATTGCAAGCGGTGAGTATTCTTTCTCAAATATTACTGTGAATGGTGTATTAACTAATTTGGTTCAGGGACAGAATGCAGCAGCTGTAGCAGACCCGGAAACAAAAACTGTTGAAAGAAGAATCATTAATGTTTCAAAAAATCAAAATGAATTAATCGGTACTTCTGAGTATGTGGTAAGTCAGCAGACAAGTACAAAGGGAACCAGTGATCGCGCTGTAACATTTAATGCAGCACCATTGATTGAGTACCCGGAAGTTATCACAGGAACAAATGATGATGATTATAAGAAAAAACTGAACTATACAAGTGGTGAATATGATGTATATGATACAAGTAAATCCACTTATATTCAGCAAGTTCCAACAAATTTAAATTGGGCAAAAATACAGTTTAAAGCAGCTTCTATTTCACAGCATGCGGCATTAAAGATTGATGTTTTTGCTAATTATGATTCAGAAGGTAAGCCACTTGGCGCACCAATCAGAACATATGCAATTATTGGTGAATATGTAGAGAATAATTTTGGATTCTCAATTCCAATTCAGGAATTAGCATCCGAAGCCAGCGTTGGAGATTATGTATTAATTAAAGTATATATCCAGACAGAAGGTCAGGTAGACTTAGAGAAAGCAAAACTCGGATTTTCTTTAGATTATATTGGGGGTAGTTATGTAGGTACCTCTAAGTACAAGGAAGTTTCTGAGATTTATGAGCCGGCAAGTATTGAATGGAAAAAGGTAAATAAACCTGGAACAGACGATGATTCTATTCTTACAGCTAGCTACCAGAATAAAGTGAAAATGACAGATGACGAAGCGGTTGCTTATGGAATCGATACAAAGAGTGCAAGTAGTAATTACTATAAAGCGACAGTAGAGTATAAAATTCCTAACTATCCACATATTGGAGATGCTTATGTGACTGTTACAAAGCAGAATAAGGATATTGAATACTTTATGATTCCTACTTATACAGAAAATAACATTAATAAGTTGATGCCATCTAGTGAAGTTCAGGCATTCCGTGCATCCGTTGAAGAAGCATTGAACTATGTTGGTACCATGACAAGTGATAGAGCTACTGTAACCGTAAACTCAGAAGAAAGTGGTGTTACAGAAGTATACGGATACTTGACTGTACCGGAATTAGATTATTTGACAACAGAAGAAAGAAGATTGTTTGCATATGTTAACTGGGCACCAAATCCAGAAGAAGAAGAAAGACCAGTGGAAGATTTCTATGCATTAGTAGGTCAGACAATCACAGTAGATGCATTAGTTACAGATAATAATGGAAATCTTAAATCAGATGAAGAAGTATCCTTCTATTTAAATCGTGATTTAGATGATGAAGTAAAACTTACAAAAGATACATTAGTATCTGGTGTAACAATTACAAATGATTCTTCAAAATTTGACGATACAAAGTATACTGTAAAAACAGATGCAAATGGTGTGGCTCATATTTCTTTCAGAAGTGATTCCTATGCAAATGGAATTTTTGAGAAAGATTTATCAGCAAAATGTGCAGGATACAATGTTGCTATTTCTGTTAACGGAGTACCTGCTACTTACGCAAAATTGTACTGGATAGCACCGGGGCTTTCTTTCACAGACCAGACACAGGTGAAGGCTGGAGAAGCTAAGGATGAAGACGGAACAGCAACACAGGTAAAAACAACAACAGTTTCTTATCAGCAGGCAAGCAAAGAAGCTGGACAGACAGCAACACAGGATAAATTTGTAGGAACTAAGTGGAAGATTGGTTATGAATTTGTAGGTTATGTAAACGGTTCTACAACAAATCCTACATTGGAATCTGCAGCAGCAGATAATTTCTCAAATGTAGTAATCTCAGGTTTAGGTGCAGATGTAGGCCTTTGGAAATATGCTACAGAGAAGACTGCACCAAACGGAACAGAAATTGATGCAGAAAATAAGAAGAAGGAAGATGCTTCCATCAAGATTACTTCTGAAAAAGTAGGAACTGACTTAGTAGAAGCAACACTTGATAACACAACAATTAGTAAGGATGCAAATATTACGTTTACATTGTTAGATGATTTTGGTGCTCCAATTAAGACTGTAAAGAACTCTGGTAAGGGTGAAACTAGTGCACATGTTGGTTTAAATGTACCAATCAAGTGGAAACCAACAGATATGTTATATGATATCGTAGCAACTTCAGGAAATAACTTTGCAGTAGTAAGTGAAGATAGAGAAGATACTGTATATGTAAGAGTATACGACAGCAGAGATAATATGCTGGACGGATATGAAGTTAAGTGGACTGTGAAGAAAACAGATGCAGCAGGTAATGCAGAAGATATTACAGCAGAAGTTATGGCATATATGGGCAAGAAAGAAGCAGTAGCTAAGTCTAAGAATGGTTTGGTTGCAATTAAGTATAAAGCACCAAAAGAAAAATGTACTTATGAGTTTACTGCAACTGTAGAAGGAAATGATACAAAGCCAACATATGTTAATTATGTTGAAAAAGTAGCATCAACCAGCGATTTAGGTATGCAGACAGCAGTAGTTGATGAAACTACACAGACCATCACATTAACTTTAAGTAATAAGGTAAACAAAGACACCGTATTATCAGATATGTTTACAGTAACAGATGATACAGGTAAAGGTTATGAAGTAACTATTGAATCTGTAACTGATAATGTAGTTAAATTGAAGTTAGGTAATGCAATCAACAATTCTGCTAAGTATATTAATGTAACTTATAATGAAGTTGTTGAAAATCTTGATAAGGGAGTAACAGCTTGCCGTATGGTAAGTTCAGGAAATTCTCCTGTAGTTATGGAAGACGGATTTACTGTAACAGCATACACAAGTGCACTTCCAACAATTAAATATGAAAACGGTACAGTTACAGCAACAAAGAATACACTGTATGATGGTGCATATGTAATCTTTATATATGGTACAACAGTGAAGTCTGTAGAAGTAACTGGAAATAAAGCTACAGATGCTGGCGCAGCTGCTGCTGAAGAGGTAACAGCATACACAGGTAATGTTTCAACTTCTATCAATGCAGCACCAGAAGCAGAAGTAGTAGAAGAAAATGTTGAAGCAGAAGAAGCTGAAACAACAACAGAAGAAGTTGAAGAAGTATCCGTAGAAGAAGCAGCAGAAGAAGCTGTGGAAGAATAATTCTTTGAAAACTTACAAACAAAATCATACCCTCACAAGGGATTAAAGGACATCCGCTCCAGTCGAAAGACTGGGGTGGGTGTTCTTTTTTAAATTATTGTGGTCAGAGTGTATTGATTTCAAAAAAATGCATAGCATATTTCATGCGTAAAAATATATTTTAAAACACAAATATAAAGAAACGGTTTGACAGTAAATAAATAATCATTTATAATGGCATTGAAAAATATTCAAAATGTATAATTATAGGAAAAATGAAAATTTAAAGGAGGATATTATGGAGTGGGATAAGTTATTGTCGCTAGAAACACAGGTAGAGAGGGAAAGTGAACCAAAAGAATTTGAAAAATATCCTATTAGCGATTTGGAAAAGGATTATAAGGCAATCATTTCTAGCGCAGCATTTCGAAGATTGCAGGATAAAACTCAGGTTTTTCCACTAGATAAAAGCGATTTCGTGCGAACCCGTTTAACGCATTCTATTGAAGTGGCAACAATAGCAAGGCAGCTTGGAATTATGGTGACTCAGAATACTTCTTCTTATTTACCGGAAGATTTTCAAAAAAATCAGTATAATGAAAGTGAAAAGATTCCGGCAGTTTTATCTTGTGCGGGATTATTGCATGATATAGGGAATCCACCATTTGGTCATTTTGGAGAAGTGATTATCGGTGAATGGTTTCAAAATAAATTTGAAGATGAAAACTTTATGTATAAGGGGAAAAGTATTAAATCTATTCTTAAACCTCAGATGATCAAAGATTTAGAACATTTCGAAGGAAATGCACAGGCATTGAGAATACTTTCAAAGATTTCCAACAAAGATATTAGTCACGATGTTAATCTGACAAAGGGTGTGATGAGTTCTCTGATAAAATATCCTACAAATTCTTTAGAATATATAGGAAAAGAGGATCCGGATATTAGGAAGCACAAATTGGGCTATTATTATTCAGAAAAAGAGAGTTTCATTAACATTGCTCAAGAAACAGGTACGCTTTTGTCGTTGAATGATGTAGCACGTCATCCGTTGGCATATTTAATGGAAGCTGCTGATGATATTGCATATGCAACAGCAGATCTTGAGGATGCCTATAAAAAGGGCTTGTTTTCGCTAAAAGAGTTTATTCTATTTTTTGAAAAGGAAATGCAGAATTATGAGGATTTTTCCAAGCCCAAATTGCTTATCGAAGATTTGAAAGAAAGAGAAGAAAATGCAGCAACTTCAGAGGAAAAAATGATTGCTTTTCAAAACTGGATGGATTATTCCAAAAAATGGTTTATGTATTGCGTTGCATTTAGTTTTTCAAAGAACTATATTCAAATAATGAATGGTACATATAATAAGGAATTAATTGAAGAAACTTTTCATGGTCCATCTATAAAAATATTTAAAAAAGCTATGGCGGAGTTTGCTTATGAAGAGAGCGATATAGTTAAGTTGGAACTGGCGGCACGAAAGATATTATCTTCACTATTAGATGATTTTATTCATGCTGTAATATATTATAATGAAAAAGATGAAGCGTATAAGCAGTCAAAGATAGATGTAAAATTGTGTAATCTGATTCCAGAGAATTTAAAAGATGATTACTTACGTGCTAAAACAGGGGACGAAGGTGAGAATCTGTACTTGCGTTTTCTTATGGTTACAGACTTTATAAGTGGGATGACAGATTCATATGCAAAAAACTTGTATCAGAAACTGAATGGAATTGATTAAAGCGGTACCAGGAGGGTAACTGCTATGAATAAAAGGGGCTGTCGCACTAAGAATTAGTGCGCAGCTCCTTTTCAGTGCAAAAAAATAACTGCCAGACCTCGAAAGTATCTGGCAGTTGGTGTAAAATTAATGTATGACCAAACACATTAACTTACAGAAAAATTATAGTCTAAA
>JBGVOM010000165.1:0-6470 GCA_045126515.1 Lachnospiraceae bacterium
CATATCCTTTATCTGTTCCCATTGCTCATCACTGATTTCATATCTTCTTACTGACACGATTTCTCCTCCTTTAACTTTTTATTTTATTATATAACTCCTTCAGATTTTGTGCAATTTTTAGTTTTCAGATACGCCCTAATCGTACCAATGATTCTTGCAATAGCTTCAGCAATTTTTTTACCATCCCAACCCAAATGCCAACCATCGTCATCAATAACATCAGTTATAATATATATTGCAGAAGCTGAACATTTTCTATATTTTGCAATGGTAAACAGACCTACACCTTCCATTTCAACACACAAAGCACCTTTTGAACGGTATCTCACAACTTGTTCCCAGGTTTCACGATAGCCTGCGTCGGTTGTCCAATGTCTACCTCTGAGTGTGGCAATCTCATTTTCTTTCAAGCGTGTTTCCATTTCATCAGTCAGCGACTTACTTGTTTCAATAAAATCATAGTCGAAACCATAAAGTCTAGCTACCGCTGTATCGTTATATGCACCGTCAGTAATAATTATATCACCAACATTCAGCTTTTCATCAATTCCACCTGCTAAACCTATGTGTACAAACTCCTCAACACCGCCTGCAACCAAATCTTCTGCCTGTGTAGCAATTCCGGGAGAACACATTTTTCCTTTAATAAAACCCACCTGCGGATTACTCTTTAAAACATACAATGAACCGCCAAGAGGATATTTATATTCGCCACAATTTCTCTTAACCATTTCATCATAAATATCATCTGCCAACAAATATACCCTTTTAGGTGCATCGATAGAGTCAATATCAAAGCCTGCGTTTTTTAGTTCAATCCTTACCAATTGTTTCGGATCTGTCATTACTCGTTCTTTCATTTCTGCACCTCTAAAAACAGCTATATAAATTGGAATTTATCGGTCTTCTGTTTGCTCAATAATCCTGTATACTTTTTCAGACCAATCCCATATATCTTTACAATCATTTTCAACATAGGTAACTCTATCAATTAGATTAGCTGGTATATATGGTTCAAGTTCTGATTTCAATTTGGTTGGTATCACAATTTTATAAACCCAGTCATCCAGAACAATCTCATCCTTGACCTTCATTGGAAGAACACCGTCACATATAGCATTGGCGTGTGACATCAATTTTTCATACCGAAAATAGAAACGTACGCCTGGATTGAATCCAATGCTTAAATCATCATCATTCGGAAACCTTCCCAAGTTACGTTCCATTACCAATCTATCTCCCGCTTGACAATTACCCCAAGCAAGCATAATATATTCAAAATAATCTGCGGGGTCATTGGCAGCATTTCGGTTTTCGTTCATCAGCATCTCAACAGGAACTTGTCGTGCATTTAGAGCAGACAACAATTTACCACACTTAAAAATCTTGATTGCATTATCAGCAGATGTGGTGTGGCATACGAAATCTGTGATACAACCTTTTCTGTATGGACAGGCAGTACACTCTGTCAGTAGTTTGGGACGAGGTGCGGAAAGGTAGATTTCTTTATGTTTAATGCCATCTAATACTGTCTGCAATGTGTTTTCGTTATCACATTCGATGTCGCAGGTTCTACCGTATTTCTTTTCGTATTCTATGAACTCAATAATAGTTCTGATTTCCCAATCAGAGACTTTGGGATAATTGGAAAGTTTTTTATAAAGCACTCCATCCCAAACTTCTGTAAATTCAAAATCACCAATTTTTATCAGCATATATCCACCTTCAAATTCCAATTTGTTCAATACAAAAGTCAATCCATCGTTTGACTTTCTTACCTCCACAAAACTAAATTTTAAACCTTGACCATATTATAATGCTTAAATGATTAAATAATCCTTAAATATGACAAATTCACGAATGCTTCTTGCACACCATATACAATATCGTGATAACACGGGATTGTCGATTCTGGTCCCATACCACCAACCAGATCTAATTTTTCATAGTTTATTCCTTTATCAAATTGAGATTTGTCTATATTCTTATCACATAAATATATCTTGCCATTTTCTCTTTGAACTGTTCAAATGAATCTTTTGCATACTCTGTTTGTGCAATCAGCATATCACACCATTGGCTGTATCCTTCTGCTTCAAACATTGCTTTGTGGTTCATCGCTGAATTGCGTTTTGTTTTGAGCAATTCATAAGTTTGCTGTGTTATATCGGTTACTTCGTATTTCATATCGTTTGATTTTAATGCGTTTGCTAATAGAGAAGTGTCCGCATTTTTGGTTTTAGGTACAACTTCTCCTTCTTGATAACCAACAAAAAACACACCATCTTTCTTGAGCCACTTTTTTATCTGAGCCACAAAAGCGTTCATATCATTTGCAAAATACATAGTATCCATAGAAACAATTACATCAAAGGTTGAGTCGGGATAATCCGTTTCACCAATTACGCCTTCTTTAAAATTTGACTTTTCAGGGAATAATTTTTTTGCAGTATTTATTGCAGTTTCCGAATAATCGAATCCGTAAATATTCACCTCTGTTTTGCTTTGTAAATAACCAAGCATTTTACCATTACCGCAACCAACATCTAAAATATTTACGTTTTCTTTTTGCGGTATGTAATTAAAAATCATATCAATCTGCTCAATATTACTGAAACCATCCTGAGATAAATCCTCGCCGAATGCGTCTTTACAAAACGCTTTAAATGCATTTGACTTTTGTGCCATTGCATAAAACTCTTCGTAAGCATCGTAAAACAATAAATTCTTTTTATCCATATTGACTCCTTAAAGTTTTATAATCTATATTCTACAATATCGTTCATATTTTTTCTTGGTCTCTGTGTTGGTTTTTCATCAGCATAACCAAGTGCAATTGCACCAACCAACTGTTGTGTTGTTTTAAGATATTCTGTTAACTCTTTATATGCATAGCATGTGTTCGCAATCCACAAAGTTCCCAAGCCAATTTCGGTTGCCTTTAATAACATATTTTCAATCGAAGCACCGATAGAAAGTGTATCGAAAATCTCAACAAATCTATTATCCGTATTGATTTCATCAAAAGGATTTTTCCCATTTGCATTTAAAACGACAATCAATATAGGAGCTTGTTGCATGATTTTCCATGTATTCTTTGCATCCGAAAGACCATTGTGAGACTCAGGTAACATAGCGAGTTCATTTTCTTCTCTTAAAATACCTTTCCACATACATTTAAGAAATTCAGATTTATGTTTACCGCCAAAAACTATATACTTCCAAGGTTGTCTGTTTTTAGCAGAGGGTGACATTCTTCCTGCTTCAATAATTTGTTCTATCATTTCTTTAGGAAATTGCTTGTCGGAATATTTTCTAATACTTCTACGATTATATATTGAATTGGTCATTTTCATTACCTCACATACAAATTCCAATTTATTCAATATCATTCAATACAAAAGTCAATCCGTCGTTTGACTTTCTTATCTCCGTAAAATTGAATTTTAAAATTCAACCATATTATAATGTTTAAATTATTAAATAATCCTTAAATATGATAAATTTACGAAAGGAAGTTTATGTTTCTATACTATTATAATTTAACATACTGAAAAAGACAACCTATCCTTTTACAGATAGATTGTCTTTTGTTGTTATATCGACTTTGAATTTACTTTCAGCAAAATGCTAGTTAAGATGTAAAATTGATTACCATCAACGCATCAAATATCGCATACCTTATAACAGAAATATGTTCCGGGAACGATATTGTCATCATAATAATAGAATAAACCCAATTTATTAAACACAAATTTCCTCTTATAATCCATTTTTTTCAATACATCATAAGCTTTTTGATATGACTCAAAATCAGCTCCACCAATAGCAAATGTCATATGGAAGATATAATCATCGTCGTGGTCAGCAGGGCAGGGGCCAAATTTTTTATATAACCCTTCATTCAGCTTCTTTTGTGCCTCTGATAATTCTGGAGTTTTCTTTATTCGAAGACTCATACATCCTGATGGTACACCACCCAACACATTTGACGGAAATAAATCCATATCAACAAACTCAATTTCAAATGGATTAAGCTCCTTAACAAAGCTATCAAAGAATGTTTCCATTTCTTCTAAATTTGGGATAGAAAATGGTTGCTTAAGAGAAATATGCTGTGGCAATCTTGCCATCTCAAATCCCATTCCACCATGCTTGTTGGCCTCTAACATTATTTTTCTTCCGAAATTTCCTGCTTCATTGTTTGCGATTAAAACTATTGTTGCTTTCATTTGCCTAACCTATCTTTACAAGGTCAATCAACTGCTCAAGCTTCATTTCGCCTAGCTCCTGCTTACCAATTTCAGCATCTCTTTGACGAACTGATACAGAGCCATTATTCTGCTCGTTTTCACCCACAATAATCATATATGGAACCTTATCCATTCTGGCTTCACGAATCTTATATCCCAATTTTTCACTTCTGTTATCCACTTCTACTCGTATATCGTTCTCATTAAGAGATTCTGCAACTTTCTTTGCATAATCGTTATACTTATCAGATACAGGTAGAATCTTAATCTGTACTGGTGCAATCCAGGCTGGGAATTTTCCTGCATAATGCTCTATCAAAATACCAATAAAGCGTTCAATAGAGCCAAATACAACTCTGTGGAGCATAATTGGTCTATGCTTTTCTCCGTCAGCACCAATATAATCAATGTCAAATCTCTGTGGAAGCTGAAAATCAAGCTGAATTGTTCCACATTGCCATGTTCTGCCTATTGAGTCCTTTAAGTGGAAATCAAGCTTTGGTCCATAGAATGCACCATCACCTTCGTTTACTACATAGGATTTACCCATTCCCTGAACTGCTTTTTCAAGTGCCTCTGTAGCTAGTTGCCAATCCTCATCACTGCCTATAGAATTTTCTGGTCTTGTTGATAGCTCTATCTCGTAAGAGAATCCGAACTTCTGATACACCTCGTCAATTAATCGCATAACTCCTTGTATTTCATCCATTACCTGATCTTCTCTCATAATTATATGTGCGTCATCCTGTGTAAAGGAGCGAACTCGCATAAGACCGTGCAGTGTTCCGGATTTTTCGTTACGATGTACAAGACCAAGCTCACCCATTCTCATAGGTAGCTCCTTATATGACCTTGGCTCCAGCTTATATACCAGCATTCCACCAGGACAGCTCATAGGCTTAATAGCATAATCATCTTCTTCAACCTTAAGAGAATACATAGAATCTCTGTAAAAATCCCAATGCCCAGATGTCTCCCAAAGGCTTCTCTCAAGCATAATTGGTGTAGATATTTCTACATAACCATCTCTACGGTGGATTTTTCTCCAATAATCAATCAGCAGATTTTTAAGAACCATTCCCTTAGGTAAAAATACAGGCAAGCCTGGCCCCTCATCAAAAATTGTAAATATTCCAAGCTCCTTACCAAGCTTTCTGTGGTCTCTTGCCTTTGCTTCTTCTAGCATATACAGATATTCCTCTAACTGAGATGCCTTTGGGAAAGAGATACCATAAATTCTTGTGAGCATTTGATTGTTTTCGTTTCCTCTCCAGTATGCACCAGCTACTGACAAAAGCTTTAAAGCCTTGATGTAGCATACATTAGAGATGTGTGGTCCAGCACAAAACTCCTCGTATTCGCCCTGTTTATAGAAGCTGATTTTCTCATCTTCATCAACTCCTTCAATCAACTCAAGCTTATACTTCTCGTCTGCATTTTTCATAACGCTAAGAGCTTCTTCCTTTGATTTTTCGCAAACCTGTAAAGAAAATGACTCCTTAATAATTTTACGCATTTCATCTTCGATTGCTTTCAGATGTTCCTCTGAAAAAGCAAACGCAAAATTAAAATCATAGTAGAATCCGTTTTCAATTGCTGGACCAATTGCACATTTTGTTTCTGGGTACAATCGTTTAACAGCCTGTGCAAGCACATGAGCACTTGTGTGCCAGAATGCCTTTTTAGCCTCTAAGTCTTCGAAGTTTGCCTCAATAATTTCTCCGTTTTTTCTTAGAATTTTCATAATTTGTTGTTCCTTTCTCTTTTGAAAATATTAGTAACAACATAAGAAAAGCACCCAAAAGACCATAATAATACAGTCTTAAGGGTGCAGTTAGCACGGTTCCACCTTAACTTTTTACTTTAGATTCTAACAAATCCTATCCTTTAACGCAGGAATACGGTAACACTTACTTATTTCGGCATTACGGCTCTGGAATGGTTTTCGTCTACCTTTCACATAAACAGCTTCCACCAAATGCTGTTCTCTCTGGATGCTTCTAACTAAACTACTCTTTTCCGTCATCGCTTTTCCTATGTTATTGACTTAACTATAACACAAAATTTTGCAACTGTCAACTCCCCAACTGCTCCCCCTCATTTGCCTCTTCCATTACAATCTGACACTCCCGCGCCTGACTTTCAAACTGCAAAAGCATCACAGCCTGCGGCCAGTTGAGTGACAGATATGTATACTTTTCCTTTTTGCGCGCTTCT
>JBGVOM010000166.1:0-10571 GCA_045126515.1 Lachnospiraceae bacterium
ACAGACAGACAGACAGACAGACAGACAGACAGACAGACAGACAGACAGACAGACAGACAGACAGACAGACAGACAGACAGACAGACAGACAGACAGACAGACAGACAGACAGACAGAGCATAATTAAACTTTTGCAGTATGTATTCGGCTATGCACCTGTTAAGCTGGAGGAAATTGCAACTATTACTCGTGGTGGAAATTTTCAAAAGAAGGATTTTATAGAAAATGGAAGACCATGCATTCATTACGGTCAGATGTATACACATTTTGGAATATATGCTGATAAAACATTAACATTTGTAAATGATGAAGTATTTGCAAAATCAAAGACTGCAAAGCCGGGAGATATTGTAATGGCTGTTACAAGTGAGAATGTTGAGGATGTATGCTCATGCACGGCATGGCTGGGGGATGAAGATATTGCTGTCAGTGGACACACTGCTATAATCAGTCATAACCAAAATGCAAAGTATCTTTCCTATTTCTTCCATTCTGCATTGTTCTTCGACCAGAAAAAGAAGCTTGCGCATGGAACAAAAGTGATAGAAGTTACACCGAGTAAGCTTGGAGACATCACTATAATGCTTCCGTCGATTGAGGAGCAGAATAGAATTGTTGCCATATTGGATCGTTTTGATTCCTTATGCAACGATATTTCGGTTGGGTTACCTGCTGAAATAGAAGCACGACAAAAACAATATGAGTACTATAGGGATAAGCTGTTATCCTTTGAATTATCATCAAATTAAGGAGGCGATATAAGTGCCATACTTTAATATTGTTGCAGAAACAAATGAAAATACTGTGGTAACGCAGTATGAACCGGTAAAGCAACGCTCTGATTCGTATCAGAGTGAAGCCGAATTGGAAAAAGAATTTATTCGTATGCTGACAGAGCAGGGGTATGAGTATTTACAGATTCATACAGAAGAGGATATGGTTGCCAATATTCGCGCCAAACTGGAGGAACTGAATAACTATTCATTTTCTGACAGTGAATGGGATAGATTTTTTAAAGAGTGTATTGCTAACGGGAATGACGGTATTTCCGAAAAGACTCGTAAGATTCAGGAGGACAATGTTCAGGTTCTGAAGCGTGATGACGGAATGACCAAGAACATTACGTTAATTGACAGAAAGAATATTCATAACAATCGTTTGCAGGTTATTAATCAGTATGTTGTTACTACAGAACAAGGGGTACGACATGATAACAGATATGATGTTACCGTACTGGTAAATGGTCTGCCACTGGTTCATATTGAGCTAAAAAGAAGAGGTGTAGCCATCCGGGAAGCTTTCAATCAGATCAATAGATATGAGAGAGATTCTTTTAGTGCCGGATATGGTTTATTTGAGTATGTCCAGATTTATGTAATTTCTAATGGTACGAATACCAAATACTATTCCAACAGTACACGATATAATGCGATTAAGGATTCGGAAGCATCAAACACCAAGAAAGGAAAGACAAGCAATTCTTTTGAGTTTACTTCCTTCTGGGCTGATGCGAATAATCGTGTTATTCCTGATTTGATTGACTTTACAAAGACATTTTTTGCAAAGCATACAATTTTGAATGTTCTTACAAAATATTGTGTTTTTACTTCCGAAAAGATGCTTATGGTTATGAGACCGTATCAGATAACTGCGACGGAACGTATTCTTAATCGTATTGAAATTGCTCATAACTACAAGAAGTATGGAGATATAGCTGCCGGTGGATATGTATGGCATACTACAGGAAGCGGAAAAACATTAACTTCTTTTAAGACAGCAAGACTTGCAAGCAATCTTGAGTTTATTGATAAAGTGTTATTTGTTGTTGACCGAAAAGACTTGGATTATCAGACAATGAAAGAGTATGACCGTTTTGAGAAAGGTGCTGCGAATAGCAATTCCTCGACAGCCATTCTTGAGAGACAGCTTAGAGATTCAAAGTCGAAGATTATAATTACAACAATTCAGAAACTTTCAACTTTCATAAAGAAAAATGCAAAAGATCACCCTGCTTTTGATAAGCAGATAGTCATAATTTTTGATGAGTGTCACCGCAGTCAGTTTGGTGATATGCACGCTGCAATTGTTTCCAGCTTTAAGAAATATTATATGTTTGGTTTTACAGGAACACCGATATTCCCGGCGAATTCCGGTTCAGTGAAAAATCCCAAGCTTGCAACCACGGAGCAAACCTTTGGGGACCAGCTTCATACATATACAATCGTGGATGCCATAAATGATAAAAATGTTCTTCCTTTCAAGGTAGAATATCATAAAACAATGGCTATAGAACCGGATATAGACGATGAAATGGTTCTTGATATAGACAGAAAGAAAGCATTTGAAGCACCTGAGAGAATTGCAAAGATTACAAAATACATTTTGGATCATTTTGACCAGAAGACATATCGTGGAGATAAAACCTATGTATATAACACGCTTACGAATATTTCGGAGGTAGCATCTGCGGATAGGGGCAAAATAGAAGAAATCAAGCAGAAGCAGAGACTTAGTGGTTTCAATTCTATTTTTGCTGTTTCTTCTGTTGATATGGCAAAAGCATATTACGAGGAATTTAGGAAGCAAATCAAGGAAGACCCAACCAAGGAAATTAAGTTTGCAGTGATTTATAGTTATGGTGCAAATGAGGAAGAACAGGATGGTATTCTTGATGAAGAGAATCCGGAAGATACATCTGCACTTGATCAGACAGCAAGAGATTTTCTAGATGGAGCAATTCTCGATTATAATCAGATGTTCCACACGAATTATGATACTTCTTCTGATAAGTTTCAGAGCTATTACAAGGATGTTTCCCTGCGAATGAAGAATAAGGAACTTGATATGCTTATTGTAGTAAACATGTTCCTGACCGGATTTGATGCAACAACTCTTAATACTTTATGGGTAGATAAGAATTTGAAAATGCATGGACTCATTCAGGCATTTTCAAGAACAAATCGAATATTGAACAGTATCAAGACTTTTGGCAATGTAGTATGTTTTCGTAATTTACAGAAGCGTGTGGATTCTGCAATTTCTCTGTTTGGAGATAAGAATGCCGGCGGCATTGTATTGATGCAAAGCTTCAAAGATTATTATTATGGCTATGAGTCAGTAGATGGCAAGCAGATGCCCGGCTATGTGGATATGATTGAGGAGCTGACAAATAAGTTTCCGCTTACAGAACCACAGATAATCGGTGAACAGAACCAGAAGGATTTTATTGCGCTATTTGGTTCCATTTTGCGTATGAGAAATCTGCTGGTAGCTTTCGACGAGTTCAAAGAAAAGGAATTGTTATCAGAGAGAGATTTACAGGATTATCTGGGCAGATATCAGGATTTGAGAGATGAGTGGAAGCGTAAAATAGTACCTGGAGGAAGCACGGATATTATTGATGATATCGTGTTTGAAGTAGAGTTAATCAAACAGATAGAAATCAATATAGATTATATCCTTATGCTTGTTAAAAAGTATCATGATACGCATTGTGAAGATAAGGAAGTACTGATTACGATAAGGAAAGCCATTGATGCCAGTCCTGAGCTTAGAAGTAAGAAAGATCTTATTGAAGCATTCATAAATGGAATCAATGACGTAGATGATGTGATGATAGAATGGCATGACTATGTGGTACAAATGCGTGAAAGTGAACTTCTTATCATCATAGAAGAGGAAAAACTAAAAGAAGATGAAACACGCAAATTCCTTGAAAATGCCTTTAGAGAAGGTGAAGTAAAAACTGTAGGAACTGATATTGATAAGCTTATGCCTCCTGTCAGCCGCTTTGGTGGAGGAAACAGGGCAAATAAAAAGAAAAATGTTATCGCAAGACTAAAAGCTTATTTTGATAAGTTCTATGGTGTTGGCGGAAATGCAAAGTTCTTAAGTACAGATGAAAATCAGCAACTGTAAAAGTTCTTAAGCTTGGAGGTGTGGTGAATGATAAATAGCGAAAAAATGCAGATAGCCTTAAAAAGCTATAAAGAAGCTTTTCAAGAGCGTTGGATAGACGAAAAATTCAAATGGGAGGCTGTTAAGTGGTTTCAGGACCACTGGGATGTCAATGCTAAGAATTTTAGTGAAATGTTTGCAAAAGCTACAGAGAAAACAGCCGGATTACTTGCATCTATGAATAACTTCCCAAGGAAAATGATGATTCAGTACGCAGAGGATGATGCAGAAGCAGTAAGAGCTATGTTTATCCGGTTGTATGATGAAACCAAAGATGTCACAGACAGGGTATTGCAGTTTCAGTCTGATGCACAGGATTTGTGTGAGCGTCTGTCGCCGGGGTATCAGCATTATCAGAGACCAATGGCGATTACAGTATATCTGTGGTTAAAATATCCGGATAAGTATGATGTATTCAAGTACTCTGTCTGTAAAGGGACAAGTATATACCTTGAAAACGATTTTAAGCCTACCAAGGGACATACAGACCAGAATATTAAGGAAAATGCAAAACTTGTGGATGCCATCCGTGATGCAGTAAATGAAGATGCGGAATTGATTTCCATGTTCGAGGAAAGTCTGGATGATAGCTGCTACGAAGATAAAAGTCACAGAATCCTTGCTTTTGATGTGTCTTTCTATATTGCAAATTATCTGACAGATAATAAAAAAACAGAAAATGTAGAATGGATCGGTACGGATTATAATCCGGGTATTTCCGTAGAAATGTGGGAAGAACTCTTTGAAGATGAAGATATATTCAATGTACAGAGTTGGGAAATCCTATATAGAATGCTTGATTATGGCGGAATGGCAACCTGCAAGCAGTTATCGGTAAAATACGGTGAGAATATCAACTTTTACAACAGTGGAGCCACAGCCCTTGCGAAGAGAGTTGCAAATAAAGTAGGCTGTGATGTGTCTTTAAGAGATACAGATGGTTCAAAGAGATATTGGACAATTCTTTTTACCGGAAGAAGTGCGGAATCGGATGAGGAAGGCACTTTTGTATGGAAACTCAGGGATGAATTGGCAGATGCATTGAATGATGTGGATTTTTCTGATACGGAACTTTATGCCAACCATGCAGAAGGTGATGTGAATTACTGGTGGCTCAATGCAAATCCGAAGATTTGGAGCTTTGCAAATATTGATGTGGGCGAAGAACAGACCTACACCATGTACAATGATAATGGAAATAAGAGAAGAATTTTTCAGAACTTTTTGGATGCGAAAACCGGGGATTTGGTTATTGGATATGAATCGAATCCTGTGAAACAGATTGTCGCATTGTGTCGAATTATCAAAGAAAATGACGGAGAGAATCTGTATTTTGAGAAGACAGAGGGTTTAACAAGTCCGATAGACTATGCAACATTAAAGGACGCTCCCGAACTTGAAAAGATGGAGTATTTTACAAACCCACAGGGCAGTTTGTTTAAGCTGACAAAGGGTGAATATGATTTCATCATGGACATTATCCGTGAAGAAAATCAGGAAAATCCTATCGGAAGTGAACAGATAGACACCTATGACAAAGAGGATTTCCTTTCAGAAGTTTATATGACTTCAGAGAAGTACGATACCCTGAAGGGACTGCTTTTAAATAAAAAGAATATTATCTTGCAGGGTGCTCCGGGTGTAGGAAAAACATTTGCCGCTACAAGGCTTGCATATTCCATCATGGGTGTAAAGGATGAAACAAGAGTAAAGTTTATTCAGTTCCATCAGAATTATTCTTATGAAGACTTCATTATGGGATATAAACCAAGCGGAGACGGATTTGAACTGAAAACAGGTGTCTTTTATGAGTTTTGTCAGAAGGCTGCGAATAATCCTGACTTACCTTATTTCTTTATCATAGACGAGATTAACCGTGGAAATATGAGTAAGATTTTCGGTGAACTGCTGATGCTTATTGAAAAAGATTATCGGGGAAAGAAACTGACTCTGGCTTATAACGGGCTTCCTTTCTCCGTGCCAAAGAATCTGTACATTATTGGTATGATGAATACTGCGGATAGAAGTCTGGCATTGATTGATTATGCACTTAGACGAAGATTCAGCTTCTTCGCAATGGAGCCAGGATTTGGTTCAGATGGTTTCAGGGAATATATGAAGTCTTTTGATAATGACACATTCGAAACATTGATAGAAAAAATCAAAGACCTAAACTTTGAGATTGCCAAGGATCCTTCTCTTGGAAATGGTTTCTGTATTGGACACAGCTATTTCTGCGGTCAGGAAGAATGCAGTGATGAATGGATGCAGTCAGTGGTTGAGTACGATATTCTTCCGATGCTGGAAGAATACTGGTTTGACGAACCTACAAAATTACAGAAATGGCAGAACATACTAAGAGGAGTGTTTAACGACTAATGACAAGTGACAAAGGGATTTTGATAAAAAATATATATTATATGCTGACCTATGCCTTTCAGTCCCTGCGTCAGTCAAACTATGATTTGGTGGCTGCGGAGGAGTTTGAGAATATTCACGATATGTTTGCGGCCATCCTGGGAAAAGGTGTTGCAAGTCAGTTAAAGCAGGGATTGTATCGGGAGTATATATTGCAGGAAGAGGAGCTTTCCGTACTGCGTGGCAAACTTAATATTCAGGGAACGATTAGGAACAAGATTCAGCACAAACAGAAGTTGTCCTGTGAATATGATGAACTTTCAGAGAACAATCTGCTTAACCAGATATTAAAAACTACTATGCAGATTTTGGCTCGACAGAAGACTGTGAAGCAGGAGCATAAGGTGGTATTGAAGAAAAATCTTGTGTTTTTTGACAATGTAGATGTGATAGAACCGGAACAGATTAAGTGGGACAGGATTCGGTATCAGAAAAACAATCAGAGTTATAGGATGCTGATGAATGTATGTTATCTTGTAATTACTGGGCTTATATTGTCAACGGATAAAGGAGAAGTGAAGCTTGCTTCCTTCCTGGATGACAGAGCCATGCACAGCCTTTATGAGAAGTTTATACTGGAATATTACCGGTATCATCATCCGGAATATAAGGCGAATCCGGATACAATTCCTTGGGATATTGATGATGGTATGATTGAATTTCTTCCTGCCATGGTTACTGATATTACACTGAAGTATGGCGGGAGAACTTTGATTATTGATGCAAAATACTATGCCCATACCATGCAGAGCCAATATGATGTACAGAGTATTCATTCCGGCAATCTATATCAGGTATTTACCTATGTGAAAAACTTAGACAAGAAAAATACTGGGAATGTTGCGGGAATGCTTCTATATGCCAAGACACAGGAACAGATTACTCCAAATAACAAGTATTCCATGGGTGGCAATACCATATGGGTAAAGACTTTGGATTTGAATCTGCCATTTTCACAAATAGCAGAACAGTTGGAAAAAATCGCAGGAGATTATTTTGAGTAGGATGAGTGAATCACAAAAATGGATGGAAATTGTCAAAAGATTTTCAAATACAGGTGAGACCGGAAGGTGCCCAAATTGTGGATACGAAGAAAATCTAGAGGTAATTATAACAGAAGATGGTTTAGGGTCAGTTACATTCCATTGTAAGGGCTGCAACCGATACACACATTTTGATGGAAGAAGGATTTGATTTTGGAGCAAGAGTATCATTCAGAATTATTTTTTATCAGGCGTGTTAGCGAAAATGATAAGGAACTGTTTCGTGAAGTCGCTAAAGCAGAATACTTATTTGGCAGACTTTATGATGTGGAACCGGATATTGGATTAAAAGTATATTGGGAAAGCATGACTGAAGATGATACAGAGATAAACTATTCCGTTTTCCTTAAAAATGGAGATTTGCTTGGGAGAGTCGCATTACAAGGTATTGATAACAAGTTTCCTGAGTTGGCAATTATAATCGTGAAACAATATCAAGGACAGGGATATGGTGAATTATTATTAAAAGAATGGCTGAATTGGATTTGCACAACAATGGGATATCATAGGATAAATATAAGGATTGATAGTAGCAATACTAGAAGCATAAAGCTGTTTCAGAAACTTAAGGCTATAGTAGATAGGGAAGAAGACATTATATATTGTCATTTAGATTTACCAATGGAATAGGGGTGGTTAAATGCACGATCATAATAATAATGGTATTTCTGATAAAGAAGACTTAATAATAATGGAAACTGATGAAGAAAATATGCGTAATGGTGCTAATACTGCAATTCCGGCGCTAGTAGTAGGGATTATTGTAATAGCAGTCATTTTGTATTTCACAGTACTATGAACGGAGGGAATATGGCAGATACAAAAAAATCCAGCTCTTTAGAACAGCAGATGGCAGAAGATGAAATATTTTGTATGGTTGAAGATTGGCTGGGGTGTAAAGTAAGTAGAAATCCTAAGATAAAAATGAAAAATAATGACGAGGTACATATTGAGCCAGATTTCTATTCAGAAGAACATAGTATTATCGGAGAAATATTTGCTCATATCGGAGGAAATAAGAGAGGGCAAAGTACTAAAATAGCCAATGATATTCTAAAAATGCTTTTGATTGAAAAAGATCGGTGTAAAAGTTATAGAAAAATAATTGTAGTTTGTGATGAACAAGAAGAAAGGACTCTGTCGGGGGAAATCAGCACTTGCAGAAAGCATCCGTCAGTTTGGAATAGAGTTAATGCGAGTAGAGATATCAAATGAATTAAGAGAAACTATTCTATCGGCACAAAACAGACAAGTTATGATAAATGGGTAGGTGGAAATCTATGGAAAAAATCGAAGCCTTGGAAAAGGTTGGAAAAAATCTTCTTATGGGAGAAACGGAAGCTGCAAAGACATTGATAAATGAGCAGTATCCCTTTAGACATATGGAAGCAACCGGAAGGGCATATACGGATAAACAGAAAATGCAGCAATTTAAAAAGGATGGTTTTATTGACAGGTATAGCGGTATGAAACTGGTGAATCCCGGATTTTTGAAGGTTTTATCTCATTATATGCCGGAGGAATTTCCGTATCACTCTCATTGGAAAATGGAAGAGTGTCATAATGCATATTGGGAGTTCATCCCAACGGTGGATCATATATACCCGGTTGCACTTGGTGGTGCCGATTCAGAGGAAAACTGGGCTACCACATCCATGTTACATAATTCCATCAAGAATAACTGGACTTTGGAGCAGCTAAACTGGAAATTGTATGATGCAGGTAACTATGAAGAATGGGATGGACTGACAGGATTGTTTATTGAACTGGTAAATGCAGATACAACATTACTGGAAGATTCATATATCAAGAAGTGGTATAAGCTGTCACATATGTGAGCTTATAGTAAGTGTGAAGGAGGATTTTTATGAGGAAGAAAAATAATCTACGAAAAATGATAATACTATTGTCTCTGATTGCCTGTAGTATTGGGCTTGTTGCTTGTTCAAATGATGCGGAAAGTAAAAATGAACAAGTGAAAAACGAGCAATCGGAAGAGAATAGTAGACCTCTTGGTAATATTGTTATGAAAGACGAAGCTGGAAATATATTGATTACTGTAGAGGATGTTTTGTCTGCTGAAACGATTGTAAATGATAATAATGGAAATAAGGAATACTGCGTTTCCTTGAAATTTACTGATGAAGGTGCAGAAAAATTCGCAGAGGCAACAGAACAAAATATTGGAAAAGTAATTTCGATATATGTAGATGATGTAATTGTGAGTGCACCAATGGTTCAAGCGAAAATAACTGGTGGTGATGCTATAATATCAGGTCCATCGCAGACATATGAAGAATGTCAAGAACTCGTAGAAAAGATTTATGGAGAAAGTAAATCAGAAGAAAGTGAGCCCGTTGAACGTCCCGATTTGAAAATAACAGAGAATGATGGAACTATATTAGTGACAGAGGAAGAGATTGATACATGTTACTGTGAAGTCTTAGATATCGGAAAGGGTGGCTCGGCAGTGGATGTTGTCATAATTGAATTTACAGATGAAGGAAAAGAAATTATGGCAGAAAAGACATCTAAACTAATAGGCGAAGAAATAAATCTAGTGGTTAAAGGCAATTTATTATACGACTGCAAATTAGAAGAGGCAATCACAGATGGTAAATGGGTACTGACAGGAATAGATGATAAGGAAGACCTTTACAAAATAACAGAGGAATTGAATTCGGTTATTAACTAATATACATCGGTATGAAATGTTAAGGAATTAGGCAGGTGGCAAGATGTATTTAATCAAGACGGTAAAAGGTGATATTACGAAAATTACAGATGTTCAGGCAATCGTAAATGCTGCCAACAACTCTCTTTTGGGAGGCGGTGGAGTTGATGGTGCCATTCACAGGGCAGCAGGACCAGAACTTCTGGCAGAGTGTAGGACTCTTCATGGTTGTGAGACAGGTCAGGCAAAGATTACAAAAGCATATAATCTGTCATGCGATTATGTGATACATACTGTGGGTCCGATGTAGGACGGATTTTGCGGACATTCAAAATAAAAAAGAATGTGGAGGTAACAGACAATGGCAAAATCATTATTTGAGGAACTGGGCGGCAAATACGAAAGGCAAGGGGATTATTTGATACCGTGCTTAACTGTACCCGCCGAAGAAGAACAGGCAATAGGCATCTGGGGGCAAC
>JBGVOM010000167.1:0-19792 GCA_045126515.1 Lachnospiraceae bacterium
TGTGACAAAACGGACGAAGAAAGGTTGTGGTATCCTCTGGGAAGCCCGCTCTCAGTGCCTGCGACTAGTTCACACATTCGTAAGCTTGTGAGGCGTATCGCCAAATGAGGCTCGCACCTCACAAGCTAACGACTGTGGAACGGATTCTCCGGCACTTCCGCTAAATGCTCCCCAGAGGGAAACCGGCAGTTTCTTCGCCCCCTTGCCACACCTTCCTCTACAAATTTAAAGTTTTCTACGTCTTTTTCCCATCTTCTTGCCCTTCGGACAAGAAGCATCCCTCGCTCTAAAGAGCTCGGTCAATTCCAATTTGACCAAACCTCTTTTCTCCTTTATAATATCCTATATCGACACTAGTTTCAACTTTATAACTTTATCCCAGATGCAGAAAGGATTTGAATAATGAAAAAAATAGGAATTATCGGCGCTATGGATGAGGAAGTTGCCGGTTTAAAAAAAGAAATGAATGTTACTTCTACTACTACGATTGCTTCTATGGAATTTTTAGAAGGTACCCTGCTTGGAAAAGAAGTAGTTATTGTACGAAGCGGAATTGGTAAAGTAAACGCTGCTGTCTGTGCAGAAATATTGGCTGGTATTTTTAAAACAGACGCTATTATTAACACAGGAATTGCAGGTTCCCTAAATGCCAAAATTGATATTGGAGATATTGTTATTTCCTCTGATGTTCTCCATCATGATATGGATGCCACAGGTTTTGGTTATCCTTTAGGACAGATTCCAAGAATGGATGTACTTTCTTTTCCGGCAGACACTACTTTAATTCAGACTGCAAAAGAGGTGTGTGAAAAGGTAAATTCTGAAATTCATACTCATATCGGTCGTATTGTCAGTGGGGATCAGTTTATTTCTGATAAACAGGTAAAAGAAAAAATCGTAACTAATTTTGAAGGTTATTGTACAGAGATGGAAGGGGCTGCCATTGCCCAGACTGCTTACTTAAACAACATTCCATTTGTAATTTTAAGAGCTATCTCCGACAAAGCAGATGACAGTGCAACTGTGGATTACCCAACTTTTGAAAAAAAAGCCATTGAACATTCTGTAAATTTAGTAAAAGGAATGCTACAAAAACTCTAAAAAGGTAGAAGCTTTCAAAGCTGTTTAAACCCTGCTTTGAAAGCTTCTACCTTTTTCTAATTATTTATTTAACGCAATCACCACATGACGATATGGTTCTTCACCTTCACTGTATGTGGAAACATATTTGTCGTTCTGCAGTGCTGAATGAATAATTCTTCTTTCATATGCATTCATTGGTTCTAAAGTAACCGGCTTTTTCGTACGTTTTACTTTGTAGGCCAAGTTCTTTGCAAGATTTTCAACGGTTTCTCTTCTACGTTTTCTATAATTTTCCGTATCCATTTTTACATGAATATATTCTTCCGTCTCTTTATTTGCTACGATACTAACCAGATATTGAATGGCATCCAGAGTCTGTCCTCTTTTTCCGATTAAAATACCCATTTCTGTTCCTTTTAATTCAATATCCATATTTTTGGATTCTTCATCATAAGTTAACTCTACCACAACTTCCATGTTCATGGCACGGAACATTTCATCTAAAAATGAACGCACTCTATCTTCTAATGTTTCTTTTTTTCTTGCCTTGATAATTGCTTTCTTACTGTTAATACCTAAAAATCCTGTACTACCTTTTTCAATTACTTCATATTCCAGTTGTTCACTGGTTACCCCAAGCTGAATAAGAGCTTCTGTAATTGCATCATCTACTGTTTTTGCTGAAATCTGGATAAACTCCATTTGTACTACCCCCTATTTCTTATTCTTCTCGTCAAACTTTCTTACCATATTAGCTTTTGCTGCTATACTGTCCGGATTTGCAGAAACTTTCTTATAATACTCATTTGCCTTACGTAACTGCTCTTCTTTTTCTTTCTGTGATAATCCGGAAGACTCAATTGCCTTAGTATTCATTTTTGCTGCTTCTGCCAGTGCTCTTTCTGTAAAACTTTCTTTTTTCTTCTTCTTTCCTGCTTTTTCTATATTTTTTCTAATTTCTTCGTCAAAATCAATTTTTTCAATATGCTTGTTTGTAATTATCTGAATTACTGATCTTACAACCGGACCCGCAATCCAGTAAAGTCCCACACCAACAGGCAATGTGTAACAGAAAAATGCAGACATAATCGGCATTGTATAATTCATCATCTTCATGGAAGACATCATTGGATTATTTTCCTGTCCCTCCATCTCCGGCTGTGGCATTAGTTTAATATTAATCAACTGTGTAACTGCAGCAAGTACAGGAATTGCAATTGCTCCTAATACCAAAGCAAAAGAACCTGTCTTAATTGCCTCTGAAATAATATGAGATGGGGAATTCAGAATACTGATTCCTAAAAAGTTATTGTACTGTCCCAACTGATCAACGGTTGTTGTAATATCATTTGCCAGATTTGGAAATTTCTCAGCTAAATCAGCCCATTCACTATCATTAAATTTATACAGCACATCAATAAATGTATTGGATAATGTATAATCTGATTTTGCAAATCCTTTACCTGCACCAATTTCCTGTATATAAGCTGTTCCGCCCTCTGCTGCCATTAATTTAACAACCAGACCTTCGTAAACAGCCTTGATTTTTGTAACATACGCCGGAATATTGTAAATTACACGATACAAACCATACATAACCGGTAATGTAATAAACAACTGTAAGCAGCTTCCGGTTGGAGATGTTCCATATTTTTCGTAAACTGCCTTTGTTTCTTCGTTCATACGCATCATAGATTCATTATCTCTTTTATTTGCGTACTTTTTCTGAATTGCCTGTAATTCAGGATTCATTTTTGCAGAAAGTTTTGAAAATTTCTGCTGTCTGATTGTTAATGGCATCATTAACGTATAAATAATAATTGTAAAAAGAATAATGGCAATACCAACATTTGGTATGCCGATTTTGTACAAAACTTCAAAAATACCATTCATTAAAAAACCTAACAGCTTTGCTACAGGTCCAATAATAAAAGTTGAATTTTGTGTCAATAAAATGCTAGTCAACTTTTTTCCTCCTTCTATGGAACCGGATCGTATCCACCCTTTGAAAATGGATTACATCTTAATATTCTCCACGCAGCAAGTATTCCTCCCTTAACTGCACCGTATTTTTCCACTGCCTCTAACCCATAAGTAGAACAGGTTGGAAAATAAGGACACTTTGTCCTTTTCATTGGAGAAATATATTTTCTATATAATTTAATCATGAAGATTAATACTTTTTTCATTTTTCACATCTTTTCTTACATTTTGTAATTTTGCAACGTGCAACAATGCACTTTCCATATCAAAGTAACTAATTCCCTTTGCACTTACTCTGGCCACTACAACAAAATCGTAGCCTTGTTCAAATTTTTCTTCATTTAAACGGTAACTTTCTCTAATTAGTCGTGTTACTCTGTGTCTTACTACACTGTTTCCCACTTTCTTACTGACAGAAATTCCAAGACGGTTTCTATCCGTATCATTCTTCTTCTTATACATTACCAGATACCGGTTTGCAAAAGATTTACCGTTTTTATATACAATCTGAAAGTCGTTTCTTTTTTTTAATGATTCCGTAAATAACATTTTAGCGGTCCTTTCTATCAGGCACAAATTTATTTATTGCTAATTGCTTAAATATAGAAGAAAAGACCACATAAAATGCGGCCTACGCTGATAATTGCTTTCTTCCTTTTGCTCTTCTTGCAGCTAAAACTTTTCTTCCGCCTGGTGTACTCATTCTGCTTCTGAAACCATGAACTTTGCTTCTAGATCTTTTCTTAGGCTGAAATGTCATTTTCATATCGATTGCACCTCCTTACCTTGTTAAAAAACATCACTCCAATTATATTCATAAACAGCCCCCAAGTCAAGCAAATCCTTGATTTTTATAAAAATTTTAATTATTTCTATTCACACCCTGTGAAAATTGGCGGGTTAATTTGTGCAAAAACTCCCCAAAACAAAAAAAATTTTTAATTGATGTGAACATCCTAATCCACTTTATCCACAAGTTGTTAACAAAATGTGGATAAGTGTTGGTAAATTGTGTTTAAACTCTTTAATAACTCAAAAAATTTGTTTATTTTCTGCGGTTTTCCACTATGTTGATTATTTTTTCACACTTATTCACATTAATCCTCATCTTAACTTAAAATACCACCTCAATTTGTGTATAAAACACATAAAATCACTCCCATTTCACAACTTTTTCCACACTCAGGTTAAAGTTTGTTATTGCGAAATTAAATCTAATAGTATAATATAGAGTAGATGAATTGTTTTTATCTGTCAGCAATGGACGAAATTGCATCATAACACAAGAAATTTGAAGAAATGGAAGTAGGAAACATAAATGGAACTCATATTAGAAAAATGGAATGAAATTATTGAATCTATTAAAATTGAACACGAGGTATCTCCTATTGCCTTTACCACTTGGCTGGTTCCATTGAAACCATACAAATTAGAAGGAAATACTTTAATTATTTTAGTTCCAAAGGAAGTTGCCATCGGCTATATTGAACGAAAATATTCTTTAGCTATTATGGTGGCAGTAGCAGAATTTACGGGTACACAATATGAGATTTCTTTCATTAGTAATGAAGATATTGATAAAAAGGATTTATCCTCAAAGGAAGAACCGAAAAAATTAAATTCTATTTCTGTGGCTACAGCTGCTGAAAAGGCGAATTTAAATCCAAAATATACTTTTGACACTTTTATTGTAGGAAACAACAACCGTTTCGCCCATTCTGCAGCTCTTGCCGTTGCGGAAGAACCGGGACAATTGTACAATCCGCTGTTCCTCTACGGAGGTGCCGGACTGGGAAAAACCCATTTGATGCATTCCATCGCACATTATATATTAGAAAAGAATCCGGAAGCCCGGGTTTTATATACTACCAGTGAGGCCTTTACCAATGAATTGATTGAATCTATTCGAAATGGTAACAGCTCCTCTATGAGCAAATTCAGGGACAAGTACCGAAATATTGATGTTTTGTTAATCGATGATATTCAGTTTATTATTGGTAAGGAAAGTACCCAGGAAGAATTTTTCCATACTTTCAATCACTTACACAGTTTAAGGAAGCATATTATTATATCTTCCGATAAACCGCCAAAAGATATTGAAACTTTAGAGGAACGACTTCGTTCCCGCTTTGAAATGGGTCTGACTGCTGATATTTCCCTGCCGGATTACGAAACCAGAATGGCAATCCTTCGTAAAAAGGTAGAATTAGATAACTTTGATATTGACGATAAAGTTATTGAATACATTGCTACTAATATTAAGTCTAATATCAGAGAGCTGGAAGGCGCCCTGAATAAATTGATTGCATTATATAAATTAGAAAAGAAACCGATTACCGTAGAACTGGCAGAGGCTGAGTTAAATGATATTATTTCTCCGGATACACCGAGAGAAGTAACACCACAGCTGATTTTAGATGTGGTTGCAGAACATTTTCACGTTTCATCCGATGATATTATTTCCAGTAAACGTCAATCGGAAATTGTGTTGCCACGTCAGATTGTAATGTATCTGTGCAGGGATACCGGAAAATTTTCCTTAAAGAATATAGGAAAGTTTCTTGGTGGCCGAGATCACACCACTATTATTCATGGTGCTGACAAAATTGAGGCTGAAATTCAAAAATCCGAATCCTTAAGCAGCACCATTGATACCATTAAGAAAAAAATAAATCCACATTAGGATGTTCATAAAATGTTAAAACTATGTTGAACCGATGTGCTTGAAAAAATCGGCAAAAAGTTATTCCTGATTTATACCTTGGTTTTATTTTCGTTTTGCACTTGATTTTTCTTAGGGCGAACCCTTTTAAAATCAAGGCTTCCAGGAGTTATTAACATTTTCACACCCCCTAATAATATGATTACGGATTTTTAAAAAATATATATTTATGGCACACCTCGAAAGGAGTTATTCACAATGAAACTTATTTGTAGCAAAGCAAATCTTTTGCATGGAGTAAATATAGTTATGAAAGCGGTACCTTCTAAAACTACTATGTCTATTCTGGAATGTATTTTAGTTGATGCCTCTACCAATGAGATAAAGTTTACTGCCAATGATATGGAACTTGGTATTGAAACAAAAGTAGAAGGAGAGATTATTGAAAAAGGTATTATCGCTCTGGATGCTAAAATCTTTTCTGAAATTGTAAGAAAGCTTCCTGATAATGATGTTGTAATTGAAACAGATGAAAATTATAAAACTTTAATTACATGTGAAAAAGCAAAATTTACAATTATCGGAAAATCAGGAGATGATTTTTCCTATCTCCCAATGATTGAAAAAAGTTCTTCTATCTCAATTTCACAGTTTACACTGAAAGAAGTGATTCGTCAGACTATTTTCAGTATTGCTGATAATGACAATAATAAGATGATGACAGGTGAGCTGTTTGAAATTAATGAAAATGAATTAAAGGTTGTATCACTTGATGGACATAGAATTTCTATTCGTAAAATTGAATTAAAAGAAAATTATCCGCATACGAAAGTAATTGTTCCGGGAAAGACGCTCAACGAAATCAGCAAGATTCTGTCCGGTGAAGCGGAAGCTATGGTATCGATTTTCTTTACAGACAAGCATATTTTATTTGAATTTGACAATACCACAGTTGTTTCACGACTGATTGAGGGTGAATATTTTAAAATTGACCAGATGCTTTCAAATGATTATGCCACAAAAGTAAAAATTAATAAAAGAGAGCTGTTAAGCTGTATTGACAGAGCAACACTTCTTGTAAAAGAAGGTGATAAAAAGCCGATTATTATCAACGTTACTGATGGCTGCATGGAATTAAAGATTAATTCTGTGGTAGGTTCCATGAATGAAACCATTGATATTGTTAAGGACGGAAAGGATATTTTAATTGGGTTTAACCCGAAATTCCTGATTGATGCATTGCGTGTTATCGATGATGAAGATATTAATATTTATCTGGTTAATCCAAAAGCACCATGCTTTATCAGAGATGAGGAAAGTAAGTACGTTTATCTGATTCTTCCGGTAAATTTTAACACAGTAAGTTAAGAGGTGGACTATGGAAACGATTGAAATCAAAGATGAATTTATCAAGTTAGGGCAGGCATTAAAACTGGCAGGACTGGTGGATTCCGGTGTTATGGCGAAGGATGTAATTTTAGATGGTCTTGTAAAGGTCAATGGAAACGTAGAACTTCAGAGAGGAAAAAAATTATATGAGGGAGATGTATTTTCCTTCAATGGAGAAGATGTTAAAGTAACAAAATTATGATAATTAAATCAATTGAATTGCAGAATTTCAGAAATTATGATTCTCTGAAAATGGATTTGGATGAAAAGACAAATATTCTTTATGGTGATAATGCCCAGGGAAAAACAAATGTTCTGGAAGCGCTTTACTTGAGTGGAACCACCAAATCTCACAAGGGAAGCAAGGACAGGGAATTAATTAAATTTGACAGGGAAGAAGCACACATTCGATGTCAGGTGGAAAAGGCGGGCATGGATTACCGGATTGATATGCATCTTCGTAAAAATAAAAGCAAAGGGATTGCCATTAATGGAATTCCCATAAAAAAAGCTGCAGAACTGTTTGGAATTCTGAATATTATTTTTTTCTCGCCGGAGGATTTAGATATTATTAAGCGGGGTCCTTCAGAGCGCAGAAGATTTACGGATTTAGAGCTGTGTCAGCTGGATAAAATTTATCTGCATAATTTGACAAACTACAATAAAGTACTGAATCAGCGCAATAAATTGCTAAAAACCATAGCTTACGAACCCCAGCTGGAGGATACCCTTCCCATATGGGATATGCAGTTGATTGATTATTCCAAAGAAATTATTCGGAGAAGAAAGGCATTCATGGAAGAATTAAATGAAATTGCATCCGGCGTACATGAAAAATTGTCAGGCGGAAGGGAAACTCTGGAAGTGAGATATGAGCCAAATGTCTGGGAAGAACAGATGGAGGAAAAGCTGGCGGAATCATTGGAACGTGACAAACGCCAGAAAATGACTTCCGTGGGTCCACATAGGGATGACATATGTTTTCTGGCAAATGGAGTAGATATTAGAAAGTTTGGTTCCCAGGGACAACAGCGAACGTCCGCGCTTTCCTTAAAACTTGCGGAAATTGAACTGGTGAGAAGAAGAATTAAGGATATGCCTGTATTATTACTGGATGATGTGTTGTCAGAACTTGACAGTAACAGGCAAAACTACCTGCTGAATACCATAGGCGATTTGCAGACTGTGATTACCTGTACCGGTTTAGATGAATTTATCAATAACCGGTTTGAGATAAATAAGATATATAAAATTGTAAATGGTTCAATTAGTCAGAGTAATTAACCTGCGCAACAGAGCATGAAAATTAGAGCGTCATCAGGGCTCCGTCAGCTTTGCTGACACCTCATGACAGGAAATGGGAGGAAAAATATGAGTACTGAATACGGAGCAGATCAAATTCAGATATTGGAAGGATTAGAAGCGGTAAGAAAAAGACCGGGTATGTATATCGGCAGTACTTCCATTCGTGGATTGCACCATTTAGTGTATGAAATCGTGGACAATGCAGTAGATGAAGCATTGGCAGGTTTCTGTGATACGATTGACGTAACCATTAATAAAGGCGATACCATTACAGTATCAGATAACGGACGTGGTATTCCGGTAGGTATCAACCACAAAGCAGGGAAACCGGCGGTTGAAGTTGTATTTACCATTCTTCACGCAGGAGGAAAATTTGGCGGCGGAGGATACAAGGTATCCGGTGGTCTTCACGGGGTAGGTGCCTCTGTTGTAAATGCACTTTCCGAGTGGTTAGAGGTAACTATCTACAAAGAGGGAAAAGTATACAATCAGCGCTACGAAAGAGGAAAAGTAATGTATCCTCTTAAGGTGGTTGGTGAATGTGATTTAGAAAAGACCGGAACTACAGTTACATTTAAACCGGATGGTGAAATTTTTGAAGATACTGTATATGATTTTAATACTTTGAAACAGCGTTTAAGAGAAATTGCATTCTTGACAAAGAACCTTAAAATTATTCTTCGGGATGACAGAGGAGAAGAACAGAAGGTAAAGGAATTTCACTATGAAGGCGGCATCAAGGAATTTGTAGAATATCTGAATAAAAGTAAAGAAGCTCTGTACCCGGAAATAATTTATTGTGAAGGAAAAAAAGATGATGTATATGTGGAAGTAGCATTGCAGCACAATGATTCCTACAATGAAAGCTGTTATAGTTTTGTAAATAATATTACCACACCGGAAGGTGGTACTCATCTGGCAGGTTTTCGTAATGCATTGACTAAAACCTTTAATGATTATGCAAGAAATAATAAATTGTTGAAGGACAGCGAGCAGAATTTATCCGGTGAAGATATCAGAGAAGGTATGACTGCCATCGTAAGTATTAAAATTAGTGAACCTCAGTTCGAGGGCCAGACCAAGCAGAAACTTGGAAACTCCGAAGCAAGAGGTGCGGTGGACAGTATTGTAAGTGAACAGTTAACTTACTTTTTAGAGCAGAATCCGCAGGTGGCAAAAATCATTCTGGAAAAATCCATTATGGCACAGCGCGCAAGAGAGGCAGCAAGAAAAGCAAGGGATTTAACCAGAAGAAAAACTGCTTTGGATGGCATGAGTCTGCCGGGAAAATTAGCAGACTGTACGGACAAAAATCCGGAAAACTGTGAAATCTATATCGTGGAAGGTGATTCCGCGGGTGGTTCTGCAAAAAGTGCCAGAAGTCGTGCAACTCAGGCGATTCTGCCACTTCGTGGAAAAATTTTGAATGTAGAAAAGGCAAGGCTTGATAAAATTTATGCCAATGCCGAAATTAAAGCAATGATTACAGCTTTTGGTACCGGTATTCATGAAGATTTTGATATTAGTAAACTGCGTTACAACAAGATTATTATTATGACCGATGCCGATGTGGATGGTGCACATATTAGTACACTTTTGCTTACGTTCCTGTATCGTTTTATGCCGGATTTAATCAAGGAAGGTCATGTGTATATGGCACAGCCGCCATTGTTTAAGTTGGAGAAAAACAAGAAAGTCTGGTATGCTTATTCGGATGAAGAACTGGATCAGATTTTAACAGAAGTAGGACGTGACAGTAATAATAAAATACAGCGTTACAAAGGTCTGGGAGAAATGGATGCAGAGCAGCTTTGGGAAACCACCATGGATCCGGAACGGCGTATTTTAAAGAGAGTGACTATGGATGAATGTGATTCGGAAATTGATGTGGTATTTACCACATTGATGGGCGATAAGGTAGAACCTCGCCGTGAGTTTATTGAAGAAAATGCTGTATATGTTAAGAATTTAGATGTGTAGGAGGTAGAAAAGATTGGACGATACCATATTTGATAAAGTGCATGAGGTTGACTTAAAGAAAACAATGCAGGAATCCTACATAGATTATGCCATGAGCGTTATTGCCCAGCGAGCATTACCTGATGTAAGAGATGGATTGAAACCGGTACAGCGTAGAATTTTATATTCTATGATTGAACTTAATAATGGTCCTGACAAGCCACATAGAAAGTGTGCCCGTATCGTGGGTGATACCATGGGTAAATATCATCCACATGGTGACAGCTCTATTTATGGTGCCTTGGTAAACATGGCACAGGACTGGTCCACCAGATATATTTTAGTGGATGGACATGGAAACTTTGGTTCTGTGGATGGTGACGGCGCTGCTGCCATGCGATACACAGAAGCAAGACTGAGCAAAATTTCCATGGAAATGACTGCGGACATTAATAAAAACACAGTAGATTTTGTTCCAAACTTTGATGAAACAGAGAAGGAACCTACAGTATTACCATCCCGTTTTCCAAATCTTTTAGTAAACGGAACCACAGGTATTGCAGTAGGTATGGCAACCAATATTCCACCTCATAATCTTCGTGAGGTAATCAATGCAGTAGTAAAAATCATAGATAACCGCATTGAGGAAGACAGGGAAACTGCCATTGAAGAGATACTGCCAATCGTAAAGGGACCTGATTTTCCAACGGGAGCTCAGATTTTGGGAACCAGAGGGATTGAACAGGCTTACCGTACCGGAAGAGGTAAGATAAAAGTCCGTGCAGTGACCGATATTGAAACTATGCCAAACGGTAAGAGTAAAATTGTAGTTACAGAACTGCCGTTCATGGTGAATAAAGCAAGATTAATTGAAAAAATTGCAGAGTTAGTAAGAGATAAAAAGGTAGACGGAATCACAGGAATTACCGACGAATCCGACCGAGAAGGTATGCGAATTTCCATTGATGTGAGAAAAGATGCAAATGCCAATGTATTATTGAACCAGTTGTATAAGCATACTCAGTTACAGGATACCTTTGGTGTAATTATGCTGGCACTGGTAGATAATCAGCCGAAGATTTTAAACCTTCTTGATATGTTGACTTATTACCTGAAACATCAGGAGGATGTAGTCACCAGAAGGACGAAATATGATTTAAATAAGGCAGAGGAAAGAGCCCACATTTTAGAGGGATTGCTGATTGCGTTAGATAATATTGACGAAGTGATTAATATTATCCGTAACTCTCAGAATACCCAGGAAGCCAAAGAGAAGTTAATAGAGCGCTTTGGTTTAACAGAAGTTCAGGCACAGGCGATTGTTGATATGCGTCTGCGTGCTCTTACCGGTTTGGAAAGAGAAAAGCTGGAAACCGAGTACAAAGAGTTAATGGAAAAAATTGCAGAGTTGAAAGCAATTCTGGCAGATGAAAAGAAATTACTTGGCGTTATCAAAGAAGAAATTATGCTGATTGCAGATAAATATGGCGATGACAGAAGAACTGCCATTGGCTTTGATGAGTTTGATATGTCCATGGAAGACCTGATTCCAAAGGAAAATACAGTAATTGCCATGACGCATTTAGGATATATTAAGCGAATGACGGTAGATAATTTCCGCAGCCAGCACAGAGGCGGCAAGGGAATTAAGGGAATGCAGACTCTGGATGAAGATTACATAGAAGAACTAATGATGGCAACGACACATCATTACATCATGTTCTTTACAAATACCGGTAAAGTATACAGACTTAAGGCATATGAAATTCCGGAAGCAGGAAGAACAGCAAGGGGAACTGCTATCGTGAACTTATTGCAGCTTCAGCCGGGAGAGAAGATTACGGCAACCATTGCTTTAAGAGAATACAAGGAAGACAGATATTTATTTATGGCAACCAAGAACGGTATCGTAAAGAAAACTCCGATTACAGAGTATGCCAATGTAAGAAAGACCGGTCTTGCAGCAATTAATCTTCGCGAAGGCGATGAGTTAATTGAAGTAAAGAAGACAGATAATACAGAGGACATCCTTTTGGTTACAAAGCATGGTATGTGTATCCGTTTTGCGGAAACAGATGTGAGAGTTACCGGCCGAGTATCTATGGGTGTTATTGGTATGAACTTAGAGCCGGAAGATGAAGTAGTGGCAATGCAGATGGAGAGCCAGGGAGAGGCATTGTTAATTTGTTCTGAACATGGTATGGGTAAACGTACTTTAGTCAGTGAATTTAAAGCACAGAATCGTGGCGGTAAAGGTGTGATTTGCTATAAAATCACAGAAAAAACCGGAAATGTAATTGCTGCAAAAGCAGTGGATGAACATAGAGAAATTATGTTAATCACTACAGAGGGTATTGTAATCCGTATGGAGGTAGCAGATATCTCTATGGTAGGACGAAATACTTCCGGTGTGAAGTTAATTGACATGGATGAAGATGTTACGGTAGCAAGTATGTCTAAGGTCCGGGAAGAAGATAAGGACCAGGGCGAAGATGCAGTTGTACTGGAACAGAGTGAAGATGAAAACGTAGAAGATTCTGCGAAAGAATCAATTGAAGATAGTACGGAAGAAAAATAAGAAATAGAGAGAATGGGTAGAGGTCAGGCGGTAATGTTACCGCCTGATTATCATTACCGGAATCGGTGGATTGTTGGGACGATTATAGTAACTTGATAAAATCACCAGATACTTTTTGGAATCTAATTCCTTTAAAAATGCAAGCAGTGCATCTCGTTCTTCAAACCCGGAATCTCCGCCACTGTAAATGCATAGGGACATTAGACCGCCTTTTCGTAATAAGGATAATCCTTGCGTAATAGCTTCGATGCTGGTGTCAGCTTTTGTGGCAAGATTGTGGTCGCCGGAAGGCAGATATCCAAAATTAAATACGATACAGTCTACTTGATTTTCCTCAATGTAGTTGTGCATATGTGTATGGGAGTCAAAAATTAGAGAGGCAATGTGGATAACTTCATGATCTTTTAACAGTTTTTCTGTATTTTCTAAGGCCTGTTTCTGAATATCAAAAGCGTAAACTTTACCTTGGTCTCCCACAAGTTCACAAAGTTTCAGCGTATCATTGCCGTTTCCCATGGTAGTGTCAACGCAGATATCACCAGGGTTCACATGACATTCAAGAAAATGATGTACAAATTCAGTAATTTGATAAGATTTCATTGGATTACTCCTCACATAAATTTTCAAGCTGAGGATAATATTTTATCACAGCTTTTCCAACAATTTTTTCTTTTGATACAAATTTGTGCTGCCAGAAACGGGAGTCAAGAGAATCATTACGATTGTCCCCCATAACAAAATAGCAGCCTTCCGGAATTTCGTAAGGACCAAAGTCAACGTAAGATTTTTCTTTAATATAATCTTCTTTTAAAAGCTCTCCATTAATATATATTTCGCCATCTTTTCCCTCAATGGTTTCGCCGGAAAGTCCAATCACTCTTTTTAGAAAATTCTGGCTTTCATCATCCGGATACCAAAAAGAAATAATATCACCTCTTTGAGGTTCTGCTGAAACATAGGCAAGACGGTTGATGAAGATTCTGTCTTTTGGTTCAATGGTTGATTCCATAGAACTTGTTGGAACAATTGCATTTGCAATTACATAGTGATTCAGACAAAAAGAAATGGCTGCAGCAGTTAGAATAATCTTAGTGTAACTGAACAGTTCTTTTACTATAGTTTCACCGGAAATATTTTTTTCCTTCATAAATTCTGTAATTCGTTTTTTCATAGGGGTATTAAATCCTTTCCTTTTTAATTGTAATATCCTAAGAATATGTTAGTATATAAAAATAGTTAATTCAACCGGTTTAAGGAGTTTTTAAGAAACTTAAAAAAAGAATTAAGAAAAAGAAGGTATGATACAAAAAAAGCCCCAACCCAGCAGTTTTATCTGCCAAACTGGAACCTTTAAAGTGCGCGATCAGGGGTTCGAACCCTGGACACCCTGATTAAGAGTCAGGTGCTCTACCAACTGAGCTAATCGCGCTTACTTGTAGCCGCTTCATCAGCACAAAGAGTATTATATATGAATAGAATAAAAAATGCAAGTACTTTTTTAAAAAAAGTTAAAAAAAGTAAAAATTTTAAATTAAGAAAGAAAAATCTTTCCTTTCCAACATAAACGTATTATGGTAGAATATAAAATGACAAGGGTGTCAATGAGAAATCATTGCACCCTTTTTTATTTCATATTTTCGAAATTTAGAAAGTTTTGAAAGGTGAGATATTTTGGAAATTTTAAATTAGAAAGGAAGGTTATTATGCATCTTGTCCCTAGAGAGATGGAACGTTTGATGATTCACTATGCCGGTGAATTGGCAAAGTCCCGAAAGAATGATGGTTTAAAATTAAATTATACAGAGGCAATCGCCTATATTACATCAGAACTGTTGGAGGAAGCCAGACGAGGAAAGTCTGTTACAGAGTTAATGCAGGATGGCACAAAATTATTAGGTGCTGAGGATGTGATGGACGGTGTCGCAGAAATGATTCATGAAATACAGTTTGAGGCAACCTTTCCTGATGGAACAAAACTGGTTACTGTTCATAATCCCATTCCGGCTACAGGAAAATTGATTCCGGGTGAAATCTTACCAAAAGACGGAGAAATTGAATTAAATGCAGGAAAGAAAACAGTGGTTATTACGGTTGTAAACAGTGGAGACAGACCGATTCAGACAGGTTCTCATTTTCACTTCTTTGAGGTAAATAAAGCTTTAAAGTTTGACAGAGAAGCAGCGTATGGAATGCGTCTTGACATACCGGCAGGAACTGCGGTGCGCTTTGAACCGGGAGAAGAAAAAGAAGTTACATTGGTAGAAATTGGCGGCACAAGAGAAGGATACGGATTGAGTGATTTGGTATGTGGTGCCATGGATGATGAACAGGTGAAATCAACTGCCATGAAAAAGGCAAGGGAAAAAGGTTTTATGTAAAACACAGAAAATGGAGATGAATTTATGAGTAAAATAAGCAGGAAAGCATATGTAGATATGTATGGTCCGACGGTAGGTGACAGAGTACGGTTGGCGGATACGGATTTAATTATAGAAGTAGAGAAAGATTATAATGTGTATGGAGAAGAAGCAAAGTTTGGCGGTGGAAAATCTTTAAGAGATGGAATGGGACAATCCTGTACGGTTACAGATGCAGATTGTCTTGATACAGTAATTACCAATGCACTGATTGTGGACTACACAGGAATTGTAAAAGCAGATGTTGGGATTAAAGATGGAAAAATTGCAGGTATTGGTAAATCCGGAAATCCTCATATTATGGATGGTGTTACACCGGGAATGGAAATTGGAGCATCTACAGAAGCTATTGCAGGAGAAGGAATGATTCTTACTGCCGGTGGTCTGGATACTCATATTCATTTTATCTCTCCAACTCAGATAGAAACGGCACTTTACAGTGGAATTACTACCATGATTGGAGGAGGGACAGGACCGGCAGATGGAACAAATGCAACCACCTGTACTCCGGGTAAATTTAATATACACAAAATGATAGAAGCAGCAGAAGATTTACCTATGAATTTTGCATTTCTGGGTAAGGGTAATTCTTCTGCTTATGATACGTTATCAGAACAGATAGAGGCAGGTGCAGCAGGGCTGAAGCTTCATGAAGACTGGGGAAGCACTCCGGCGGCAATTAATCATTGTCTGACAGTAGCAGATGATTATGATGTTCAGGTATCTATCCATACAGATACTTTAAATGAAGGAGGTTTTGTGGAAGACACACTAGAAGCAATCGGTGGAAGGGTTATTCACACTTATCATACGGAGGGGGCCGGCGGCGGACATGCACCGGATATTATAAAGGCGGCAGCATTTCCAAATATTCTTCCGTCTTCCACCAATCCTACCATGCCATTTACAAAGAATACCATTGATGAACATCTTGATATGCTGATGGTGTGTCATCATTTAGACAGTAAGGTACCGGAGGATGTGGCATTTGCAGATTCCAGAATTCGTCCGGAAACTATTGCAGCAGAAGATGTGCTTCATGATATGGGAATCTTTTCTATGATGAGTTCAGACTCTCAGGCAATGGGACGTGTAGGAGAAGTCATTACAAGAACCTGGCAGACAGCAGATAAAATGAAAAAACAGCGTGGTATTCTTCCGGAAGACTGTGAGCAAAATGATAATTTCCGTGTAAAGCGCTATATTTCAAAGTATACCATAAATCCAGCTATCACCCATGGCGTGTCGGAATACGTAGGGTCTGTGGAAGTAGGAAAATTTGCAGATTTAGTTTTATGGAAACCTGCTTTGTTTGGAGTAAAACCGGAAATGATTATTAAAAATGGATTTATTGTCGCATCCAGAATGGGGGATGCCAATGCTTCCATTCCTACGCCACAGCCGGTGGTTTATACGAAAATGTTTGGAGGGTACGGCCTCGCAGAAAAAAGAAGCTGTATCACTTTTGTATCTAAATATGCGGCAGAGCATGGCATTAAAGAAGAACTGGGCCTGCAGCGCATGGTGTTGCCGGTAAAGAACTGCCGTAATATTTCCAAGGCAGATATGAAATACAATGATACTATAAAAGAAATTAAAGTAGATGCGGAAACTTATGAGGTAACGGTAGATGGAGAAACAATCACCTGTCAGGCGGCAAAAGAGCTTCCGCTTACCCAGCGGTATTATTTATTTTAATTGTTTATACATAGGGAGAAATGCAGAATGATTATAGAAAAAGTATTAGGAAAACGACCGGATCCCACAAATAAACGTGTAGATATTGTGACTTTAGAGTGGTATGAACGGGAAAAAAGACGAATGAGAAAGGTTACCAGTGCCGGAGAAGAAATAGGAATTACGGTAGAAACACCTTTAAAAGATGGTGATGTTTTAGCAGAAGATGAGAATCATATGATTGTGGTGGAGTATGCACCCTGTGAAGTGATGCAGATTCCGGTTGCCACAATGCAGGAGATGGGAAGGCTGTGCTTTGAGTTGGGCAATCGTCATTTATCATTGGAGATAGATAAAGATAAGGTATGTTTGCCTTTTGATGAGCCTACGTTTTTCTATTTGCAGCAGTTAGGGTTCCAGCCGGAAAAAACTTATGCAAAATTAGCAGATATTACGGTGTGTAAAGGACACAGTCATGGAGAAACAGAGCACCACCATCATCACGGAGAACATCATCATGCATAATTTGACAGCCTCCCTTCCCTTTGTGCAGGCCATGGATGCCTTTTTTCCCATTGGAGCTTATACTATGTCTAATGGAATGGAAACTTATGTACAAAAGCAGATTGTCAAAGATAAGGAAAGCCTTTTTTCTTTTGTAAAAAATTATATTTCTATTCTTACTTTTACAGAGCTGGGGTTTGCAGCACATGCTGCTATGGGAGCAGAGGTAGAAATGTTGGATGGATTGTGTGGTGCATCTAAAGTGCCAAAGGAAGTGAGAGAAGGAAGTAGAAAGTTATGCAGCCGGTTTCTTAAGGCAGAGAGTTTTATAGGAAATTTTAAAGAACTTACAGAGTATCAGAAGAAAATAGATAAGGGAAGTTGTGAAGGATATTATTGTATTGCGATAGGTTTATTGATGCGGCAGTTAGATATGCCGATAGAAGAAGGGCTGCTTCTTTATGGATATAACCAGATTTCTGCCATGGTAAATCATGGTGTGAAACTGGTTCCTTTGCGACAGCTGGAAGGACAGTGGGTGCTGCATCAGACAATGGTTTTATTGGAACAGGCAGTACAGAAAGCTATGGCATCAGATATACTGGAGCTTGGAGCTTCTGGAGCGGCCTATGACATGCGGTGTATGGAACATGAAACTTTGGCGGCAAGAATGTATTTGTCCTAGAAATGAAAAGGAGAATTGGATTATGAGTTATGTTAAAATAGGAATTGGCGGACCGGTAGGTTCCGGTAAGACAGCTTTAATTGAACGTCTTACCAGAAAAATGTCAGAGGAATACAGTATTTGTGTAGTGACAAATGATATTTATACAAAAGAGGATGCAGAATTTCTGATTAAGAATTCTAAATTGGAACCGGGAAGAATTATGGGTGTGGAAACAGGTGGATGTCCGCATACTGCAATCAGAGAAGATTGTTCCATGAATTTAGAGGCAATTGATGCACTGGCAGAAAAGTATCCGGATGTAGAAATTATATTTGTAGAAAGTGGAGGGGATAATTTATCTGCTACCTTTAGTCCCGATTTAGCAGATGCGTCTATTTATGTAATTGATGTGGCTCAGGGCGAAAAAATTCCAAGAAAAAGAGGATTAGGAGTTATGCGTTCGGATCTTTTAATTATTAATAAAACAGATTTGGCAGAGTTAGTAGGTGCAGATCTTTCTGTGATGGCTTCGGATTCTGAAAAGGTACGTGAGGGAAAACCATATGTTTTTACAAATCTTAAGACCATGGAAGGCTTAGATCAGGTAATTGAGTGGATTAAGAAAAATGTATTATTCGAGGATTTGAAGTAATGAGCTGTCTTCATATGAATATAGAATATCAGAATGGAAAAACAAGGCTGGCAGATTCTTATTTTACCCAGCCTTTTAAGGTAGCAAAGCCATTTGAAAAAGATGATGGAATTAGTATTATGGTTATGACAGCAACTGCAGGAATATTACAGGGTGATGTTTATGACATTCAGGTAAAAGCCGGAGACCGGACTAGGACAGTGATAACAAATCAGTCTTATACAAAAATATTTAATACAAGAGAAGGAGAAGCTTCTCAGACAATCAAATTACAAGTAGAGGGAAGGGGAGAACTGGCGTGGATGATGCAACCGGTGATTCCCTTTCATAATAGTGCCTTTACCACTATGACAGAGGTAATTTTATCAGAGCAGGCAGCTTTTTGTTATATAGATATTTTAGCCTGTGGCCGTGTGGGAATGGGGGAAAGCTTTGCTTTTCGCAAGTATCATGGAAGAATACTGGTAAAAGATGAAGCAGGAAATCCTATTTATCTGGAAAATGTGAGAATGTATCCTAAAGAGCAGGAGTACAGTGGAATAGGATATTTTGAAAATTTTACTCATATGGGAAGTATGTATTTATATGGGTATGAGAAGCCCGTTTTAAAACAGGCAGATGGAGTGATGGCAGTGGTGACAGAGGCAAAAAAGGGGTATGCCCTACGTTTTATGGGAAATTCTGCGGACCGTTTATATGGTTATGCGCTGGAGGTCTATAAAGATTTACAGAGGTTAGGAGACGTATAAAATAGCCATTTTAATAGCAGTAAAAAATGGGGCTGTCGCACTAAGTGATTAGTGCGCAGCTTCTTTTTTTGTACAAAAAATAACTGCCAGACCTCGAAAGTATCTGGCAGTTGGTGTAAAATATTAGTATGCAACTACTTAATATATTACAAAAAGATTATACCCAA
>JBGVOM010000168.1:0-60889 GCA_045126515.1 Lachnospiraceae bacterium
ATCCGTATTTTTTGTCAATTATTCCCCTTACTTTTCTTGTGCTTTTTGCACAATTTCGTTCCTATATTCATACTTTTTTTGTATGTTTTTACATCGACATATAATGCATACAATCCTTTTCTAAGAAAAACAATTTTACCCCAACTCTTGACAAAGAGCCAAAAAACAGGACAGTCTGTGTTATCTTCACACAAACTGCCCTATTTTAATTTGCACTGATAGAAAATCTTAAAAATACTTTTTCTAATTACTGTAACTGTGCTGCTACTTCTGCTGCAAAGTCTGTTTCAACCTTTTCAATTCCTTCGCCTGTTTCAAAACGAACAAATTTCTTAATTTTAATCTTAGCATTATTGGCCTTAGCAACTTCTTCTACATACTTGCTTACAACCTGTTTTCCGTCTTCGGCCTTAACATAAACCTGATCTAAAAGACAGATTTCTTTTAATTCTTTGTTGATACGTCCCATTACCATACCATCGATAATCTTATCATTAGCATCTGGTTTTTCATTCTTAGCCTGAGTTCTTAAGATTTCTTTTTCTTTTTCGATATAAGCTGCATCTACTTCATCTCTGCTTGTATAAAGTGGCTTTAATGCTGCTGCCTGCATAGCTACATTTCTAGCCATTTCTTTTACCGCATCATTTACAACATCTGTTTCAACGTCTACTAAAACACCAATCTTTCCACCAGCATGGATATAAGAAGCAACAAATCCATTTTCTTCTGTAACCTGTTCAAATCTTCTGATATTCATATTTTCACCGATAACTGCAATCTGAGAAGCTAATACTTCATTTACAGTTTTGCTGTTATCTGATGCCCATGCTTCTGCTAAGAAAGCATCGATATCTGTTGCTGTTGTGTTCAACGCCTGTGTAGCTACTTCTGCTACATAGTTCTGGAACTTCTCGTTCTTTGCAACGAAGTCTGTTTCTGCATTTACTTCTACAACAACAGCTTTCTTACCGTCTTCCGTAAGAGCTGTTGCAACAATACCTTCCGCTGCTACTCTGCCAGCTTTTTTCTGTGCTGTTGCAAGACCTTTTTCACGTAAGAATTCAACTGCTTTTTCCATGTCACCTTCTGTGGCATTTAAAGCTTTCTTACAATCCATCATACCTGCGCCAGTCATTTCTCTTAATTCTTTTACCATTCCTGCTGTGATAGCCATTTTATATTCCTCCGTTTATGAATGATGTAATTATTCTGCTACTGCTTCTTCCACTTCTTCTACAGCTTCTTCTGTAGCGAACTGTTCACCCTGATTTGCTTCGATAACAGCATCTGCCATCTTAGAAACGATTAATTTAACTGCACGAATTGCATCATCATTACCTGGAATTACATAATCTAATTCTTCCGGATCACAGTTTGTATCAGCAATACCAATCAATGGAATTCCTAATGTATGTGCTTCCTGAATACAGATTCTTTCCTTCTTAGGATCTACAACAAAGATAGCATCTGGAAGTTTCTTCATATTTTTGATACCACCAAGGTTCTTTTCCAACTTAGCAAGTTCTTTCTTTAATTCGATAACTTCTTTCTTTGGAAGAACATCTGCTGTTCCATCTTCCATCATTGTTTCGATTTCTTTTAATTTTGCACATCTCTGCTGGATAGTCTTGAAGTTTGTTAACATACCTCCTAACCATCTCTCATTTACATAGTACATTCCGCAACGTTCAGCTTCTGTCTTAATTGCATCCTGAGCCTGCTTCTTTGTACCAACAAAAAGAATTGTACCGCCGTCTGCTGCGATATCAGAAATTGCTTTGTAAGCTTCATCTACTTTACCTACAGATTTCTGTAAGTCGATGATATAAATACCATTTCTTTCTGTGTAGATGTATTCTGCCATCTTAGGGTTCCATCTTCTTGTCTGATGTCCAAAATGTACACCAGCTTCAAGTAACTGTTTCATTGAAATAACGCTCATTTTCTTTCCTCCATTTGGTTGTTTTCGTTCATGTGCTTCCAATTTACCAACAGACCACCTGTAAAAGGCACCAGTCTGAAATCCACACATGTGTTTTTTTGCCTTTGGTATTATATCACAGGATTTTCATAAATGCAACAAAATTATATTATTTTTCCTTGTTCTTTGGCAATTTCTAGTAATGTTTGATTTTTCTCATTCAAAAGGCCAAATTCTTTCAAGCCACAATATACTTTTTTACATTGTTCCATGCACTTTAGTGCGCTCTGATAAGAGGCCTCGCTAATAGGCTCAAATGCCTTTTCTATATAAACATTATTTGACAGCTCCTTCGCCAAAAGGCAGTCCACATCATTAGCATGAAGCACTCCTGTGGCAAAAGGAATTCCCTGTCTTTGTAGTTTCCGATACATGGGAATCCCGCTGCCATTTCCGCCAATCACAAAAATTTCCGGTATTCCCTCCACTGCTGCCATTTCCACACAACCAAATTCTACATTGTAGCTTCCTTTTGTAATACCATAAAGTTCTCTAATATAAACAGATTGAAAAATTTCTTCCGGAGTACCATATTTTGCAATGGTATCTCCCTGTACGCAAACTACTTTGTCCGATATTTTCTGTGCCAAATCCAGTTCATGCAAAGACATGATTACGGCAATCTGCTTTTCTTTGACCATTTCTTTTAAAATGGTCAAAAGTTCCAGTTTATGGCGGATATCCAGAAAAGAGGTTGGCTCATCCAGCACAATCAGCTCTGGTTCCTGGCAGATGGCTCTGGCAAGGAGAATTTTCTGTCGCTGCCCGTCACTGATTTCCAGAAAAGCTCTCCCTGCAAGCTCTGTGGCATGAACCAACTCCATAGCTTCTATTACTTTTCTTTTGTCTTCTTTACTTAAAATCCCAAGGCTTCCAGTATAGGGATATCTGCCCATACTTACTACATCCTCACAAGTCATTAGTTCTGGACGTATCCGTTCTGTCATAACCGCAGACTGTTTTCTCGCCATTTCCTTATCGGTCATTTTATCCATGGGCAACCATTCAATATACACCGTTCCCCCTAAAAGTGCCAGCTGTCTGGTAATGCTTTTTAATATGGTAGATTTTCCTGCACCATTAGGACCAATTAAAGTCAGTATTTCTCCCTTTGCCACCTTTAATTCAATATCCCTAATCAATGGTTTTCCCTGATATCCTACCGTCATATGCTCTGTATAAAGAAAATACTCATTCATTTTTTCCTCCCTACCCCCTGCTCTGCTTTCGAATCATCACATAAATTACTACCGGCGCCCCAAATACCGCTGTTACCGAACTGATACTAAGCTCGGTAGGTGCGAATACCGTTCTGGCTATCAAATCACAGAACAGACAGAACGTAGCTCCTCCTAAAAAGCAAGCAGGAATCACAAAAAGCGGTTTTGCTGTTTTAAGGAGACTTTTTACTAAATGAGGAACCGCAATCCCTACAAAAGAAACAGGGCCTGCAAAAGCTGTAACACTGGCTGCCAATATACTGGACATAAGAATCAACAGTACCCGTAAAATCCGCACATTTACTCCCAGATTTTTAGCATACGCCTCTCCCATCTGATAAGCACTGATTGGTTTTGACAGACAGAAAGTTATAAACATTACCATCATTACCACCAACGCCATGACCTGAATTTTATCCCAGCTCATACCAGAAAAACTTCCCATAGACCAGTTATGCAGATTTACAATATTAGAATCCTCTGCAAAAGTTACAATAAATTCTGTAATCGCCGAACAGATATATCCAATCATCACACCGCAAATAACCAGCACGGACATTTTTTGTACCTTTTTAGATACTGCCAGAACAAATCCCATGGATAACATAGCTCCTGCAAAAGCGGCCAGAATCATAAAGAAAGAATTTACAAGCATTCCTTTTCCGAGCAAAACCACCATTACAATGGACACCATTAATTTCGCTCCCGAAGAAATCCCCAACACATAGGGGCCCGCAATAGGATTTCCAAAAAAAGTCTGTAGCAAAAATCCGGCTACGGATAAAGCTCCTCCCAGAATAATAGCAGCCATAATTCTTGGCAGCCTGATATCCCATACAATATGGAAGGAAGTTTCATCCCCGGTTCTCTGTATTAAAATTGCAAGGATTTCTTTTATGGTGAAATCCACACTTCCGGAATTCACATTCCACACAAACAATACCCCTAAGAGCACCATTAATACAAGAAAGGATAATACATAGCGGATGTTTGCTTTATTATTACAATGATTCACTGATTCCATGTGCCCACCCTTTCAATAGTTTTTATTCTGTTATTATTGTTACTTCATTTCCAAATTATCTAAATCTATAATATCATTTTTCTACGATATAGGACATTCCCTCAAAGTCAGTTTATTGAATTTGATAGATAAATTTAAGTTTTTCTCCTTCCTGCACCTCTCCCGTAATAATTTTATGAATATCAGCAATCATATCTCCGATTCCTGTTGTCTGCTGAAACATGTTCTTCTGGGTACACCATACATTTCCCTCTTTCATTGCTTTAAAATCTTTCAACAATCCGCTTTTTTGCAGCAGTTCTTCTTTTGTCTTTATTTCCCCGTCAATCGTACTGTTATAAATCAGGTAATCTGCATCTTTCGCTGCTGCATAAAATGCTTCCATCTGCATATTCATGGTGGATAATGAATTTTCTTCCTGTAAATCAGACGGCACATAATTCCCCCCTGCCATTTCAATCATTTTTGCCACATAATCACCTGATTTTCTTACATTGACAGAACCGTTAGAATTAATATAAAAAAAAGCCACTGTTTTTCCGGTATTTTTCTCCTGTTCAAGTTCTTCTATTTTAGTAAGTTGTTCCTCGAAGTATTGTTCTGCCTGATTTTCTTTTCCCAGAAGTGCTCCATACAATTTTATCCATTCCATTCTGCCCAGCGGATGGCTTTCATAGCTGGACCGTTCCACCAGCACAGGGATTCCAAAGCTTTCTAATCGCTCTTTTACCTCCGGTGTATGATAAATCATAGTAGATTCCACCGCCAGATTACACCCTTCCGATAAAATCAATTCATAATCCGGCGCACTGTACTTTCCAGCATACAAAATTTTACCTGCATCCATTGCCTGTTTTGCCTCTTCAATATACCATCCCTTACTGTCTGTTCCAGCTAATCGAATGTTTTCCATTCCATCCAATGCCTGAAATAAATCCATGGCGGAAGTTGCCACCAGATAAATCTCATTCAAAGGCTGCTGTAAAACTACAATATCCTCTTCTACTCCCAAAGGAACCTGTACATTTTCTGGTACAACCAAAAAGCGACCGCCATCCTTGATTGTAATCAATGCATAACCGTCTTCATAATAATCCACAGCAAATTGATTAGCGTATTGCAACTCCATGCTGTAGTCAATATTCATCTTTTCCCATTCTTCTGTTTCTGCCTGTTCCGTGAAATCTTCTGCCTCTTTCACTCCCTCCTGCACACTACATGCACAGGAGAGAATTGTGAAAAGTCCCAAAAGAATTCCAAGGATTATCATTTTTATCTTTTTCATTATGGAACCCTTGTGATTGTACTGGAATTAAAATTTAATGTATATTCTATTTCATGAGGTGTGCTCATTGCTGTGGTATCAGCTGCCACGGAAAGTTTTTTGTCAAAGCCAGCCACCGGAACCTCAAAAGTAGAATTTCCTTCCGTGTTGGATGGTAGAATTTTTTCTCCGTCTACTACCATATAATCATAGTTCGGACTACTCCAGATAATCGTTGCATAAGCCTTACCTTCCTCAACCCTAAGTGCTGCCGGCGATTCTACTGTTGCCTTCCCGGAACCGCCTTCTAACTGTACTTCCACAGTATAAGCACCATCTTCTAAAGAAAGAGAATCTACCGTAACCAGTTTCTGATTTAAAAAGGCTTCCTGTGGTAAAGAATCTGCACGGAATACCAATACTCTGTCATACCATTTTTCTTTTCGTTTACTAAAAGCAGAACAGTCAACTCCCATATCCAGTGCTTCCACCGGAACCGTAAAAGTATGTTCTCCCTTTTCATTTTCCACAAATGGAATGTAAGCATCTTCTCCGGCTTTTACAGCCTCCTCTCCGTTTCCCATAAACACTTGCAGGTATCCGGTTCCGCTCATGGTCATCACTGCCGTCATAACACCGTTTTCTACTGCCAGTTCAGCGCTTGTGATATTAAACATAGAAGAGCTGGATTCCACAGTAATAGGATATACACCATCCTTTAATTCTGTGGCATACACCGGTGTCATACCTTCTTCTACCACTTCTTCCGCCTCTGCCATCTCATCCGCTGATGCCACCTGACTGTTTTCTGTTTCTGTATCATTCACAGATACATTTCCTACAGTTTCTTCATCAGCTGTCGTATCGGCTCCACATCCAGTTATCAGCTGCCCCATGGCGAGAGCCGCCACTAGTAAAATCACCTTTGCTTTTTTCATTTTACCCATTCCTCTTTCACATTTTAGATTATTCTGCCAGACTATCTACTGCTGCCTGCGCATGTTCTGCAAATATATCCTGAATTGCTTCTAATTCGCCAAGACCGCGAACTACACATTCTACTTCATAGCCTGCATCTTCAAATGTTTTCTTCCAGGAGCCTTCCTCATCTCCTGCCATATCATTGTTTGCATGGTCTCCCGCAACAATCATCAATGGTTCTAATACTACTTTCTTATATTCACCAGCCTGAACCTTTGCCAATACGTCGTCTAAAGATGGGGTTGCTTCTACTGTTCCCACATAATAGTTTGTATATCCCGCCTCTGTAAGCATATCCTGTATTTTAGCATATACACCATTGGAATCTGCTTCTGTACCATGACCCATAAAGCAGATTGCTGTTTCGCCATCATCATATTCTGCCGTCGCTTCTGTAATGGCTTTCATAACTGCCTGAAAATCTTCATCACTTGTTAATAAGGGTTCACCGATGGCAACTTTTTCAAAGGCATCAGAATAATTGGCTACTTCCTCCACCACATCATTGTATTCCAAACCATTCATTAAATGTGTTGGCTGAATCACCAAATTCTTAACGCCATTGTTCACTGCACGCTCTAATGCTTCCTCAACGTTGTCAATTGTCACATTATCTCTGCTCTTTACATGGTCAATGATAATCTGGCTGGTAAATCCACGTCTTACAGAATAATCCGTGAAAGATGATTCTAATTTATTCTCGATAGCACCAATGGTCAGGCGTCTGTTGTCATTATAGCTGGTACCAAAACTCACCACTAAAAGTTCGTTCTCACCAATTTCATCCTGATTTCTGGTATTGTCCAAAGATGCATCCCCTGTATCATAATTTTCTTCTTCCTGAGATTCTTCGGTTTCCTCAGACGTTTCTTCTTTAGAAGTTTCCTCTGCTTTTTCCCCATCTGTTTCTTCTTCGGTTTCTTCTGCAGTATTTTCTACTGTCTGGCTGTCTTCTGTGGCAGTTGTATCAGCTGTTGAATCAGACCCACAGCCTGCCAGTACAAATGCTGACATTGCAAAAGCTGTAAGCAATTTTGTTACGTTTTTCTTTTTCATGTTACTTTTCCTCCTTCGATGGTGTGGAATTCTCCACATTACTTTGTATTAGTATTTTAAATCGAAAAAGACATACAGAAAAACACCCCAGCACCTGTGTACTGTGGTACAAAAAAGCTTACAGCTTACATATTTTTTTATATAAACAAAGCTACGGTACGACCAAGGACTCGTGGTCTGGAATATGTATTCCTGTACCAATAACTGGCAGGTTTCCTGACTTGTAGCTCTATATGCAGAACTGCCTTCCCAATTTCTCAGTGGCTGTTTTCACAAAAGTTCTGCACTCCTTACTTACAGTGACGAGTTCGTACCGGACTTTCACCGGTTTCCCTTTTACCCATCATTCATACTAAAACAATAGAAAGCACGTTTTACCTACTTTCTATTGTTACGAATAATGGCACCAATTATTTTATTCGATTTTGGTTCATTATAGCATACTCAATATTAAATCACAACCCTGTTTTTCCTGGAAAAGCGTTTTTTAAAATACCCCTTACCCGCATTAATTCTTCCGCTTCCATTTCATTTTTCGGTGCCAGAATCTGTAAAAATGCTACTGATTTTCCCTGCATTTGATAAGCAATAAAACGGTAATAACAATTTTTACTATTTCTGATTGGTATCTTTGTTTCCTTAATTTCTAAAATACTATTTCGCTTCAAAATTTTCAAATTTCCATTAACACTAATTATATACTCTCGAGTAATATAAAAATACCGTTCAGGTATGGATATGGTTTCTTTTTCCGCCATTTGCTGTTCTATTACTTTAAAGTCATACATTAACTGATAAATTTTAAAATCTCTGCTATCCTTTATCAAACATATCATCACCACAATCGAAACAACCAGACAACAAACCAGTACCGTATATGCCTGTACATTCCCCCGTACTGTTTTCTTAATCGGTGAATTCCATGTTACAGCAATCCCAAAAAACGTAAACGCAAAACAAATCGCAAAAAAACGCCTGTTTTTTTGGGTAGCATCTTTATAAATTTCTTTTAAGGTCATATCTTTCCACCGGCTGCCTGAATTTTCTCTGCCAGCTCCATAAGATACACATAACGCTCCATCTTTTCTTCCAAAGCTTTCTCCGTTTCCTCTTTTTCTTTAGAAAGTTCATTCAGCTTTACAAAATCCGTTGCTACTTTCAAGATTTCACTTTCCAGATTACTTACCTTTTCTTCTAACTTTTCAATCTCTTCCTCAATGGTTTCGTATTCTTTCTGCTCTGCATAAGTAAATTTCAGTTTTTTTTCTCTTGGACGTTCCTTATAGGCAGCCGCTGCCTCTTTGGAAGATTTTTTCACTGTAACTTCTTCATAGGGATTACCCGCCTTTTCCAGATAATCACTATAACCGCCTTCGTATTGCTTAAGTACTCCATTTTCAAATGCAAAAATGCGATCCACAATTTTATCCAGAAAATATCTGTCATGAGAAACAGTAATTACAATGCCGTCAAAATGTTCTAAATAATCCTCTAAGATTCCCAGCGTTTGAATATCCAAATCATTGGTAGGCTCGTCTAATATAAGCACATTCGGTGCCTCCATAAGGATTTTTAACAAGTAAAGTCTTCTTTTCTCGCCGCCGGAAAGTTTTTCTATCTTAGCATACTGCAAGGTACTGTCAAAAAGGAAGCGTTCTAACATTTTAGAGGCAGAAATCAAGCCCTCTTCTGTTCTGACAAATTCGGCTGTTTCCTTAATATAATCAATCACACGCATGGTTTCATCCAGTTTCTCATTCTCTTGGGAAAAATAACCAATCTTTACCGTAGGTCCCATTTCCACAAAACCTTTATCTGCTTCTACTTCACCCACAATAATTTTCATCAAAGTACTTTTTCCGCAGCCGTTTTCACCCACGATTCCTATACGGTCATTTCGTAAAAATATGTAGGAAAAATCACGAATCAGTGTACGTTCTCCATAAGACTTAGCAATACCTGAGAGTTCTATGGTCTTTTTCCCCAGTCTGGAGGATACGGAAGACAACTCCACACTTTCTGTCTTTTCCGGTGTCTTCATATCCTTTAATGCCTCAAACCTTTCAATTCTAGCTTTCTGCTTGGTGGAACGCGCCTGTGCCCCCCGTCGAATCCATTCTAATTCCGTTCGGAGAATATTTTTATTTTTTTTGTAAGTAGCTAATTCCATATCTTCTCTTTGAGATTTTAATTCCAGAAAACCTTCAAAATTCGTCTGATAACTGTATAACTTTCCTTTGTCAATTTCTACGATTTTATTACATACCCTGTCAAGAAAATAACGGTCATGTGTCACCATCACAAGAGCACCTTTTCTTGTCTTCAAATAATTTTCCAACCATAATACCATAGTGTTATTTAGGTGGTTAGTTGGCTCATCTAAAATCAGAATATCGCAAGGCTTAAGCAATGCCGCTGCCAATGCAACCTTCTTTTTCTGACCTCCTGAGAGAATCTCCACCGGAATATCGTATTTATCAAAGCCTAAAATATTTAAAATCCGCTTACTTTCTCCTTCGATTTCCCAGGTACCTCCGCCTGCTGCATTATTATCTGCTACATAGTCATATATGGTAATACCTTCGGGAAACTCCGGATTCTGAGGCAAGTAATTAATCACCACATGATTGCCTAAAATCAGTTCTCCCTCATCTACCTCATCTTTTCCTGCTAACAGCTTTAGCAAACTGGATTTTCCGGTTCCATTGATTCCGATAACTCCAATCTTTTCCTTGTCATCTATAGAAAAGTCCACTTGATTTAAAAGCATCTTATCCGTATATGCCTTTGTGATTTTTGAAGCGGTCAGTAAGTTCATATCATTATCCTCTTTGTTCTAAAATATAAGTTAAAATTTCTTCCGCCACCTTGGATTTATCCATCAGTTCCAACTCTTTTACTTGTTTTTTTGTAATCATGGTTACAACGTTGGTATCGGTTCCAAAGCCTGCTCCTTTTGTTTTTAAATTATTCGCCACAATCATATCAATGTTCTTTCGTTCCAGCTTTGCTCTGGAATTTTCCAACATATGCTCTGTTTCCATAGAAAAGCCGCACAGAAACTGGTGTTCTTTCCTGTTCTCTCCAAGATATTTTAAAATATCTGTGGTATTAGTAAGCTCTAAAGTGGCTCCTTCGCCCTTTTTCTTGATTTTTTCTTCTGCTGTGTGTGCCGGAGTAAAGTCCGCCACAGCAGCTACCTTAATGATAATATCCTGCTTATCTGACTCCGCTGCAACTGCTTCAAACATATCTTTCGCACTTACTACCGAAATCACTTTCACAAACGGAGGCAGGGGTACCGATACACCGGCAGCAACCAAAGTCACCTCTGCACCACGTTCCATAGCAGTTCTTGCAATGGCAATTCCCATCTTTCCGGTAGAATGATTAGAAATAAAGCGTACCGGATCGATAGCTTCTTTTGTGGCCCCTGCAGTCACTAACACTTTTAAGCCTTTCATATCCTTTTCAAAATGTATTTCTTTCAAAATATAATCTAGTAGCACTGTTTCCGAAGGCATTTTTCCCGCTCCAGTGTCACCACATGCCAAATATCCCACATCCGGTTCAATCACTTCCATGCCAAAACGCTTCAGCTTTTCTATATTATCCTGCACAATGGGATTTACAAACATATTGGTATTCATGGCAGGAGAAATGATTTTTTTACATCTGCATGCTAATGCCGTAGTAGTCAGCATATCATCTGCAATGCCATTTGCAAGTTTTCCAATCACATTTGCCGATGCAGGCGCAATCAACAATACATCTGCCTTTTTTGCCAGTGACACATGTTCCACATTATAGTTAAAATTCCGGTCAAAGGTGTCTACCAGACATTTGTGATTGGTAAGGGTTTCAAAGGTGATAGGATTGATAAAATTGGTGGCATTCTCCGTCATCAGTACATGAACGTCTGCGTGAAGCTTTACCAGCATACTTGCTAAATTGGCAATTTTATATGCAGCAATACTCCCGGTCACGCCTAGTACCACAGTCTTCCCCTGTAACATCTTGTTTTCTTCCTTTCTATTATTATATTAAAAAATCGGTGAAAGTTCTCCGTACTTTTCATAGCGTGATGTTTTTGCAATTTTATTTTCTCCATCTACAAATACCACATGTGGCTTATGGGTCTTTGCTTCCTCTGGGGTCATTTCACAGTAAGACATAATAATCACATGATCACCCACCTGCACCTGTCTTGCTGCCGCACCGTTTAAACAAATCATACCGCTGCCAGGTTCTCCTGCAATAGTGTAGGTTTCGAAACGATTTCCGTTTTCCACATCTACAATCTGTACTTTTTCGTATTCGTAAATATTGGCTGCTTCCATAAGTTCCGGGTCCACAGTAATGCTTCCCACATAATTTAACTCTGCCTGTTTTACAACTGCTCTGTGAATCTTTCCTTTTAACATGGTAATCGTCATAGCTCTCTCCTTATCTGCATTCCTTATTGTTTATAATAAAGTTGTCAATCAAACGTGTTTTTCCAATGTAAACGGCTATTGCTGTCAACACATCCCCCTTGATTTCATCGATTGGCTGGATGGTATTAAAATCAACCACTTCCACATAATCAATCTTTGCAAGCGGCTCTGTTTCTAAATTCTTTACAATAGCTTCCTTTACCTTAACAGCACTTGTTTCACCTTTTTCAATCATTTCTTTTCCAATTTTTAAAGACTGGTTTAAAATTACCGCTGCTTTTCTTTCTTCCACACCTAAATAGGTATTTCTGGAACTTTTTGCGAGTCCATCGTCTTCACGAATAATCGGACAGCCTACAATCTCTATATCAAAATTCAAATCTCTTACCATTCTTTTGATGACAGCCAACTGCTGTGCATCCTTCTGTCCAAAATATGCTCTATCCGGTGTCACAATATTGAATAATTTAGAAACTACCGTACACACTCCTGAAAAATGAATTGGACGGGATTTTCCGCAAAGTTCTTTGGTAAGCCCTTCCATATTTACAGAAGTAGTTCTGTCAGCAAAATACATTTCCTCTGGTTCCGGATTGAATAAAAGTGCAGCTCCCGCATTTTCACAAAGCTTTGCATCTCTGTCTAAATCTCTCGGATAGCTTGCTAAATCTTCCGTAGGACCGAATTGAGTAGGATTGACAAAATCGCTGACTACCACTCTGTCATTTTCCTTTACAGCGCGCTCAATCAGACTTCTATGTCCTTCATGTAAAAATCCCATGGTAGGAACAAGCCCAACACTCAGTCCTTCTTTTTTCCATTGTTTCACCGCACTTCTCACTTCATCAATTCGTTTTACAATCTGCATTTTTCTCTCTCCTTATTTTCTCTGACTTCTTAATTCATGTATAAATATATTAATACAATTTTTCAATTACTGAATCATCTATTTTAAAGGTGTGCTCTGCTGCCGGGAAGGTTCCTTCTTTTACTTCTTTTACATAATCGTGGAAACCTCCACGCATCTGTTCACCCACATTTCTAAACTGTTTTACAAACTTTGGTGCCATATCAGAATACATTGCCAGCATATCCTGATATACCAAGACTTGTCCGTCACAACCGGCTCCTGCTCCGATTCCAATGGTAGGAATTCCAATTTGTTCTGTAATAAAAGTCGCTAACTTTTCCGGTACACATTCTAATACTACCGCAAAAGCACCTGCCGCTTCCACAGCTTTTGCTTCTTCCAATAGACGTTTCGCTGCCGCTTCTTCTTTTCCCTGAACTTTAAATCCTCCAAAAGCATTGACAGACTGTGGTGTCAGGCCAATATGAGCACATACAGGTATGGAAGCTTTAACTATAGCTTCAATCTGCGGACAAACTTCCAGTCCACCTTCTAATTTAACCGCCTGTGCCCTGCCTTCCTTCATCAATCTTCCAGCATTAACTACCGCATCATAAACGGACGCCTGATAAGACATAAAAGGCATATCTGTAATCACCATTGCATTTTTAGCACCTCTTGCCACCGCCGCCGAATGATGAATCATATCCTCCATGGTAACAGATAACGTATCTTCATATCCAAGGCAGACCATTCCCAAAGAATCTCCTACAAGAATCGATTCCACACCTGACTCATCTACCAGCTTTGCGGTGGAATAATCATACGCCGTCAGCATCGTTATTTTATCTTTTTTTTCCTTTGCGTTCTTAAATGTATTTACTGTTGTTTTCACTATATCAGCCTCCAATAATTTCTTCCATTTTTTTGTAATCCCTGTCCGGATTTTTTATTTTTGAAATTTCAATCAACTTCTTTCCAAGATTCCGATAAATACTTTCATCCTCTCTCGAAAGTACCGCCAAATGTTTTTCCACCGTTTCCGTGTCATCTCGCTCAATCGGACCGGTAAGTGCCTGTACTACTCCCTGTTTCATGCCATTTACTGCATTTTCGCATACCAGTGTTTCCAAAGACTCATAAGCTTCTTCCTCTGAAAATCCACAGTCCTGCAACAGACCAACAGAGATTCCAATTAATGCCAACACATGGTTGCTTGCCATACTCATACTGGCATGATACTTTGCTTTGTCCTGCTTTTTAATAATCCTCACCTTATGTCCGATAGCTTCCCAGCAGGATTTCATTTTTTCTACTGCCAGATCATCCCCTTCCATAGTGAGACGAACCTTATGAAATTGTTGATAAGCGGAATATTTATTGCTGAACGCATAAATCGGATGGATTGAACAGACCGCCGCGCCTGTTTTTTCCTTCGACCAGAAAACATCAGATGATAATGAGCCGCTAAAATGGCAAATTATTTTGCCTTTCAAATCATATGCTGTAATGCAATTCCATACACCTGTAATCATTTCATCCGGCGTAGTAATAAATAAGGTATCGCTTACATTTACCAAATCTTCCAGCTTCTCATAATATGTTGTGCCGATAAATTCAGCCGAGTCCATGGCATGTTCCAACGTTTTGCTGTAAATACCTGAAATCTCCATTCCCTTAAGTTTTAAATATTGCCCTAAGGTAGTGCCTACTTTACCGGCTCCTATAATTCCTATTTTCATGCTATCACCTCCGTTATTTCTTCTATCGTGACAGCTCATGCTCATTGATGCAGTTCTCACCGATACCGCTCAACGAGCAATATACCATAGTTATTCCCGGATTGCAATAGTAGAATTTGCCATTTTATTCGTCAAATTCTACCGTAACATTGTAACCACTGCTTAAAGTTTCCACCTCTGTTACTACTCCCGTGGTTACTTTCAGTCTTTCGTTAAATTTAAAATTTGCAGACATCGCCACTGCGGGCTTAATTGTATAGTAATAGGAAGTAGGCAGTACACCTTCTGTCACTTCCACAGTATCGCCCACTTTCACCAGACCTTCCCGTTCCATCTTAAATACCATACTTCGCATATTTATTCTCCTTCCTTTACTTTCTCCATGTGGACGGTGCAAATAATATTAACAACGGAAATATTTCCAGTCTTCCTGCCAACATATTAAATATAAATACCAGTTTTGACACCACTGAAAATTTAGCAAAATTCTCCACCGGTCCTGCTGCTCCTAAACCAGGTCCTGTATTATTAATCATGGCCGCCACCGCAGTAAAATTTGTTGTAAAATCAAAATTATCCAAACTAACCACTAAGACCGATATCGCATAAATGGCAATGTATGCCACCATAAAAACATTTACAGATCTGATTACTTCATGCTCTATAAATCTTCCATTTAATTTTATCTTCTTAATATTTCTCGGATGTACGCTAGTATTCAATTCCTTAATCAGCGTTTTCACAAGAATAATGATTCTGACCACTTTAATTCCACCACCGGTACTTCCTGCACAAGCTCCTATCATCATTACAAGTACAAGCACAGATTTCGAAAATTCCGGCCATAGATTGAAATCCGTTGTTGCAAACCCGGTACTGCTCATGATAGACGCTACTTGAAATGCCGCCTGCTGCATGGTTTCTTTGAAACCGCCATACATTCCATTTAAATCCAAAGTAATAAGTAACGTAGCAGCAAACAAAATTCCAAAATATATTTTCCATTCCGTAGTCTTAACAGCATTTATAACTTTCTTACACAGAATCATATAATAAATATTGAAATTCACGCCAAATAAAATCATAAACACCGTGACTATATTCTGTACCACTACAGAATAACCGGCGAGACTGTCGTTTTTCACTGCAAATCCACCGGTTCCGGCAGTAGAAAAGGCGATATTTACTGCGTCATATAAAGGAGTACCAACCACTAACAGCACCAATATTTCAATTACTGTCATGCCAAAATACATTCCATATAAAATCAATGCTGTTGTTTTCATTTTCGGTACCAGTTTACTGATACTTGGTCCTGTACTCTCCGCTTTTAATAGGTAAATATTGTTCCCACCGGCCAGTGGAAGGACTGCCATGATAAATACCAACACGCCCATTCCGCCAATCCAGTGGGTAAAGCTGCGCCAGAAAAGCACAGACTTTTCCAAGCTTTCAATCTCTCCTAAAATAGTAGCGCCAGTGGTAGTAAACCCTGAAACACTTTCAAACAACGCATTAACCACATTCGGTATGCTTCCTGAGAGTACAAAGGGAAGGGCTCCAAATACACTTAACACAATCCAGCTGACGCTGACGATTACAAAGCCCTCTTTCGCATACATTGCCTTATTTTCCGGCTTTTTTATTACCATCAAAGCTCCGAAAAACATTCCTAAGCCTATGGATAACATAAATGAAAAAAATGCATCTTCACTATATATCACTGCCACCAAAGCAGGAAGACACATAAAAACCGACTCAAAGATAATCAGCCATCCAATTACATATCTCATTAATTTATAATTCATTTTTTACCTCTATATAATATCATCTATATCATTTAAACCTGTACTTGTCGTAACGATAATCACAGAGTCCCCCACCTGCATGGTGTCATAACCTCTTGGAATAATCACTTTCCCTTTTCGATAAATACACGCCACTACAATGTTTTTCTTGATTTTTAATTGTTCCAGCGGTTTATCCACAACCTCTGACCGTTCCCGGATAACAAACTCTAACGCTTCTGCTTTATTTTCAATAATCCGATACAAAGTTTCCATGTTACTGCCAATAGAATTTTTCATGGCACGCACAAAGCGGATGATGTATTCTGCCGTTACATTTTTAGGACACAAAATGGTGTCTAAATCCAAGCCACCAATCACTTCGTTAAATGCAATGTTGTTAATTTTAGTCACCACTTTGGCACCGGATTTTTTCTTCACAAGCATGGATAACAGAATATTTTCTTCATCCATATTCGTAACTGCAACAAAAGATGCTGTCCGTTCCATTCCTTCCTCTATCAGCATACTCTGATCGGATGCATCACCGCATACCACCTCAGCTTTCGGCAAAAGTTCCAATAACCGCTCGCAGCGTTCCATATTTTTATCAATAATTTTGACCCTGATGCCCATTTGAAGCAGATTTTCCGCCAGATAATAAGCAATATCACCGCCGCCTGCAATCATGGCATCTTTTACCTGATTTGTCACAACACCGATTTTCTTAAAAAATCCGTTGGCATTTTTCGGTTCTGTAATGATATGTACAATATCCTTTTCCCGCAGTATAAAATCGCCTCTGGGAATAAACACTTCTTCCCCTCGTTCCACTGCACACACAAGAACATCACAGTGAAGCTTTAAGGAAATATCCATAACCGTCATATTTTCTAATATGGAATCTTCCTGAATACGGAATTTCAGTAATTCAATTCTTCCTTTGGCAAAAGTATCAATTTTAATAGCAGAAGGAAAACGCAATACCCTTGCAATTTCCATGGCGACAGCATATTCCGGATTAATTACCATGGCAAGCCCTAATTCTTCTTTAATGTAATTTACTTCCCGGCTGTACTCCGGATTTCGGATTCTGGCAATGGTCTGACAATCTCCAGCCTTTTTCGCCAACAGGCAGCACAGTAGATTTAATTCATCCGAACCTGTCACTGCAATAAATAAATCGGCATTTGCAATCCCCGCTTCTGCCTGAGTCAAATGGCTGGCACCGTTTCCTACAATGCCCATAACATCATGCTTGTTAACCATTTCATTGACAACTTTAGCCCTTTTATCAATAATTGTAATATTATTTCCTTCTTTTGACAGCTGCTCCGTCAGTGTCTGACCTACTTTCCCACAGCCTGCAATAATAATTTTCATGGGAGCCTCCAAAAATATTAAAATTTATCAGGATAATCTGAACCAGTATCCTCACGCATCTGGTTCAGATACTTTTCCGGTTCTTTCTCCATTTTCAACATGGTATCAAATGCTAACAATAGCATTTTATGATGATTGCATCGCATATCTGTCTTTCCCATGTCCATTTCCACCTTAAAACGATCCATCTGCCAAATCATAATATCAATAACTGTACAGCCGTCTATATGATAAGCGCCTGAAAATTTCTGATGTTCCAAAAAAAATAGAAATTCACTATACACCCCTTGGGAAGCCTGTAGCCTTGACCAGAAATCTGCAAGAAACTCCTCTGACTCTCCCGCATAATGACATAACGTTCGCGCCCATAAGTAAGCTTTCTTTTCCATTTTATTCACCTCATGCCTTTAATTTTCTTACCATTATAGCAGAATTTGTGATTCAAGTCTACAAGTGCAATTTCTACTGTTAGTTAAAATATATGTAAAATTCCAAAAAAGTAATCGACAATCTTTCTAATCTGTATTATAATAGTTATGTTTTGAACACAAGCGACATATCAACAAAGGAGAATTAACATGAGCTTTGAATTCATAAAAAAATTACCAACTCCTGCAGAAATTCGTGAAGAATATGCTCTTCCGGCAAATTTAGTTGCCTTAAAGGAAGCACGTGATGCAGAAATTCAAAAAGTAATCACAGGAGAATCTGACAAGTTTTTAGTTATCATCGGACCATGCTCTGCCGATAACGAAGATTCTGTCTGCGATTACACTAACAGACTGGCTAAGGTTCAGGAAAAAGTAAAAGATAAATTAATCATTATTCCTAGAATCTACACAAACAAACCTCGTACTACCGGTGAAGGTTACAAAGGTATTGTTCATCAGCCGGATCCTGAAAAAGCACCTGACCTTTTAGGCGGTCTGATTGCAATGCGTAAGATGCACATTCGTGCCATAGAAGAATCTGGTCTTACCTGTGCAGATGAAATGTTATATCCGGAAAACTACCGTTATCTGTCTGACATTCTCTCTTACGTTGCCATTGGTGCCCGTTCCGTAGAAGACCAACAGCATCGTTTGACAGTCAGTGGCATGGATGTACCTGCCGGAATGAAGAACCCAACCGGTGGAGATTTATCTGTAATGATGAATTCTGTTGTGGCAGCGCAGGCATCTCACGAATTTATTTACCGAGGATGGGAAGTAAAAACAGATGGTAACCCATTAGCCCACACTATTTTACGTGGTGCCGTAGATCCTCACGGTTGTTGCCATCCAAACTATCATTACGAGGACTTAATTCAGGTAGTTGAAATGTACGAAAAACGCGATTTGAAGAATCCTGCAACTATCGTAGATGCAAATCACTCCAACTCCAACAAGAAGTTCCGCGAACAGATTCGTATTGTGAAAGAAGTTCTTCACAGCCGTAAACACGACTCTGCTGTAGAAAAACTTGTAAAAGGTGTTATGATTGAAAGTTATATCGAAGAAGGTACACAGAAGATTTGTGACCACGTTTATGGAAAATCCATTACAGATCCATGTCTTGGATGGGAAGATTCCGAACATTTAATTTATAGCATTGCAGATTTAGTGTAGTATTAAAAAGCACACCCTATTTTTCAGGGTGTGCTTTTATATATGCATTTCTAATCATATGAGGAGTAATCTCTGTTTCAATCCCTGCTTTCTTTGCATAGGATTTCAAAACTTTCCAAACTCCTTGTCTGCTCATCTGACCTCCGGAACAATTCAGAAATAAGCATTCACTTTCATTTTCACCTTCCAGCTCTTTCCGGGCCTTTTGTAGATACAACTCCAACGCCTCTCCAGCATTGCTACCAAAAGATATGGTTCTATCTTTGCAGTTAACATAACCAAGTGTCAAATTTACATCTGTTTTTTTCAACGAAATCAATTCACTCACTTTGACTCCTGTAGCATACAACAACTCCAACATTGCCTTATTGCGGATTCCTTTTTCCGTTTCCAGGTTAGGCTGCTGTAGCAAAAGTGCCACTTCTCTTTCCGTCAATGTTTCAGTTGCTTTCTTTTCTACTTTTGGTGCCTTCAATTCTTCTGCAATATCCTGCTGTACTTTTCCATCCTTTGTAAGATAATGATAAAAGGATTTAATTGCAGCAATATTTCTTGATATAGTACTGGGGGCAAATTTTTCTTTTTCCAGATATAGTATGTATGAATTCAAATTTGTGGTAGTAATTGCATCAATATTCTCCACTGACTGTCTGTTCAAAAAATGCTGTAATTTATGTAAATCTCTTTCATAGGATAAACGTGTATTTTCCGATGTCCTTTTCACATTTTCTAAATATAACATAAATTGCTGTATTTCCAGTTCCATTATCTTCGCCTCGTACTTTTCTTATAATTACGCTCCGTTTAAACTCGCGTAGATACTATTATAATCACTCTTTTTCAGAAATGCAAGCTTTATATAAACTTTAATATTTTTTTCATAAGAAAAGGATTAACGCTACTCTCTATAAAAATGCCGACTAATAATATCCCCCCTGCCACAGTCATCATCAAAAAATATTTCATGCAAATCTTCTGCCTTTCCCTCTTTCCCGCGCAGTTTCCAAGCAATTCCTGAATCTCCCGGATTCGCCATATGAGAAATACATACACCGGAATATAAATGAAATATTGAGGTAAAAGAGAGACCACCCCCACAAGAATCCCCATCATACCCATCCGCAATATGCAAATGCTCATAAAGGCTCCCGTGCCAACTCCCAGCCATGTTGTATATCCATATGCCAACACACATCCAAATGCAGTAACTCCGCAAACAGTCAACACAATGTATATTTTCATCCTCTTTTCCAAAATATATACAAATAATGAATTGTATTCTATTTCCATATACTCGAATTTATCCAGAAAATATGCACTCATTACTCCGGCTTCTCCACCTGCATCGGGAATCAGAAAATTTCCTACAATAATTCCCAGCAAAAACCCGATGCAAAAAAACACAAGAAATCTGTTCATTCCCCTTCTTGGTGTTACGCTCACTAACGTCTGCTTCATTTTTCCTCCTGCCTGTACTTTTTTACATATTTATGCAGAAGCAACCGATGATATTCCCTTTTATTTTTTCATGGAATATTTTAATTTATATGCCAAAATTCCTGATACTGTTTTGGAATCCTGTATCTTTTTATCAAATATCATTTGACATAATTCATCCAAATCATATTCTTCCACATTAATATATTCCCCTTCGTCCAGCTTCTGTTTGGAAGGAACCAGCTGATCTGCCACATACACATCAATCAACTCGTCACAAAAAGCAACTGTTGTCTTCAGAGAAATCAAATATTCTAAATGTTCTGAGCGGAATCCTGTTTCTTCTTCTAACTCTCTTGCAGCACACTCTATGGTAGGCTCCTCCGGTGTATCACGTCCCCCTGCCGGCAATTCCAAAGTATAACGGTCTAATGCATTCCGATACTGACGCACCATAAGCAATTTTCCTTCTTCTGTAACAGCAACTACAGCTGCTGCGCCTTTATGTTTTACAAAATCCCATTTTTTCACCTGTCCGTCCGGCAGTTGTATATAATCCTTGTAATAATCAATAATGCTTCCCTTTTGTACCAATTCTCTTTTAATTCGTTTTATTTTCTCTGACATACCTGTCCTCCTGTATTTATTTAAAAATGGATGCCATGCCGACATCCTTATGCTTTTCTTTTTTCCCGTCAATTACAATGCTTTTAAAAAAGTTTCACCAATATATCCGCTTCTACAACTACTTTTGCGATGGCTTTGGTAATGTTAATGACATAACTGCACCACCTTAAAACTAATCCTATTTTGCATTTGCTAATTTGCTCTTTTAACTTGTGGAACTCCACACTTGTTTTAGTATAATATATAGCCCAGATTTTCGCAAGCAAGAAGTATATCTCTTGCATTTTCCCAATATTCTTTATCTTTTTTCGCGAATTTTAGTGTTTTTTTATTCATCATGCTACAAAAATGAATAATTTACTTTTCAATCTTTCAATATTGCATCTACGACACTTTATCCTAACGCCTCGTTCTTTTCTACATTTTACTCAATAGTAATTGAATTTTTCTCTATTTTTTGGTAAAATTATATAAAACTATAATATATGAGGCATAGGAGGTATTCGCATGAGTAGATTGAATATGAATAAGCTGAAAGACAAGCCCAAAAAGGCTTCTAAGGACAAACAAGCGAAAGTTTCCAAGCGCAAATCAGCTGAAATACCATTTTTTCAACGGATTCATTTCCAGCTGATTGCAGCATTTATGTTGACAGTGATCTGTATTGTTTTTTTAGGTGTTTCTTCCTATACAAAATCTTCAAGCAGTATTACAAGCACCTATGAAAATTCTGCCGGTCAAACAATGAAAATGATGGTTCAGTATCTGGATTTAGCATTAAACAATGTGCAGAGTAATTATATGACTTATTTAAATGAGCAGGAACTTACCTACTACTTTAAAGGTTTTTATGCTGACGACAATATAAAACAAACCACTATATATAACAGTTATAAAGGTAGTTTTGGTAAAACCATAACTTCAGATCCGCTGGTGTCTAACATTTATTTCATTTCCAACAACGCGGATTCCATTACCACCTCCCAGGCATCTGCCAAAGAATTGTATTCTGCTTATATTGCAACAGATTCAGGTGCCAAAGTGAAAGAAAACAAATATGCCTTTTTCTGGTTCGGTAACCAGCCTGAAATTGACAGTGAATTAAATACCTCCAGCGACAAATATGGTGTCCGACTTGCAAGACATTTTTCGGATTCCAATACCATTATGCTTGTTGACATCAAACGTGATGTTATTACCAATACACTTTCCTCACTGGATGCTGGTGAAGGCAGTATCGTTGGACTTATCACGCAGGACGGTATGGAAGTGCTTTCCAATGACACTTTTGCCACTGATGGTACACCGGTATTTTCCGATGAAAGCTTTTATACTACAGCATTGGAAGCTGAAGAAGACAGCGGTGTTCAGGATGTAACTTTAAACAATACAGATTACCTTTTCTTATACTACAAACTGGCTAACCAGAATGCTATGATTTGTTCTTTGATACCAAAATCATTCATTCTATCCCATGTATCAGACATTAGAAATAACACTATATTGTTTGTTATCATTGGTGCCTTGCTGGCCATTCTCTTAGGTACTTATTTTGCCAAAGGAATTGGTTCCACCATCAGCAACATTACCCACCAGCTTCGTAAGGTTGCAAAAGGTGATTTAACCGTGGAGGTAACTACTAAACGAAAAGATGAATTTAAACTACTGACAGAAGGCATCACCGATATGATTGCCAATATGAAACTATTAATACAAAACGTAAACGATATGAGCAAAGAACTGACAGAAGCAGCCGGTTTTGTTTCCGACTCTTCCTCCACTTTTATGCAGACATCACAGGATATACAACTTGCAATTACCAATATTGAAGACGGAGTAAACCAGTTAGATGAAGATTCCGCAGACTGTCTTTCTCAGATGGACTCCTTATCTCATAAGATTTCAACAGTTTCTGACAGTACAGTTGAAATCAGCAAGCTTACTTCCGAAACCAACGCATCGATTCACAGTGGTATTACTTCCATGAATCTATTGAACGAAAGTGCTAAAGAAACATCAATAATTACTTCTAAAGTAATTATTTCCATTGAACAGTTAGAAGAACACTCCCGTTCCATCAGTCATATTGTTGATGCCATCAATGATATTGCCGAAGAAACCAATCTTCTCTCTCTGAATGCTTCCATTGAAGCGGCAAGAGCCGGAGAAGCCGGACGTGGTTTCTCTGTTGTAGCAGAACAGATTCGTAAACTTGCAGACCAGTCTTTAACTTCTGCCAACGAAATCAACAAGATTATCGAGGAAATGATATCGCAGACACACGATGTGGTAGAAACAGCTAAGAAGGCAGAAAACGTTGTAGCTTCTCAGAAAGACGCCGTTACAAATACTACTACTGCTTTCAAGGAAATGCGTCAACCGATTTCTAATCTGGTAAGTTCTCTTTCCGCCATTACGGAAGATGTAAGTTCCATGGGAGTATCCAGAGATACAACACTTTCGGCGATTGAAAGTATTTCCGCTGTTTCTGAAGAAACATCTGCTGCCTCCTCTAACGTAGCAACTACAGCGGTAACTCAGTTAAATTCTGTAACAAAATTAGATTCTGCTTCCTCTAATCTTGCAAAACGTGCCGAGGAACTTACCGAATTATTAAAACAATTTACTTTATAACTATTTTTTACAGCCCGCTACAATGCGGGCTGTTTTTCAACAAAAAAACCGCTGTATATTTCTATACAACGGTTTTTTCATATTATTTAGCGTAATCAATCACTCTTGATTCTCTAATAACATTTACTTTAATTTGTCCCGGATATTCTAATTCAGCTTCAATCTGCTTAGATATATCTCTTGCTAATAACACCATATCGGCATCTGTTACCTGTTCCGGAACTACCATAACTCGAATCTCTCTACCTGCCTGAATAGCAAAAGATTTTTCTACACCCTTAAATGTGTTTGCAATATCCTCTAACTGTTTAAGTCTGTTTGTATATGTTTCTAATGTTTCACGTCTTGCACCTGGTCTTGCAGCAGAAATCGTATCAGCAGCCTGTACAATACATGCAATTAATGTCTGTGGTTCTACATCTCCATGATGAGCTTCCACTGCATTAATAACAACACCAGACTCCTTATACTTTCTACACAATTCAACACCAATCTGAATATGTGATCCTTCCATTTCCTGGTCCACAGATTTACCAATATCGTGTAATAAACCTGCTCTCTTAGCCATACGGATATCTACCCCGATTTCCCCGGCTAATAATCCAGACAAATGAGCTACTTCAATAGAATGTTTCAATGCATTCTGTCCATAGCTTGTACGGAATTTCATTTTACCAAGTAAACGTACTAATTCCGGATGTATACCGTGAACACCAACTTCTAAAGTCGCTGCTTCACCCTCCTCACGAATCATAACTTCTACTTCACGCTGCGCTTTTTCTACCATTTCTTCAATACGTGCCGGATGAATTCGACCATCTACAATCAATTTTTCCAAAGCAATTCTTGCTACTTCTCTCCTAATCGGATCAAAGCCGGATAAAATGACCGCTTCCGGAGTATCATCGATAATCAATTCTACACCCGTCATGGTTTCTAAGGTACGAATGTTTCTTCCTTCGCGTCCAATAATTCGCCCCTTCATTTCATCATTTGGTAACTGTACTACAGAAACAGTTGTTTCCGCAACATGATCAGCTGCACATTTCTGTATCGCTGTGGTTACATACTCTTTTGCCTTCTTATCTGCTTCTTCTTTCGCTTTTGCTTCAAGCTCTTTCACAAGCACGGCTGTTTCATGTCTAACTTCATCTTCAACAGTTTTCAAAAGATATTCTTTTGCTTGTTCGGAGGTCAATCCTGAGATTCTTTCTAATTCCTGTACACGTTTTTCGCTTAAGCTTTCAACTTCCTGCTTCTGCTTTTTCAACGCTTCTTCTTTTGCTGCAAATCCTGCTTCACGCTTTTCAATGGCTTCTGCTTTCTTATCTAAGTTTTCTTCCTTTTGAAGTACACGACGTTCATATCTCTGCACTTCAGCTCTCCGTTCCTTCGTTTCTTTTTCCACTTCGTTTCTGGCTCTGAGATTTTCTTCCTTAGCTTCCAGCAATGCCTCACGCTTTTTATTCTCTGCAACCTTTAATGCTTCATCTATTATTTCTCTTGCCTTTTCTTCTGCACTACCAATTTTGGCTTCCACTGTTTTCTTGCGGATTTCCACGGTAATCAGGTAAGTAATAGGTATAGTTATTATCAAAGTAATAACAACTGCAATAACGTAATCTAGCACAGGAGCACCTCCTTATTTAATTTTCATTGCACAAAATACAACACTTAAATTTTATACTTTTTTCGTACTTGTGTCAAGTCATTTCAAGAATGTCTTGGTGTTACTTTAGCTGTGAAAAAACCTTTTCAATTTCCGAATAAGCAAAGCCTTTTCGCATGAGAGACATCTTTAATTTGCGCTGTTCTTCCTGCCCCAGCAACCATGGCTCACGGCTTTTCTTTAAGATTAGACTCTTAATCGTTTCTGTTTCTCCATCTTCCATACCTTCAAAGATTTCAGCTATAATTTCATTGGAGATTCCTTTTGCATACAACTCCATTTTTAACTGTTTACGGCTCTTATTTCTGCTTCTGTACTCTATGTATCTTTTTGCATAAGAAACATCATCTATATAGCCATAGGACTTTACATAATCAATGGCACTTTCTACTACCTGTGACGGATATCGGTTTTCTAACAGTTTATCCCGCAACTGCTGTTCTGTCTTATCCCGCTTTTCTAAAATATGCATAGCTCTTTTCTTAGCACGCTTTCCCACAATCTCTTGCAAAATTTTATGATATAATTCTTCTCCTAATTCCATTCCCTTTACAAGATTGCAGGATTTTATCTCACTTTTATATAGCTCAAATGCCAGTTCATCATTTAAGTATACTTTATACTTCTTGTTTTCACCTGCTTCGATGGCTGTGACAATCATTCTTCTGTTTCCTTTGTTTCTTCAGCTACCGGTGAAGTTTCCTCTTCTCCTTCTGCTGCTTCCCCATTCAAGCTGAAATGGCTTCTTACCTTTGCCTCTATGTCTGCCATAATTTCCGGATTTTCTTTTAAGAAATTCTTTGCATTTTCTCTACCCTGTCCAATCTTGCTTCCATCATAAGCATACCATGCACCACTCTTTTGAATTACACCAATTTCTGCAGCTAAATCCAAAATATCACCTGCCACAGAAATACCTTCTCCGAACATAATATCAAATTCTGCCTCCTTAAATGGCGGTGCAATCTTATTCTTTACCACTTTCACTCTTGTACGGTTACCCACAACTTCTCCACCTTGCTTAATTGCTTCAATTCTTCTCACGTCCAAACGAATGGAAGAATAAAACTTAAGCGCACGTCCACCAGTGGTAGTTTCCGGATTACCAAACATAATTCCTACTTTTTCACGAAGCTGGTTAATAAAGATTACAATACAGTTTGACTTACTGATTACGGCCGTCAGCTTACGCAGTGCCTGTGACATCAATCGTGCCTGCAATCCTACATGAGAATCCCCCATATCTCCATCAATTTCTGCCTTTGGCACCAATGCTGCCACAGAGTCTACAATTACAATATCTACAGCACCGGAACGAACCATAGTTTCTGTGATTTCTAATGCCTGTTCACCGTTATCCGGCTGAGAAATATACAGATTATCAATATCCACTCCGATTTTCTTTGCATATGCCGGATCCAGAGCATGTTCTGCATCAATAAACCCTGCAATTCCACCTCTCTTTTGTACTTCAGCTACCATATGCAGGGACACCGTAGTCTTACCACTGGATTCCGGACCATACACCTCCACAATACGTCCTTTTGGTATCCCGCCCATCCCCAGGGCAATATCAAGGCTTAAGGAACCTGTAGGAATAGTTTCCACCTGCATATTATTACTTGTATCTCCAAGTTTCATTACTGAACCTTTTCCAAACTGTCTTTCTATCTGTGCCAGCGCAGCATCCAGCGCTTTCATTTTATCATCTTTACCCATAACTATTCTCCTCTTTCTCAAACATTTGTTCGTTTTATATGTTTCATATTACCCTAAAACTTACCTTTTTGTCAATAGGTACTTCTTCTGAAACATAAATAATTTATACTGGAAATAAGGCGAAACGCCTGAAGTGTGTATATTTATTTTAATATATCTTAGATGATTGTGCAAGCAAATTTAAAATAATACGCAAAATTATTGTAACAGTTCAGCCTTGACGGTTAACAGGACGCCCATAACCGATATGGTTGAATGAAACTGTTGCATTTTCCATATTATTTTATACCGGTTGCGAAACTTTATATATCATTTATAGAAAAATATGCCGGCTGTCAAAAACAGCTCATGGGTGGTACAGCATCTTCCTTTGCCTTCCAAGGAAGATGCTGTACCACCCATGAGCGTCCCTTCAACCGATATATACTATGCAGCTTATATAATTGCCTCCGGAAGCACATCACTTACCTTAGCGTTAATAAAAATATTTACGCGTTCATCCGGCTCTATGGCTGTTTCTCTGATATAGATTAACTTATCACCAGTATAATACTGAATCATCTTTTCTATTTCATAAAACGGATCTGTCATTCCCAGCAACAATAGTACATCTGCCTTGGAAACAGCATTTACCACTTCAGTCATAATATGATTCGGTACCATTTCACCTAACAGTACAATGCCCGGTCTTACTACACTGTTACACTGCTCACATCTTGGCACACTGCCTGACTGTTTTACGTAATCAATGGAATATTTTCGCTTACATTTCGGACATTCATTTTGATAAATATTTCCGTGATATTCTAATACTCTATGACATCCCGCTTTCTGCGGAATTCCATGCACATCTTTCGTGATAATACTTCTTATCTTTCCTCTGCGTTCTAACTCTGCCAATGCATAATACCCGGCACTTGGCTCTTTTTCGCAGATTACTTCTTTTTTATAAAAATCAAAAAACTTTTCTGGTCTTGTATTATAACATCTTGAAGAATACAACTCCGGCGTGGATGCACCGTATTTCATTTCAATATCGTAAAAAACATCATCGCTTTCTAAATCCGTATACCCACTGGCACTAACCATATCGGCTCCACAAAAAGCAACAATGCTGTTTGCATCTCTGATAATTCGTCTTAGCTGTTGAATATTTTCATTATTTACACACATATTTCATTCCCCTTTTTCTATTCAATGTTGCCATTTTTAAACAACGCTTCTATTTTGGCATTATCTGGGAATTTTGTCAACAGTTAGGAAAAATATTCTTTAAAAATATCTTCCACATGTTCCATCTTTTCTGCCTTGTATGCATTTGCACCACAAAACAGCAACGCATTGTCCACGTTTCCTTTTGCTGCATTTACCAATGCATCCGTGATACAATATGGAGTATCCGCCGGATTGCAGGTCTGGATGCACTGACGGCATTTTTTAGGTTTGTAAGCACCATTTCTACTTTCCTCTGAGAAATGATTTTTTATGGCACGCCCCGGCATTCCTACCGGACTGTTTACGATGATAATATCTTCTTCTTTGGCATTAATATATGCCTGCTTATATTTTTCGTCTGCATCGCATTCATAAGTAGTCACAAAGCGGCTTGCTACCTGCACTCCGTCTAATCCCATGTTAAGATAATGTTCTACATCTTTCCGCCCATAAATACCACCGCCAAAAACTACCGGTATCATTTTTGCATACTTTGCAGCATATTCCTTTACTACCTGCATAATTCCCAGAATTTCGTTATCATAATCTAATTCTTCGATATGATCCAGTTCTTCCCGCTTAAATCCTAAATGTCCGCCTGCTTTTGGGCCTTCAATGACCACTAAATCTGCAGTTCTTTTATATTTTTTATCCCACATCTTTAGAATGACATGAGCTGATTTTACAGAAGAAACAATGGGTGCAATTTTTGTTTTGGCTTCTCCAACCAATTCCGGCAGTTTAGTAGGAAGACCTGCTCCTGAAACCACCAAATCAATTCCGGCTTTCACCGCCGCTTTTACATAATCTTCGTATCTCTGGGTTGCAACCATAATATTTACTCCCAGGATACCTCCCTCTGCCTTTTCTCTTGCCAGACGGATTTCTTTTCCTATTGTGCGAAGATTTACTTCAATGGGATTTTTGTCAAAATCCGGTTCACGATAACCAATCTGTGCCGTGGAAATCATGCCGATGCCACCTACTTTTGCCACGGCACCTGCCAATCCCGACAAACTGATTCCAACACCCATTCCACCCTGAATCAGTGGATATTTTGCTTTTAAATCGCCTATAACTAATGGTTTCACATTCACTTTACATTCTCCTAAATCGCTGATACCGCTGCATGGATATCTCATCTCTATCCATACCCTTGTACTGGCTGATAAACTCTGCAATACAACGTTCCATCTGTACTGCAGGATATTCTATGGTTTCCGCAGTCGCCGGCTCATTTTCATATATTATCTCATCTATAATATTCAGTTCTTTTAAATCTTTTGCAGTAATTTTCATAACCTGAGCCGCTTCTAATGCACGCTTACTGTCCTTCCACAAGATGGACGCAAATCCTTCCGGTGAAAGAATTGAATATGTGGCATTTTCCAACATAATGACCTTATTTGCAACTGCCAGTGCAAGAGCACCACCGCTGCCTCCCTCTCCAATCATAACGCTTAACACAGGAACCTTTAAATCAGACATTTCCATAAGATTTCTGGCGATTGCCTCACCCTGTCCTCGTTCCTCAGCTTCCATACCGCAGAATGCTCCCGGAGTATCCACGAAATTAATAATCGGACGTCCAAACTTTTCTGCCTGCTTCATCAGGCGCAAAGCTTTTCGATATCCTTCCGGAGAAGGCATACCAAAATTTCTCGCAATATTTTCTTTGGTATTTCTGCCCTTTTGTATTCCTATTACTGTAACCGGAATTCCCTGAAAATAGGCAATACCTCCTACAATAGCTGCATCATCTCCGAATAGACGATCTCCGTGAAATTCTGTAAAGTCCGTAAAAATTGTTTCAATATAATCTAAGGCTGTAGCTCTGTCTGCCGCTCTGGATAATTGAACCCGTTCCCATGCAGACATTTCTGTCCCCTGTATTTTCTGAGTAGCTGCTTTTGAAATCTTCGTTTCTTCCATAGCTATTTCCGGTCTTCTGTGCATCTGAAGTAGTTTATATAAAGTATCTTTTAAATCTTCTCTTTTTACGATGGCATCAATAAACCCATGTTCTAATAAAAATTCTGCTCGCTGGAAGCCTTCCGGCAATTTCTGCCCAATGGTCTGTTCGATTACTCTCTGACCTGCAAAACCAATCAAAGCATCCGGTTCTGCCAGAATAATATCACCTAACATGGCAAAACTTGCAGTTACACCGCCTGTAGTAGGATCCGTCAGCATAGAAATATAAAGAAGTCCTGCATTCGAATGACGCTTAATCGCAGCTGAAGTTTTTGCCATCTGCATTAAGGACACCATACCTTCCTGCATTCTGGCACCGCCGCTACAGCAGAATACAATCACTGGAAGTTTCTCTTCCGTAGCTCGCTCAAAAGCTCTGGCTATCTTTTCGCCCACTGCCTGCCCCATGCTTCCCATAATAAAACGGGCATCACAAACGCAGATAACAGTTTCTTCTCCATAAATCTTTGCCTTACCACAAGTAACTGCTTCGCCTAATTTCGTCTTTTCTCTTGTCTGAGCAAGTTTTTCCTCATATCCGTCAAAGTCTAACGGATTGTTTCCAACTAACTCTTTATCCCATTCCTCAAAGCTGTGTTTATCCACCACCATTCGGAGTCTGTTCTTTGTTTTCACGCGAAAATATGCGTCACATTTATAGCAGCTGTAAAAATTATTTACGACATCTTCTCTATAAAGCATTTCACCGCACTTTGGGCATTTAATCCAAAGTCCTTCCGGTACTCTTGGTTCCGCACCGTTTTCCTTCTTTTCTTTTTCAATTTTCATGTCTTCTGCCGCTACTTTAATATAATTTGGCTTTTTAAATTTTAACATGAACCTCTACTCCTAACCAAAATTCTCTTCAATAAACTGAGTGGTAATATTTCCCGCTAAGAAATCCTCGTTGTTAAGTATCTCATACTGGAAATCTATATTTGTTTCAATACCTTCCACAATTAATTCACCTAATACGCTTCGCATTTTGTGAATTGCAGAAATTCTGTCTTTATCATGCACAATAATTTTTGCAATCATGGAATCATAATTTGCCGGTATGGTGTAATCACAATATACTGCTGTATCTACCCGGACACCATTACCTCCTGGTATGTGGAGCTGAGTGATTTTTCCCGGACATGGCATAAATTTTCTTTTCGGATCTTCTGCATTGATTCTGCACTCTATGGCATGACCTCTTAATGTTATATCTTTTTGTTCAACCGATAACTTTTCGCCTGCTGCTACCTGAATCTGTTCTTTAATCAAGTCCAGTCCTGTAACCATTTCGGTAACCCCGTGTTCCACTTGGATTCTTGTATTCATTTCCATAAAATAAAAATCTTTATTTTTATCTAACAAAAATTCAATGGTTCCGGCACCTTCATACCCTGCAGCTTTTGCTGCTAAAATGGCTGTTTCTCCCATTTTCTTTCTAAGTGCAGCATCTAAGGCACAGGAAGGAGATTCCTCTAACATTTTCTGGTGACGACGTTGTAAAGAACAGTCACGCTCACCTAACTGAACTACATTTCCATATTTATCTGCCATAATCTGAATCTCAATGTGTCTTGGCTCTTCAATATATTTTTCAATATACATGGTATCGTCTGCAAACGCTGCCACAGATTCTCTCTGGGCTGTTTCAAACTGGCTGATAAAGCACTGGACATTTTCTGCCACACGCATTCCCTTACCGCCACCACCGGAAGACGCCTTAATCATTACAGGAAATCCAATTTCTTTTGCAATCTCTAATGCCTTTTCTGCCTCATAAACCGGTTCTTTTGTTCCCGGTACCACCGGTACTCCCGCATCCATCATAGTCTTTCTAGCTTCAGATTTATTACCCATCTTTTGAATTACTTCTGCAGATGGCCCAATAAAAGCAATATTGCATTTGTTACACATATCTACAAAACGGCTGTTTTCGGAAAGAAAGCCGAAGCCAGGGTGTATGGCTTCGGCCCCAGTTACAATGGTTGCACTGACAATACGTTCCATGTTAAGATAACTGTCTTTTGCCAAAGCAGGACCGATGCAGATTGCCTCATCTGCCAGCTGAGTGTGCAGTGCCTCTTTATCAGCTTCCGAATACACTGCTACTGTTTCAATTCCCATTTCTCTGCAGGCACGAATAATTCTCACGGCAATTTCACCGCGGTTTGCAATCAGAATCTTGTGAAACATATTTTCCTCCTATCCAATGGCAAAGGTCAGCTCTGCCTGAGTTACCAGTTTACCATCTACATATGCTTTTCCCACACCGACACCAATCGGTCCTTTTTGCTTTGTAATCTCTACTTCTAACTTCAGCACATCTCCCGGAACCACTTTATTCTTAAATTTTGCTGAATTGATTCCTCCAAAATATGCTGTTTTTCCCTTAAATTCTTCTTTACAAAGCAAAGCTACTGCTCCCACCTGCGCCATAGCTTCTACAATCAGCACGCCCGGCATTACCGGTTCCTGTGGAAAATGTCCGCCAAAAAACGGTTCATTGTAAGAAACGCACTTCTTTCCCACCGCTCTTTTTCCTTCTTCTAATTCCTCTATGGTATCAATCAGCAGAAACGGCTGTCTATGAGGAATGATTTCCATAATTTCTTTCGTAGTTAATACTGACATAATTACGTTCCTCCCTATTCAATGATAAACAAAGTCTGGCCGTATTCCACCATATCCATGTTATCTACAAGAATTTCTTTGATGACACCATCGTACTCACATTCGATTTCGTTCATCAGTTTCATTGCCTCAATGATACCTAAGGTCTGACCTTTTGTTACGTGGTCCCCTACCTTTACAAATGGCTCTGCATCCGGTGAAGGAGCATTATAAAATGTTCCCACTAGCGGAGATTTCATTTCATTCCCAGAGGATGGCTTTGCGATTTCCTTTGCTGTTCCACCTGCCGGTACAATTGTTGTCTGAACTGGAAGCGATGCTACAGATACCTGTGGTTTTTCCTGTTTTTTCATCTCGATACCAATATCATCTGCATCTAAGCTAAACTCTGTTAATTCTGAAGCTGAAACAGTTTCAATCAAACGTATAATCTGTTCAAATTCCATTTCTTTCTCCTCTATTCACTATACTTTCCAATCAGAATACTTGCATTATGTCCTCCAAATCCAAGGGAGTTGCTTAATGCATAATTAATTTCCTGACGGACAGGTTCTTTTACATAATCCAAATCCATTTCTTCGTCCGGAGTAGTATATCCTACAGTCTGGTGAATAAATCCTTCTGTCAGCTGTTTAACACAAGCGATAAATTCCACTGCACCTGCTGCTCCTAACAAATGTCCAATCATGGACTTTGTAGAATTCACTTTAATGTTCTTTGCTTGTTCGCCGAAAGCTGCTTTAATGGCTCTTGTTTCAAACAAGTCATTATGATGTGTTGCTGTTCCATGGGCATTGATATAAGTAATATCTTCTTTGGCAATCCCTGCATCACGAACAGCAAAAAGCATTGCATTTGCCGCACCCATACCATCTTCTGCCGGAGAAGTAATATGATAAGCATCTGAAGTACATCCATAGCCCTTCACTTCTGCATAAATTTTTGCACCACGTTTCTTCGCATGCTCTAATTCTTCTAACACAACCACACCGGAGCCTTCTCCCATAACAAAACCACTTCTGTTTTTGTCAAATGGAAGTGAACACTTATTTACATCTTCTTCTGTAGAAAGTGCTGTCAACGCAGTAAATCCTCCAATTCCTACAGGAGTAATGGAACTTTCTGTTCCTCCTGCCACCATCACATCAGCATCTCCATACTGAATGGTACGAAATGCTTCCCCAATGGAATGTGTTCCAGTAGCACAAGCTGTTACCACATTAATGCTCTTTCCTTTTAACCCAAACTGAATAGACACATTTCCGGCTGCCATGTTAGAAATCATTAATGGAATCAACAACGGATTCAATCTGCCCGGTCCTTTTTCCAATAACTTTTTATGGTCTTTTTCAAAAATATCCAAGCTTCCGATTCCTGAACCGATAGAGCATCCTACTCTGTAAGGATCTTCCTGCTCCATATCAAGCTTTGCATCTGCAAGTGCTTCTTTTGTAGCCGCCACTGCATACTGACAAAACGCTTCCATTCTTCTGGCTGACTTTGGATCCATATAATCTTTTGGATTAAAATCTTTCACTTCTGCCGCAATCTTTACTTTATAATCTGTGGTATCAAATTTAGTAATTTGTCCAAAACCGATTTTTCCCTGTTTCAGACTTTCCCAGTAACTATCCACATCTAAACCAACAGGAGTAATAGCTCCCATTCCTGTAACTACAACTCTTCTCATAATGCCTCTCCTTTATATTGCCATACCGCCGTCTACACTAATTACCTGTCCGGTAATGTAGGATGCTTCTTCAGACGCTAAAAATGCTACCACGTTAGCAACTTCCTTCGGGTTTCCTGTTCTCTGAAATGGTATCTGCGCAATGGTTGCTTCTTTTGCTGCATCTGTCATTGCCGCTGTCATTTCTGTGTCAATAAAGCCCGGTGCCACTGCATTTACATTAATCTGTCTGGAAGCAAGCTCTCTTGCCATACTTTTTGTCAAACCAATTACACCAGCTTTTGCTGCTGCATAATTTGCCTGACCGGCATTTCCCAGAACACCGGATACAGAAGAAATATTAATAATTTTTCCCTGTTTCTGTTTTAACATCTGGCGTGAAGCCTGTTTGATGGTATTAAATACGCCTTTTAAGTTAATTGCAATCACATCATCAAAATCTTCTTCCTTCATTTTCATAATCAGGTTATCTTTTGTGATTCCTGCATTATTTACCAGAATATCAAGACTTCCATGAGCTTTTACCACATCTTTCACCATGGTTTCCACCGCTGCAAAATCTGCCACATTGCACTGGTAAATATCTGCTGCACCGCCCTGTTCTTCAATTGTCTTTTTAACTTCTTCTGCTTTTTCTTTCGAACCATTATAATTTATAATTACATAAGCGCCTTTGTCCGCCAGTGTAATTGCTATTTCCCGTCCGATTCCCCGGGAAGCTCCGGTAACCAGGGCTACTTTTCCTTTTAACATATTTTCCTCCTTACGCCTGACACAGGGCTGCTATTTTTTCTAGATCTTCTATCTTTTCTACATTGAACATGGTAACTTTTTTCTCTTTATCAATTTTTCTCATGAAACCGGATAAAGTTTTTCCCGGTCCGATTTCGATAAAGGTATCAATTCCATCTTCAATCATCTTTTCTACACTCTGCTGCCATTTTACGGAAGAATACACCTGCTTCTTTAATAATTCCTTGACTTCATCTGTATTCTTAACATAATCCGCTGTCACATTGGTAAGATAAGGAATCTTTACTTCTCCCAGAGAAACATCTTTCAGCACTTCATATAATTTTGCTCCGGCATCCTGTAACATAGCAGAATGAAACGGGCCACTTACATTTAATTTCACACAACGCTTTGCTCCCTGCTCTTTTAGGGCTTCGCAAGCCTTATCTACAGCAGTTTCTTCTCCGGTAATTACAATCTGCCCCGGACAATTGTAATTGGCAACGCTTACAATTCCTTCTGTTTTTTCACAGATTTCTGCTATGACTGCACCATCCAGACCAAGGACTGCCGCCATGGCACCTCCGGTAGGTACTGCTTCCTGCATTAAAATACCTCTTTGTCTTACTACTTTAAATACATCTTCCACAGATAAAACGCCTGCCGTTACCAATGCACCGTATTCACCAAGGCTTAATCCGGCTGTTACCTCCGGATGGATTCCTTTTTCTTCCAGTACCTTTGCCAACGCAACTTCCACAGTCAGCATAGCAATCTGTGTATATTCTGTAATGTTGATTTCATCGTTTTCTTCAAAACAGATTGCTTCCACATCCAGCCCTGTTGCCTTCTTTGCAGCCGCAAAGATATCTTTGCACACCTGAAAGTTATCATAAAAGTCTTTTCCCATTCCCACATACTGGGCTCCCTGCCCCGGGAATACAAATGCAATCCTACTCATATATTTCTCCTTCTTAATTATATGAATTTCCTATTTTGATTTAAGTAATGTTTCTGCCTGTGACATAATTTCTTTGATAATTTCTTCACAAGACTTTTCTTCTTTTATCAAGCCGGCAATCTGACCTGCCATCACAGAACCATTTACTACGTCTCCCTCAACTACTGCTTTTCTGAGAGCACCTAAAGTCAAATGCTCCAATTCTTCAAAAGAAGCACCTTCCTTTTCCATGCGTAAATATTCTCTTGTCATCTTATTACGAAGCACACGAATCGGATGACCATTGCTCATGCCTGTTACTTCTGAATCAATGTCTTTTGCCTTAAGAATTCTTTCTTTATAATTTTCATGAACTACAGCTTCTTTGGAAGCAACAAAACGTGTTCCAATCTGTACTGCCTCTGCACCAAGCATCATAGCTGCTGCAAAACCTCTGCCATCTGCCACACCTCCGGCTGCAATTACCGGAATATTTACCGCATCGACTACTTGTGGTACAAGGCACATTGTAGTCTGGGAACCAATATGTCCACCGGATTCGCATCCTTCTGCAACCACTGCATCTGCGCCATATTTTTCCATACGTCTTGCCAATGCAACAGAAGCAACTACAGGCATAACCTTAACACCTGCATTTTTCCACATGTCCATATACTTTTCCGGATTCCCCGCACCGGTAGTAACTGCTTTGATTCCTTCTTCTACAATTACCTGCGCAACTTCATCCGCATACGGGCTCATCAGCATAACATTTACGCCAATCGGCTTGTCTGTTAATTCTTTTGCTTTTCTGATTTCACTTCTAATAATATCACCGGATGCACTGGCACCGCCAATCAGTCCCAGTCCCCCCGCCTCGGACACTGCAGCTGCCAGAGTGTGTTCTGCCACCCATGCCATGCCGCCTTGAATAATCGGATATTCAATGCCGAGAAGTTCTGTAATTCTCGTTTTCATTTATTCTTCCACACCTTTATTTTTTAAATATTCCATAACAGCACCTACTGTTGTGATGCTTTCTAAGTCTTCTGATGGGATTTCAATATTGTATTCTTCTTCTAAGCTCATTACTAATTCAAATAAATCTAAAGAATCTGCTCCTAAATCTTCTTTAAAGCTTGTTTCTGCTGTAATTGTTTCAGCCTCTACACTTAACTGTTCTGCAATAATTTCTTTGATTTTTTCTAACATAATTTCATTTCCTTTCACTTTCAAATAGTCTTAAAATAGTTTTAAAAACAAATATTTTGATATTCAAAGTATATGTTAAAAAATATGATTTGTCAACCCTTAGCTTAGAAACGGTGACAAATCATATCTTTTAGTACATATAGCTTATATCATCATCATCATAGGAGTCATTTTCATATTCTCTGGTCCAATCAATGTTGTTGCTTCTCTTCACCGGACGCTGAATGCGGCCTGCCCCCTCTTTATTCTTACTGCTGTTCTGATTATTGCTCTTTTTCTGCATGGCTTTCTTTTCTTTTTCCAATCGTTTTACAACATCCATCTTATCCGGTTGCTGCTCTTTGATTTTTGCCACTTCTTTGGCGGCCTGTGATTTCACATTTCTGTGCTCCCCTGTCCGGCTGTTTCCCCTCTTATAATCGTTTTCATCCTTATCTTTATCAAATCTTGGACGGTATGGTTTATCTCCCTCTCTTGACTTGTTATAAGGTTTACCACCTGTTCCATTGTTTCTCCTCTGGTAAGGACGCTCTGACATAGTTTTTTGTCCATTGCGTTCTTCCACTTGTTTGCCTGTAGCCACCATTGTTCTCCTTCCGCATTGTATTTCTTAAATTTTTCTTAAATATATGATATTTATATTTTATTATAAAATTTCAGAAAGTCAATGAATATTTTGCAAAATTTACGTTTTTTTTCCATGAGAATAGTTGCAATTCCCCTTCCTTTTTGTTACATTAAAAGCAAGGTATCTTTTACCCTAAAATTTTAAAAAAGAGAGGACTTAAAATGAGTAAAAATAACAAAGATTACGATGAAGATACAGATGTAATGGTAACACTTACATTAGATGACGGCGTAGAAATTGATTGTGAAATTCTTACAATTTTTACCGTAGGAGAACAGGATTATATTGCTCTCCTTCCACCGGAAGGTCACGGTTTTGACGAGGGGGAAGCATTATTATACCGTTTCTTTGAAGAAGACGAGCTTCCTCGCATCGAAAATATTGAAACAGAAGAAGAATATGAAATTGCCGCAGATGCTTTTGATGAATGGCAGGATGAAGCGGAATACGATGAACTTTTTCTGTCTGACGATGAGGACTAACAATATCAAAACTTTAATCCAAAGCAAATTAAATCAAAAACTCAACAGGTTTTTCCCTGCTGAGTTTTTATTTTTCCTTTGTTCTTTTTTATATAGAAGGAATGGAAAACCAGAATTCTACACCTTCTTCTATATTCTGCACTCCACAGCTTCCACCATGCATTTCAATGACAGACTTCACAATATAAAGTCCCAGTCCGGTATGGCCTAAGCCCTCCTCCTCTTTTTCTCTTTCCTGTTCCGGCACATAAAAGCTTTTCCAGATATTTTCCATATCCTTCTTCGCAATCGGCTGCCCCTGATTATAAATCCGAACAAAAATATCTCTGTTTATTTTGTGCATGGATATTTTTATACGATTTCCATTTTCCGTATGCTGCAGTGCATTCATTACAAAATTGCTGATTGCCTGTTCAATATACTCTTGTTCCCCATACACCTTACAGTAATCTTCCAGTTCAGTTTCTACCTGAATACTTTTTCTCTGAAACAGGGCATCATATTTCATCAGAATATAATTCATAATTTTATTTAATGAAATCTCCTTTTTCAGTACTCTGCCCATATTATGCTCTAATACGGTAATGTCTAAAAGATTTCCTACCATTTCTGACATCTTAGTAATTTCCTCCTGAATGGAGGTATAATAATATGCCCTCTGTTCTTCTTCCGGAAGGTATTCTAACATCTCCACCTGACTTGAAATAACCGCCAGAGGTGTTTTCAATTCATGAGATACATTTGATACAAAATTCTTTCTTGCCTTTTCTAACCTCTCCTGCTGCATATTCTGCTGCAAAAGTTTTTCCCGATTATTTTCAATATCTTTAATGTATCCCTGTATCTGTTCAGACATAGAATTAATACTCTCGGCTAAATGATTCAGTTCATCAAATCTCCCATTTTCTTCTGCCTTTTCACTAAAATCACGCTGGGCAAGCTTTCTCGCAACCCCCTCTAACTGATTAATGGGGTTTACCAATCGTTTGGACATAATATACATAATGCCACTTCCTGTAGCCATAGCCACAAGGAATACACATATTAAAATTTTTACTGTAAAACGAAAGGAGCCGTCAATAGATTTTAAATTATCCCTAATAGAAACATAATAACTATGTTCTCCCTGATTAATAATCCCCAACAGCCGGATACTTTCATTATTCTGCCGTTTTCTTCGAATAACAACAGGCGTTTTAGAAAAATTATCGATTTGCAGCTGAATATCCCGATAAACTCTTTTTTCCGTCTGATTAGTCTGATACACAGAATTCATATTTTCATCTGCAATTGTAAAATTGAAATTGTTTGTCTCATATTCCTCAATTAGTGCATGATCTGTATCAATTTCTCCCAAATCCACATCCTGCAAATTCTCAAAAGCTTCTTTTGCTATAGAAATTCTATACGCCCGATAAAAATATGGTCCCATAGTGTAATACAGTAAGATGCTCCCCCCAAACACAATCAAAAGAAAAATACACTGAATCACAATAAAATGGGTATTAATTTTTTTCATTTTCTGCACCTCCAAATACATAGCCTACACCATATACGGAACGAATGCAATCACCATTCTTTATTTTCTTTCTTAACTGTTTCACCAGAGTGTCCACAGTTCTAATGTCCCCCGCATAATAATATCCCCACACAGAATTAAGTATCTGGTCACGACTTAACACAATTCCTTCATTTTCCATAAAATACTGTAATAATTCAAATTCCTTCGGTGTCGTCTCAATATATTCTTCCTGATAATATACTTTCTGTGTCCCTGTTTCAATTCGTATTCCCTGGGATTCCATTGCTTCCTTTAATTTTCCCGCACGTTTCAGCACCGCTTCCATATGAACTTTAATTACTGCCAGTGAATAAGGCTTTGTAATATAATCATCTGCCCCACACTCAAAACCTTCCACCTGGTCCTCAACCTCTGACTTTGCTGTAAGCATAATCACCGGTATCATGGAATATCTTCGAATCTCCTTTAATACCTCATAGCCGCTTTTCCCCGGAAGCATAATATCTAACAGCACAATGTCTATCTCATGCATATGCTGCCGCATTTGTTCTAAGGCTCCCTCTCCATCCTCTGCTTTTAACACTTCATACCCTTGTATTGTCAAAAAATCTGCAAGGGTATGTAATAATTTCTTTTCATCCTCTACTACCAAAACTTTATATTTATTCATTACTTTTCTCCCGAAACTTCCGAATCCAGATAATATGGACAAATATCAAGAAAATCTGTCTCAATATTTTCACCCATGTGGTAGCGGTAATATATCTTAACCAATTCTTCGCTAAATATTTTTGCTCCATACTTATTCAAATGTTTCCTATCTTCAAATTTATCATTGGTAAACAAAGTTTTCAAGTCTTTATAATAATTGAAGTCCCAAAACAACACATCATATTTTTCTGCAAATTCGGCATAATAGTCATGAATTTCGGAAATATCTCCATACGACTGGATTTTACTTCCACTCAAAGGAAGATACACCAGAATTAGTTCAATCTGATTTTTTTTACAATATTCTACTATTTTAATTAAGTATTCTAAATTACGCTCTTTTATTTTTTTTGATGTAAACTTGCTTTTTTCCTGTACCAGATTATTTATCTGCTCTTCTTTCAATTTTTTTCTATTTGCAATCATTCCTTTTGCCTTATAATTACTGTCGATGATTTTACCTGATTTATATTCCTGTGATAACTTTACCTCCAAATTTTTCTGTATGGCAGAACCATCAAAGTAATCGTCAACTCTGGCGGAATACAAAAGCAGATAAGGCCATTCATCCAACGAACATCCATGCAGCAGATAACTAAATTTACTATCTTTTCCTTCTAAACGGTCATACAAACGTGCCTTGTACTCAGTAGCCACCTCTTTTTTCATCATAGTTTCCGGTGCTACTCCTAATATAACGGTTTCCACCGGATTACTTTTCGCCATATCCTTAATTAATTCATAAGTACCATCCAAAGGCTGCAAACTGCTTGCGGTGTTAAAGCTTACTGTTTCCAAGCCACTGTCAATGATTTCCGGGTCAATTCCTCTTTGTACTGTTGAAGTACCACACAGCAAAGTTTCTATATTACCATTTAGTTCTTTACGTTCTTTATTAATGAAAATAATACTTTCATTATAGGGGCGGTACAAAAATCCTATGACACATTCATATAAAAATAACACAAGAAAAATCACCAGTATGCGAATACCTATTTTTTTAATATTGTGCATATTCAAATCCTCCTGTCAATCCGTTTCCAAACACACCAAAACTTACAACAAACAGTAACAGCACCATATATGCAAGCCAACGCACTGCAAATGAACGACGTGAAAGATAATTCCTCATTGGTTCTTTTTCCTGACGAAGACTGACAAAAGCAAAAATCATAAGCCCTACTGACACACAAAACAAATCCTCCATTCCCATTCCTGGTAGCAAATTTGCTATACTAAACTGAGTAGGAAACTCTATAAAAATCTTCTTCAAAATTGCCAGCGAATCACCTGTGGTTGCTGCCAGCGGAAAGACTTTTAAAAGGCTAATAATAAGAAATGTGCGAATCATTTGAAATCCATGCCACAATTTTCCTTCTTTAATATGTAGTTTTTCCTTCCAGCAGGCAAACTGAGGTTTCAGACACATAGATGCCACAATAATACTCCCGTTATAAATTCCCCATAACATATAACGCCAACTGGCATCATGCCAAAGTCCGGTACAGAACCACACTACCATCATTGCAAAAATAGATGGTGTTAACTTAGCAATCCTTAAGGGCAGTACTTTCTTTGCCACTCTGCCCACTTTTACAGCCGCCTTAGAAATAGATAAGGGATAAAACACATAATCTCGGAACCATGCACATAAAGTAATATGCCATCTTCTCCAGTATTCATCCAGTGATTTTGACAAAAACGGTCGTTTGAAATTTTCTGCTAAATGTATTCCAAAAAGCTCCGAACAGCCAGCTACAATATCCATATAACCTGAAAAATCCGCATACAGCTGAATAGAAAAATACATACACCCCAAAAGCAAGGTGAATCCCCCGTATGTTTGGTAATTATCAAAAATAGTATCTACCATAGGTTTCATCCGGTCTGCAATTACCATTTTCTTAAAAAATCCCCACAACATCCTCCGACAGCCATTTGCCAGTTTTTCATATGTGAATTTGTGGTTTGCAAACAACTGAGATGCCATATCAGGAAATCGTCCAAAGGGTCCTTGTGTAATCTGTGGAAAATACGAAATAAACAGTGCCACCTTAAGCAGATTCTTTTCACTTTTACATTTTCCCTTTGATACATCCAGCAAATACCCTATGCTCATTAAAGTATAATAAGAAATTCCCAAGGGAACTGCCAACTGAAAGAAGGAAAGTTCACTCCACTCTTGATGTCCGAAGATTCGCCCTGTATTTCCTGCAAGAAATGCCCCATACTTAAGAAATATCAATAATCCTAAATTAAGTACGATACACAAAAAAGTAATTCTATGTTTTTGTCTTTTTACCTTTTCTTTGTATGCTTTAATCTCTTCTTTTGGCAAAACTCCCTTCCCGTTCTTTACAAATTCTTCCTGCAACAAATTTTTACGTTCCAAAAGCCTTGCTCCGGTATATGTTACCAGGGTAGTAATCATAATATAAACCATTCGCTCTATCCCTGCCTGGGCATAAAACACATAACTGGCTACAAGCAGCACTACCCACTGGACTTTTCTTATCACAGGAAAATAATAAATAAACGCAAGAATTGCAACAAAAACTACAAAGGAAAATGAATTAACGTTCATTCTTATACCTCATTCTGAAGCTTTACAATCATTGCATACATATTTTCTACCGAGTTAAAGTTCTCCGGTTCCATATCCTCGAATTCTACTTCTACATCAAAAGCTTCATTGATTTCACCTACTAATGCCACCAGATCAAAAGAATCCAGTACACCATTATCAATCAGCTTATCTTCCTGTTCAAAATTCACATCCGGTCTTAAGTCCTTTAAAATTTTCATTAACTGTTCCATAAAATATCCTCCTGTTTCTTTCTAATTTCCTTCTTATTCTTCTAAGGCATTATGAAGCCTCTCCCATAGTTTTCCATAGCCTTCTGACGCCGGCGTTACCGGTCGTGCTATGGTATTTTCTTCATCAATCTTAATGTGTCCTCCCGGTGCAAGTACCATTACCCTGCTTCCTAAGACAATCGCTTCCTGAATATTGTGAGTGATAAAAATAAAGGTACAATCCTCTTCTTTTGAAATTCCCTGTACCTCAGCCAGCAATTTGTTCCGCGTCATGGCATCCAAGGCCGCAAACGGCTCATCCATCAAGATAATCTGTGGCTTAAGTGCTAATGCCTTTGCAATTGCTACTCTCTGTTTCATTCCCCCCGAAAGCTGGTGAGGGTATTTTTTCTGAATTCCTGCAAGATTTACCTTTTCTAAATACTCTGCCGTAATTCTGTCTAATTCTTCCTTATCCTTGATGCCCTGCTGTTTTAAAGGATACTGAATATTCTTCTCCACCGTTTTCCACGGAAATAACTGATTGAAATCCTGAAATACCATAATACGGTCAATTCCCGGCGTTGTCTTTGCCTGTCCATTCACCAGTATCTCACCACTGTATTTTTCAAATCCTCCAATACAGCGTAAAAGCGTAGTTTTTCCGCAACCGGAAGGACCAAGAATACATAGAAATTCATTTTTTTTCACCTGAAGATTAAAATCTGTCAGAATATCTTCCATCTGGTCATTTTCATCCAGAAAGCTTTTATTTAAATTTTTGATTTCTAATACAATTTCCTGCTTCATTACTTTGTCATCCCCCAGCGCTTAATAGTGTTTTTTTCGATTGGTTCTAATACGCCGTATTGTACAATCACTCCAATCAGTATAATTACAATTAACGTAGCATACATTTCTGCATTTTTTAAGTTGGTTCTCATCTGATTAATATACAGACCAATTCCCGGACATGACGCAATACCAAAAATCATTTCTGCGCTGATTAATCCCCTCCAGGCTCTTGCCCAGCTTACCTTGATTCCTGAAACAATATAGGAAGTGGTTGCCGGAATATAGATTCCCGTCAAAAGCCGCACGCCTCGGACACCAATATTTTTTCCAGCTTCCACATAAATTCTTGGCACTGCTCCAAAGCCATCCAATATATTTCTGGACATAGGCCAGATGACAGCATGTACCACTAAAAATACAATAACCGCCGGATTGATTCCAAATATAATAATCACCACCGGTAATAATGCTACTCCCGGTAACAGGTCAAACACAGATACCACCAGATTATATATGTAATAGAATGTCTTAAATAACATTGCCAGTCCGGTAAATAGGAAAGATAAGGCGATACCAATCAACAATCCAATTAACAACAGTTTCATGGAGTTTAAAATATACATCCAAAACGGAACTCCTGCATACCCATTGGTAAAATTGTCCACAAAAGCCTTTGCTATGGCTTCCAACGTAGGAAACACCAGTTCCGACCTGCTTCCGAAAATATGTGCTCTCGCAGTTATTTCCCAAATAACTGCCACAGCCAGCAAAAAGACAGCCTGAACTATCAGCTTATGTATTCTTTCTTTCGATTTATTTATTCTGTTTCCTTCCATTGATTAATTACCCTTTACATTTTCAAATGCCAAATCTTCAAAACTCTCCGGTGCCTTATCAATAAATCCATTGTCCGCCATAAATACAGCTAAGTCATACACCCCTTTTGTTTCTGTGGAATAAAAGCCTTGTTCCATATATTTTAGTTCTGTAACTGCATCATTTCCATCATATTCACAGATAAGACCTGCTGCCTCTTCTTTATTTTCATTGATGTAATTAATGGCATCCCCTAACCCGTCACAAACCGCCTGATACAATTCTTTGTTCTGCTCATAAAGTGTTTCCGAAGCAACCCCTACGATAAATGAGTCTTCCACCGTGCACACCTGATTCACACCCGAAATTTCATGAAGATTTTCGTTTTCTCTTTCCTGATAAATATACGGACTGCTTGTTAAATGACATGGAATACTTCCAGACTCTACCGCAGCTTTTCCATCCGGATGCTTCATAGCAACAATGTTAGCATCCAGTGCATGGGTATCTAATCCTGCATTATCCAAGGCCCTTGCAAGAATGATATGTTGAAAAGAGCCGATATTTACTAATGCAATTTGAGCATTGCCATTTACCAAATCTTCCATGGTATGAATATTTGTATCGTTTGTCATTAAACCATGTTCCTGTCCTGACACATTCGTAAATATTTTATATCCTACATTGCTTGTAGCTCCTGTAATGGCAGGTGCAATTCCCATAAATCCTATCTGTATGCTCCCTCCTGCAATTCCAGTATTAATATCCGCTCCCGAACTCATCTGATTCCAGATAACATCTACTTCTTTTCCGGTTGCCTCTTTGTATGCTTCCTCAATCAATCCTTTTTGCTGTGCAATCATAACCGGAGCATAGGCAAGACCATACTGATATGCAATGTTTAATGTAACCTCTGCTTCTCCACCGTTTCCACTACTCTCTGTATTTCCTGTATTCCCAGCATTTCCGGAACATCCCATCAGACATGTTGCCACTAAGCTAACCGCAAGAATTGCTGAAATTATTTTCTTCTTCATTATTATATATCCTCCCTTAATTCTCTCCTTAAAATCTTTCCATTTGATGTGCGTGGTATTTTATCAATAACTGCACATTTCTTCGGTACTTTGTTGGAATCTATACGCTCTGCCAGATATTTTAACAATTCCGTTGTTTCAAACTGTGCCTTATCTTCTACAGAAACAAACACTTTTGGTATTTGTCCGCACATATCATCTTTCACAGGTACGCAGGCACAGTCGGTAACTCCCGGATAGTTTCGAACAATTCCCTCAATTTCTTCCGGTGCAATTTTAATACCATTATAATTAATCACATCATCCATTCGCCCTAACACATATACAAAGCCTTCTTCATCTATGTATCCCAAATCATTGGTATAGATAAAACCATTGCTCATAGCTTGTCTGGTAAGTTCCGGTGCCTTTAAATATTCCTTCATATTCATACTGCCGGAAACTGCCAATAACCCTGGATTATCTTTGCCGGAACAGATTTCTTCTCTTTCCTGATTCGTAATTATAAATCTTGCATTTTTGGTAGGTTTTCCAATACATCCGATTCTTCCTTTTTCTTTATTAAAATCCAAAATACAGGAACGCCCTGCTTCTGTAGAACCGTAAAAGTTATACAAACGGCTGTCTGGAAACAAAATACATAATTCATCCTTCAGACCTTCTTCTAAGGCAGCCGAACCAATTTCAATAAATGCAATCTGCTTACTAAATTGCTGTAACTTTTTTCTGGCAACTTTTATAAGTACATTGACCGCACTTGGAGATAAGTCAAATGCTGTAACCTGATATTTTTCAATCAATTCAAACACTTTTTTCACACGCATGACACCATCTGTCACTACCACAGAACTGCCGTTCAATAAATTAGCATAGCAGGTTCTCAATGCATGGGAGTGACTCATTGGCATAGGAACTAACTCCACATTATTCGGTGCCATCTTTGTTCCATATACAATATTTTCTGCCACTGCCACATTATTTCTATGGGTAAGCACGATTCCCTTAGCTTTTCCTGTAGTTCCAGTGGAATACAAAATTTCCGCTACCGAATCCTCACTTGGAAAATCTGTCCACTTCTTAACCTTACTTTGTGGAACAGCAAAAAACTCTTTTGCTTTTATAAGTCTTATATCTGCTTCATACTCTCCCCGGCAGATAAAACATTTTGCTTCTGTAACTTCCAAAATTTCCTTTACTCGCTCTTTTGAAGCACTTTTCTCCAAAGGTACAAAAACTGCTCCTAGCAACTGGCAGGCAAGTCCACATAACAAAAAGTGTGCATCTTGTGTGCATTCCATTGCCACCTTATCGTGCCTCTCTATTCCTATCGCTTTTAATTTTTCTGCAATGTCATTTACATGAACCAAAACCTCCCCATAATTCAAGGCATTTGTTTCATCCACAATACACAATTTTTCCGGTGTATTTTCTCCATGATATGCAACTGCTTCCACAATAGAACGAAACATACTCTTTTCTCCTTCCATGGATTTCTTCTGCATTATGCGTGGATTTCTTCTGCATTATGCGGTTATGGATTATACAAACAAAATGTGATAGAAATATGATGATGTTTGCCATTGCCTTATATTCACTGGCATTTACTCGTTTTTAGTTCAATTACAATTCCGTTCTTTTGTAAGGTAATATTTTCTCCTTCCACATACATTTTTTCTTCTCTTGAAGGAGTTTTACTGATTTGATACTTCTTCCATTGATATACTTGATTTTTGTATAAAAGCTTTGGCTTTTTCATCACATGCAGAATCGAATAGTCCATCGCTCTTAAAAAAGCACTCATTTTCTCGCCTGTCCAATTTAGGTCTAAATATCCTTCGTTAGGCACCTCAAAACTTTTATGATACTGAACCGGTTCTTTCTTATCCTGAGGTCTACCTATTGCTTTCCCCTCCACCAAATCCTGAAAAATTTCATCATATGCTCTTTCAGCAGCCTGAATCTGCTTTTGAAACAATTCATAGGATGTAATATCATCAGAAAGCGGGATTTCTTTTTGTATAATAATATCTCCGGCATCTACCTGCGTCTCCATATAATGCCATGTAATACCACTAACTTTATCCAGTTCAAAAATCGCCCAACATTCTGCATTTCTGCCCGGATGCTTTGGAAGCAATGCCTGATGCAAATTAATTGCAGTAATATTTTGCTTTTTTAAAACCTCTCCCGGTATAATAAATTCATTAATTGCACTAACCAAAAGAGTTTTCTTTCCCTCTCCCATAAGCCTTTGAAACACTTTCTCCTTTTTTTCATGAAAGTAAGGTATTTTTAGTTTTTCTGCTCTCACTTGCAAAAACATGGATTTTTTTTCTGCCATTTCAAAGAGCAGTACCTTTTTTCCCTGCTCCTTGGCGTATGCGGCACAATGAAGGGCAAGTGTTCCTGTTCCTAATATATATACCTTTTCCATACTATCCCTCCAAAAACTGTTCCTTTAATTTCATCCGATCAACTTTTTCATGAGAATTCATTGGCAGGTGTTTCATCCACTGCATTTTATTTGGACACATATATTTCGGTAGCTTTTCCTGCAGCTGCTTTAGTAGTTCTCCATCCTCCGGTCGTCTACTTTCATAGAACAACACAATTTTTTCCTGCGCCTTGTCATAAATACAGCAGCATTTTCTAATAAATTCCATACTGTTTACGTGAATTTCAATCTCCGATAGTTCGATTCTATGTCCCATATGTTTAATCTGGTGATCCTTTCTTGATGAAAATACCAATTCATTATTTTCATTATAATATCCTATATCACCTGTTCTATAAATCCTTTCTTCATATAAATTTTGCAATGGATTCTGGCAAAAGGCTTTTTCTGTAGCTTCCTTATTATTATAATATCCTAGAGAAAGAGAGGTACCAACCACACAAATTTCCCCACATTCCCCCTTTTTCACCTGCCCGTTGTCTTCTCCCAAAAGCAAAATTCTGGTATTGGGAAATGGTTTTCCAATAGGAAGAATATCCGTCCTTTGAAACTCTCTGTCTACAATATAATAAGTACAGTTACAAGTAATCTCTGTTGGTCCATACAAATTCACAAAAGTAGCAGTTCCTAGTCTTTCTTTCCAATAATTCAATACTTTTACTGGCAGTACTTCTCCGGAAAACATGACTCTTTTTAAAGCAGAAGGCTTAATTTTTTTCAGGCCATCGAAGGAACACACCACACTAAGAGCAGATGCCGCCCAGATAATAGTAGTAACTTGATTTTTATCTAAATATTCCATAAGTTTCTTTGGCATGACAAACATACTCTTTGGAACAATATGCATCGTTGCATGATTTTTTAGTGTCAGATAAATATCCTTCACTGATACATCAAAATCAAACGGCGCCTGATTTGCGAAAACATCCTCCTCACCAAAGCCAAACACGCCACTAAACTGCTCTGCCAAATCTATCACAGAACGGTGGGATATGGTCACTCCTTTCGGAATTCCAGTGGAACCGGAAGTAAAGATAATATACAGAGGATTCGTATCTATATGGGTCTCCCTTACTTTTTGGAGTTTTTCCACTTCCATTCTGCTTTCCATCAATTCTTCCAGCACAAGAATCATCCCCTGAAATTTAAGATTTTTTATCTGTTCATAGTCTTTTTTCTGTACAATAATACACTTTGACCTTGTAACCTTTAAAATACTTTCCAACCTTTTTCCCGGAAGATTTTTATCCACCGGAACGTAAAAATTCCCTGCATATACAATTCCCAAAAACGCCAGCAGACTTTCTACATTTCTGTCTGAAATCACCACAATAGGCTCTTTACTTATCCGCCTGTTTAAAATCCCACTTCCAATACATTTTGCCACCATTTCTACCTGTTCATAGGACATTTCTTTATGAACATCTGCAAATGCAAGCTTCTTTGGACATTCCTCTTTCGCACTTTCCAAATACTCTAAAACATTGCAAATCATTGATTACACTCCTATCCGCTGATAAAATCTTTCTTTTTCTTCTAAAGACACTTCTTGAAAATTTTTCCTGTCCTTTTCAATAATTCGTTCTGCTTCTTCCTTACTTATTTCCCCTGCTCTAACTAAAACAGCTAACTCTCCTGTTCTCACCGGATATCCATGCTTTTGAATGCTCATATATTCTGCCATAGCATGTGCAAAGCAATCCGCATGTCCACTTACGCCTTTTGGGCGTTGCCACCCTATCTTTTCTTCCAAAAATCTCATAGTTTCCTCTTCGCTTATTTTGTGATAAGCAAAATAGGAAACTGCTTCAATGTCATTTATTTCTTTTAAATATTCTACTTTACCAGACTTTTCTGCCCGTTCTTCTAATCCGCCAAACATTTGATGCTCAAAATCTTTTAAGTTTTTAGATGTTTCAAAAGGTTCTATCCGATCCGTACTGTCTGCACATTGTAAAATCTGTCCTACAGTACGTCCATTTACAATCATTGGAATCTTATTTTGGTGTGCAAATAAATAGCTGTAGTAATGCATATTGTGAAAACATACAGAACAAAAATTTTTCATCATTTTCACACACATAGAATACTGTTTTCTAAGTATTTCATCATTCATGGAAAAGGTAATATGATCCACATTTAATTTCGTTAATGCATTTGCAATATTATCTTTCCCATACTGTGTAGAAAAACCGTTATCAAAAGTAAAAGCAAGTACTCTCATCCGATATTTCTTAACCATTTGATAAATAATATATGTACTATCCTTTCCACCACTAAATCCCACCAGACAATCATAAGCTGCCTTATTTTTCTTTGCTTTCGCCTTTGCCTCTGCTACCTTTTCCTGAAATTTCATTTCTAGACTAGATACATCATTTAGTTGAATCTTATATTTTTCATAAAACTCACAATAATTACATACATTTTGCTCATTAAATTTTATTTTTGTGTAATTTTCATCTAAACCACACCTTATGCACTTCATCATACTTTAACCTCTTTTTTCCATTTGTTTCTAAGACATTACAAATTTATAAAAAAAATGTGATAGAAATATGTGCCATCAAAAAAGTCTTAAACTGAGACAACAAAATCTCAATTTAAGACTTTTACACTACATTTCTATCCTTTTTAAGCTTACATCAATTCCTCTGGTTTCTCTGTTTCATACTTCTGCCATTCATCCACAACTGTTGCACCAGTCACATCTGCACTGTCACTGTAAGAATCCACGGTGACAGTGTATTCACTGTCTCCTTCTACATAAACAGTTCCATCTTTTCCCACAATAGAAACTGTCTTTCCACTTTCATCTACAATATTCCCTTCACAGGCAAGACTGCTCACTACACTGTCACCGGTCACTGTCCACACGGAACCATTATCTACATACATGTTACAGTAACCATCTCCGCCATTTCCAGCATATGTGTCATCTTTTACAACTGCTCCGGTAAGGCAGCTTCCTTCTGTCATGTAAAAATCTAAATCACTGATGGAATCCCATATCACATTCCCTTTCATCTCCTGAGTGATAGCAGTAAACAGGCAGTCGCTTCCATTGCTTCCCGACTGTCCCCAGCCACGTTCATTATTATTTCCGGTACACTGAAGGAAAAATTCGCTGTCATCGTTATATGTGATATCTACATCTTTTAATGTTATGGTACACTCTGTATTTGTTGTATAAAGCAGTCCGCCATTTTCAGATTTTATACTTCCACCATCAATCTGCAGTGTGCTGTTACCTACTTCGGAATCCCCGGACATACTCTGATAAACAATCATCGTCCATGTACAGTCATTCTGACTACTATCGCTCATGTTTCCTGTAATATCACAATCATACAAACGCAGGGAATTCAACCCCTCAATGCAGACTGCTTCGGAGCCATTGGCAGTCAAATTACTGTTATTTACCGAAATATCAGCAGTACAGTATACCGCAGGCGAACCCACACCGTTAGATGTATAAGTACCACCATCTACTACCATAGTGCCACCGCCACGATCACTTCTAATTGCCGCTGAAGATTCTCCGCTGGTTTCTACATCCAAATCCCATGCATGTAAACTACCGCCACCGGCTGCATGAATTCCACCGGAAGTATCCTGAGAAGTAGTAATTTTGCTATCAGATACATATACTTTTCCATTTCCATAAGCAAATACCCCGGCACCACCTGCTGCATCTGTAGTAATGTTACTATTGGAAACATATGTATTTCCGGCAGTTCCAAGAATTGCTGCACCTACGCCATAAAAGCTGGAATTATCACCACCTGTACTGTCAGAAGATTCTCTACTGACAACAACATTTTTCAAGGAAACATTTGCCTCCTCGTCTACTAAAACAGCGTTTTCATCTGTTCCGGTGGAAGTAAGTTCTTCCCCTTCTATCGTAGTATCTTCCTTATATTCATTCACTGCTTCGTAACTGTCTACTCCTTGGCTTTGCGAGGGAGAACCTCCCATTCCACCGCCCATAGACTGAACCATAATCGATGTTGCATTTCCGTCGGCATCTAACACAACTGACACAGTATCTCCCGTCGCAATATCACTGAGCGAAATGGTTTCTGTTGTTTCCTCTTTTGAATCCTCAGCCTGTTCTCCCGGTTTTCCCATACTCATTTTCGTAATTACTGTATTGTCAGTAATTGTTATGGTCTTTTCCTCTCCTGTCAAGTCAAGCATAGACGGTCTTTCACCTGTTCCCCCTTCTGGGGCTTCTCCCTCCGGTTTTTCTCCTTCTTCTGGAGCTTCTCCCTCTGGTTTTTCTCCTTCTTCCGGAGTTTCTCCCTCTGGTTTTTCCTCTCCTTGCGGTGCCTCGCCCCTTTCCTTCATAGTTCCCAACGCAATGGTAATAGAATTCTCACCTATTTCTGTCACTTCTCCTAAAATTGCATCCGATTCCTGTTCTCCTTCGCTACTTTCATCTTCTACCGCTTCCACTGTAGTCTGCTGAGCTGAGTTTTCTGTATCTTCCTTCTGTCCACACCCATTTAGTACTGCTGCTGTCATTACAATTCCCATTAAAATCGCTACGTATTTTTTCTTCATATAAGCTCATCCTTTCACATTTCAATCTCTTTTATGTTCCAATTAATTTTTACATTTATAACTTTACTGGAAAAATGTGTATGAGTTGTGAAAACTTTTTCAATATTAAGTGTCCTATATACAAAATACCCTTCCCCAAAAACTCTGTTTTCAGGAAAGGGTATCTCCTATTACATTATCTCTTTGTACTCATTAATTCCTCAATGGCATACTTTAAGCCATCTACAGAAAGCGGAAACATTTTAATTAATCCTGCAATGGACTGCTCTGCTTCTAACCAGTCTAACTTCGCCACATTAGCATGATAGCGTGGATTCAGCCAAACTACCTTCTTAAATTTCTTAGTGTACCAAGTAAGCCATTCATAACCACTCAACCCGTTATTCGGTCCACGGTAATTTCCGGTATTGTGAAACAATTCTTCCGGCGCCATCTGGGCATCTCCCACAATAATCACCTTGTAATCCGCATCTAAATTCTTAAACAGCCACTCACTTTCCACCCAGTCGCCATAATCACATTCCGGTGAATTATACACGTGGGCATAGATGCAATTATGAAAATAATAAGTCTTTACATCTTTAAAATGATTTGCTTTATGAACTGCCTGAAACAAATTATTGCACAAGGTACTAAAAGGCATCATAGTACCGCCGGAGTCAAATAATAATAACAATTTCACCGTATTCTTTCTCGGCTTTTCAAATTCCAGCTTTAAATAACCACCATTGTTACAGGTGGAATCGATGGTTCCATCCAAGTCAAGTTCTGTCCTCGGTGCCTCAATCTTGGAAGAAAACTGACGCAGTCTTCGAAATGCTACCTGGAACTGCCGGATATTCAACGCTTTGTCATTACGGAAATCAGCAAAGCGTCTGTCCCCAACTACCTGAAACGCAGATTTCAAAGCGGACTGTCCACCAATACGGATTCCCCCCGGTTGTTTTCCGTTATGTCCAAAAGTTGATGTTCCATGGGTACCAATCCAGTAACTTCCACCATTATGCTCCGTTTTCTGTTCTGTTTTTCGTTCTTCAAACATACCTTCAATTTCTTCCTTGGTAAGTTCTTCTGAACGCGGCTTAAACAAGTCATCGTTGGAATGATCCTGCTCTACCTCCGGTTTATCCAAGAACTTCTTAATGGCATCGGGAATATCGGCATAATATTTAAAATCCTTAAAGTATTCCTCAAACGCCACATCAAAACGGTCATAATCTGCTTCCGATTTCACCAATATCATTCTTGCTATATAATAAAACTGCGTTAGCGAAGCCCCACAAAGTCCCTTATTTAGTGCATTCATTAAAGTCAGCCACTCTGTTGTAGAAACTTCTAAGCCCTTGGCTTTTAACACATAAAAAAATGGACTAAACATCTAATCTCCTCTTCTTAAATACAGCTAAATCTTCGTCTTTCTTTAACAATACACCTACAAACGGCATTTTTTCCTTTACTTCTTCTGCACTGATACCGCCTAATAAAAGTGCCTGAATCCAGTCTACTAACTCAGAAGTACTTGGTTTCTTACGAATATCCTTTAAGCTGCGAATCCAGTAAAACTGCTCCATACATTCCTGTAACAGATTATCCTTCAAATCAGGAAAATGAACCTTTACAATTTCCTCCATCAGTTCTTTGTCCGGAAATTCGATATAATGGAAAATACATCTGCGCAGAAAAGCATCCGGAAGTTCTTTTTCTGCATTGGAAGTAATAATTACAATCGGACGTTTCTTTGCTTTTACCGTTTCTTTGGTTTCATGAATATAAAATTCCATTTTGTCCAATTCCCATAAAAGGTCATTTGGGAATTCCAAATCCGCCTTATCAATTTCGTCAATCAACAATACCGGCTCATTATCTGACTTAAAAGCTTCTCCTAACTTTCCTAACTTAATATAATGTCCAATATCATCTACTCCCTCTTCTCCAAACTGGCTGTCATACAGTCTTTGAATGGTATCATACACATAAAGACCTTCCTGTGCCTTGGTGGTAGATTTGATATTCCAGATTAAAAGTTCCTTTCCCAAAGACTGGGCAATCGCCTGGGCAAGCATGGTTTTTCCGGTTCCCGGCTCACCTTTAATCAACAACGGTTTTTCCAGTGCAATGGCAACATTTACACTTGCCATCAGCTCCGGAGAAGCTACATAACTTTCTGATCCATTAAATCCTGTCTTATTTTCCATCTTTTCTCCTTTCAGCTTTCCAATTCACTCTTTTTCTCTCTGCCCATCAATGCATCCACTGCATCTTTTGGATCTGCGCCTTCAAACAAGACTGCTGCAACCTGCTCAATAATCGGCAGTTCTACATTATATTTCTTAGACAGCTGAAGGGCTGCTTTTGCAGAATATACGCCCTCCACTATCATTTTTACTTCTTTCATGGCTTCATCCACAGAATAGCCTTTTCCAATTAAAATCCCGGCCCTGCGGTTTCTGCTGTGCATACTTGCACATGTAACAATCAAATCTCCGATTCCTGTCAGACCGCCAAAGGTTTCCTTTCTTCCTCCCATGGCAACTCCTAATCTGGAAATTTCTGAAATTCCTCTGGTTATCAAAGCTGCTTTCACATTATCTCCATATCCCAGTCCATCAGCTACACCAGCCGCTAACGCGATTACATTTTTCAAAGCACCACCTAATTCAATGCCCAGTATGTCATCGCTTGTATACACACGAAATACATTGTTCATAAAAATTTCCTGAATATAAACGGCTGTCGATTCCTCTTTTGCCCCTACCACACATGTGGTCGGAAGTCCTCTGCCCACTTCCTCTGCATGACTTGGACCGGAAAGTACGGTAACAACCGCCTGAGGAATTTCTTCCTCAATGATTGTCGTCAGGGTTTTCATGGTATTTTCCTCAATCCCCTTAGCCACATTTACAATAATCTGACCATCTGCTACAAATTCTCGCATTTTTTGTGAAGTACTTCTGGTATATGGTGACGGCACCGCTAAAACCAATAAATCTTTTCCCTGAATTGCTTCTTGTAAGTCTGTAGTAAACCGGATATTTTCTGAAAGAATAATTCCCGGGAGCTTATCTTTATGCTCATGTTCCTCATTTAACATTTTAATTTCTTCTTCGATTACTGACCACACAGTCACCTGATGTCCATTACTGTTTAACAAAACGGCAAGAGCTGTTCCCCAGCTTCCAGCCCCGATAACTCCAATTTTTTTCATGATTCTCCCCCTTACTTTTTGTGAAACAGAATTGTCTTGTTTTCTTCTCCCTTAAGGAGTCTTTTTATGTTTGCACGATGCTTATAAAAGGCAAGAATCGTAAGTAGCGCCACAATGATATACATTTCATTTAATACCGGCTGGGCCACATGAAAATATCCCATTTGCCCCAACACAACCACTTCTATCATAAATCCTGCATAAATCAGCAGGGAACCTAAAGAAACATAGCTTGTCATCAGAAAAGCTGCCAAAAATGTCACCAAAGCGCACCCTACAATAATCCAGTCAAAGGAAAGCAACATTCCTGCTGTCGCTGCAATTCCTTTTCCGCCACGAAATTTTAAATAAAATGGATAATTATGTCCTAAAATTACTCCTGCACCGGTATACAGCTTTAATAATGGCATAATGTCTGCTCTTGAATTATGAAAAATTGCCCAGGTAAGCAATACTGCAAAAACGCATTTAAAAGCATCCCCCAGAAAAGTGATCAGTCCCGCTTTTTTTCCTAAGGTACGAAGTGCATTGGTGGTTCCGGCATTTCCACTGCCGTAATCCCTGATATCAACTCCCTTTGCTCTCCCATATAAATATCCTGTCTGTAATAATCCAAAGGCATATCCTATTGCCAGACAAATCAATCGTTCCATATTACTTATTTTTCCTTTCTTTCGCGAATTATGAATTTCAGCGGTGTTCCTTTGAAGCCAAAGGCATCTCGTATTCTATTTTCAATATATCTTGTATATGAAAAATGCATCAATTCCTTATCATTTACAAAAATAACAAAGGTAGGTGGTTTTACTGCTACCTGCGTAATATAATAAAGTTTTAATCGTTTTCCCTTGTCCGAAGGTGGCTGCTGCATTGCAACTGCTTCCGACATAATTTCGTTTAGTACACCGGTTGCCACACGTAATGCATGGTTTTCAATTACCATATCAATCATATCGTAAATCTTTGGCATTCTCTGTCCGGTCATTGCAGAAATAAACATCACTTCTGCATAAGGCATAAAGGACAGGGTATTTCGGATATCTGCCGTATACTTATTCATGGTCTTGTCATCTTTTTCCACAGCATCCCATTTATTTACCGCCACAATAACACCTTTGCCCCTTTCATGAGCAATTCCGGCAATCTTGGCATCCTGCTCTGTGACACCTTCTTTTGCATCAATCACTACAATAACCACATCGGCACGTTCCACTGCACTGACCGTACGGACAATCATGTATTTTTCTAATTCTTCTTTGATTTTATTTTTTCTGCGAAGGCCTGCCGTATCAATAAATACATATTCTTTTCCGTCATGTTTAATAACGGTATCAACAGCATCTCTTGTAGTTCCTGCAATATCGGAAACAATAACACGGTCTTCCCCTAAAAGCTTATTTATAATAGAAGACTTTCCTACATTCGGTTTTCCCACGATAGCAATTCGTGGTCTTTCGTCCTCTTCCTGCTCCATGGCACTCTTGTTAAAGTGACTGGTCACTTCATCTAACATATCACCAATTCCTAATTTTGATGCTGCTGAAATCGGCACCGGATCACCGATTCCTAAATTATAAAATTCATACACATCCGGCATAAATTTTTCAAAACTGTCCACTTTATTCACCACAAGAACTACCGGCTTTTTGGATCTTCGCAGCATATCTGCCACTTTAGCATCCGAATCCACAAGCCCCTGCCTTACATCTGTGATAAATATAATTACATCAGCCGTTGCGATAGCTATTTCTGCCTGTTCGCGCATTTGTGATAAAATAACATCATTACTTTCCGGCTCAATACCTCCGGTATCAATCAGGGTAAAATCCATATTCAGCCAGTTAACTTCTGCATAAATACGGTCTCTGGTAACGCCCGGCGTATCTTGTACGATAGAAATACGTTCCCCTGCCAGTGCATTAAACAAGGTGGATTTTCCCACATTCGGTCTTCCCACAATTGCAACAATTGGTTTGCTCATACTTTTTCTCCTCTATCTATATACTCTAAAGTCACTGAAGCACTTTTTCTACAAAATCTTGTCCGCTTGATTTTACAATATCTATCTTTACTTGTAAAGTATTTTCCATTTCTGTAACGGTAACATCATCCAAAAAAACCTCTTCACCACTTCGAAGCATGCTTTCCGGAATCAGAAGTCTGGTTCCTAACGGTTTTCCCTGAATCTGTGCAATCACATCCTGAGCAGTCAAAAGTCCCGCCACCGTAATCTTTTCTCCAAAGAAATCATTTCGGATACTGTATAGATGCACTTGAAGATTTGGATACTTTTCCTGTATATTTTGTATCATCTTTTCTAAGAAAGGATACATCAGTTTTCCTGTAACCATGGATATTTCTCTCTGTCTGTCATCCCCCTGACGTACTTTCAAATCCTCTTCCACAGCATCCAACATAAAACGTACCATTCCTACACCATTTTCATACTGAAGATAGCCATCATAATTCTCCGCATCCGGAAAATCTTCCTCTGCTAATATATACCATTCATCCCCGGCATGTACAAAATGATTCTCATATTTCTCATACATTTTATCCTGCCATTTGTGAATACATTGCAGCACTTCTTTCGCATCTTCTTTTGTAAAACTTTCTAAAGGATAAAGTCCCTCTCTATGCTTTGAAAGCCCAACCGGAACAACAGATAAGCTTTGCAGATAAGGCATATACTCAGACAAATCTCTGAGACTTCTCTCTAATTCTGCTTTGTCATTAATCCCTTTACAAAGCACAATCTGACCATTCATAATAATTCCTGCTTCATAAAACTTCCGGGCTTTCTTTAAGGCTTCTCCTGCAAAACGGTTATTTAGCATCTTACATCGTAGTTCCGGATTGGTGGTCTGAAAAGAAATATTGATAGGCTCTAAACGATACCGTATAATCCGCTCCACATCATGATCACTCATATTTGTTAAAGTAACATAATTCCCCTGCAAAAAGGAAAGTCTGGAATCATCATCTTTAAAATAAAGTGTTTCTCTCATTCCCTTAGGCATCTGATCAATAAAACAGAAAATGCACTTGTTATGACATCTCCTATAATCATCCATAAGCCCGTTTTCAAAGTCAATGCCGATTTCCTCATCGTAATCCTTCTCAATTTCTAATTCCCATTCTTCTCCGTCAGCCTTGCGGATTACCATTTCTATATACTCATCATCTACCAGAAAACGATAATCAAACACGTCTTCTATCTCATTGCCATTGATGGAAACCAGGTAATCTCCCGGTTCTACGCCCATTTCTTCGGCGATACTTCCCTCGCTGACCTTATTGATTAAATGACCTTTTGTCTTCATTCTTCATTCTCCTTTTCATAGAGCCGCCAGCTTTTTTCCAAAATGCACACTCAGATATAGTATACACATTTTCTCCTAGAAAAGCTATTCTTTTTTTCATCTGTGATTTTCTTCTATCTCCCATAAAATGCTTGACGATACTGGCTCAAAATGATATAAATTATATGTTAGAATAGGTGGAAAAATGTAATATTTACTCTTATCCTAATATTAAAAAGCTATAAATCAATGAATCTACATATATAGGAGGACAAACAATGCCTAATTTCAAAGAATTACAAAATTTAACCCCTGTCGCTCCATTAAAGCTTGCAGTGCATAAAAGCTGCCAGTCTTTAGCACAAGGGGTCAATGACTATCTGGTTTCTTTCCGTAAAGAAACTCCGTTTTCTAAAAATGATGTCATTGAATTCAATGGATATGTTTCCGACAACTTTATCGTCAAATCTGACTGTCCACGTTTTGGAAGCGGTGAAGCAAAAGGAAACTATTTCGAATCTATCCGTGGATGCGATTTATTCGTTATGGCTGACGTATGTAATTACAGCTTAACTTATTCTGTATGTGGTCACACAAATCATATGTCACCGGATGATATTTACCAGGATATGAAACGTTTGATTTCTGCTGCTACCGGTAAAGCCCACAGAATCAATGTAATTATGCCATTTCTTTACGAAAGCCGCCAGCACAAACGTACAAAAAGAGAATCTTTGGACTGCTCTCTTGCTTTGACAGAATT
>JBGVOM010000169.1:0-14117 GCA_045126515.1 Lachnospiraceae bacterium
ATTCTTCTTTCATAAATGTAGTAAAATGCCTGCATCCTACTTTATCTAGCGCCAGCAGTAGAGTGAAATGCTTGCATCCTCACTAACTATTATGAACGATATGGGATGAAAAGGAAATCCACCCTAACATTAGGCGCTTACTTTAGTTTCAGCAGAGGAGTTGGCAAAAGAAGCAAAAGAAGCAGGAAATTATGTAGAAAAACCACTTGCATGTATTATGCTCTCTTGTTGTGCGTTGGAAGCATTTATTAATCAGGCAATTTATTTTATTAGTGTAAGTGAGATTGTTATTCCAGAAAAACACCAAGGAATAAAAGATGATTCTTTCGGGTTTCAACGTAATACTGAATTAACATTAAAGTGGAACATTATAGGTGAAATTTTGTGTGAATCAGAATGGAAACTATGTGCGAAACTATGGAATAATTTTAAAAATTTGATATTTATCCGAAATGAATTGGTTCATTTTAAGGTTAGTGAATTTGAACAAGTTGTACCTCGACCAGAACAAGTAGCTGAAGCATTAAAGAGAATACCTAAAGATGTAGAGTTAAATGATATACCACATTCATGGCCGTTGAGAATACTTAACCTTTCATTTGCGGAATGGTGTGAAAAAACTGCCAAAGAAATGATAAATTATATAAAGGAAGCATATCAAAAAAATTTATCGAGAGCAGAATATAAGGTGAATGATAAGCGTTGATTTATATAATATGGACACAGTGACAAGAATCAGATTTTATTTGTACATGCTACAAGTTTAATAACTCATCATATTTTCGAAAAACTAGGGTATAGAATAATTGGTCAAAGGGAATGCTTACGAATGAGAAGTACAAAGGGGACTTCCATATTCAAAAATATTACACACCGGAAGGGAAAAGAAATCAGACGGTTAGGAATAAAGGAGAAGTTAAGAGCTTTTATGTATCAGAGAATCACCCGGCCATTGTCAGCGAAGAAGAATGGCAGCAGGTACAAGAACTCATGCAATATCATAAAAAGCAAAGAAATATTCAAAGCGGTGATAAGTACCAAAGAAGGTATCCAATGAGTGGAATGCTTGTCTGCCCGCATTGTGGTAAGAGTTTACGACGCAGATATGTTTACAATAGAAAAGTGGAATGGATATGTTCAACATATATCCAAAAAGGGAAAGAGGCCTGTAAGGGAATTCGTGTTAGAGACGAGTTGCTTACGGGCCTTTCTTTTACAGAGCCAATGGTAGTTGAGGAGGTGTTTGAGAATGGCGAGAAGCATTACGGTTATACCAGCAAAGCAGCCTACGATAATGGAGAACGGGCAGCAGATAGAATTGAAGAAGAACGTAGCAGCGTATTGCCGCGTATCAACAGATCAAGAAGAACAGTTATCGAGTTATGAGAATCAGGTACGCTATTACACTGAGGTGATAACCAGAAATCCTGATTATGAACTGGTTGATATTTACGCCGATGAAGGTATCTCCGGAACTAACACTAAAAAGCGTGATGACTTCAATAGAATGATTGCAGATTGCAGAGCCGGAAAGATAGACCTTATCATTACAAAGTCGATTTCTAGATTTGCCAGAAACACACTGGACTGCCTGAACTATGTAAGAGAGCTTAAGGACTTAGGAATCGGGATTGTTTTTGAAAAGGAAAACATTAATACTTTAGATGCTAAGGGAGAGGTGCTTCTCACAATTCTTTCTAGTTTGGCCCAGGATGAGAGCCGCAGCATTTCAGAAAATTGTACCTGGGGTATTCGAAGAAGATTTGAGCAGGGCAAGCATAAAATGAGCACCAAGCGCTTTTTAGGGTATGATACGGATGAGGAAGGCCACCTTGTTGTAAACAGGCAGCAGGCCAAGATAGTGGTTAGGCTTTATGAGGAATTCATGTCCGGGAAAACGGTTGATTATATTGCAAGGATATTTAAGGCTGAGAAGATAAAGAACTGGGATGGAAAGTATAACTGGCAGGCAAGTACGTTGGACTCCATGCTTCGAAATGAGAAGTATATGGGAGACGCCATTTTACAGAAAAGCTATACAGCCGACTTCCTTTCCAAGAGACGAGTTATAAATGACGGTAGTGTTCAGATGTACCATATTGAAGAAGACCATGAACCGATTATTGATATTGAAACATGGGAAGCAGTCCAGGCAGAGCTTGAAAGAAGGGCCCAGTACTGTAAGGACCATTTCACAAATGCTTACGGGCAGATGAGCGAAAAGAACCCATTTTATGCCAAGATTATCTGTGGAAATTGCGGAAATATTTATTCCAGAGTGAAGTACACGACCAGAGCAGGGACAAAGATAACCAAGTGGCGCTGCGGCTCCTGCAACAAGACAAATGGCCACAAGGTTTGTACCAACAGATACGTTACGGATGATACCTTCACTAAATTATATGTTATGAGCTGGAATGAGATAGCCGAGCACCAGGAAGAATACCAGGAGCGTTGGCAAGAGAATATCACGAGTGATGATGTTCTTCTAAGGTATAAAACAAGGCTTCTGATGAAGCATGCGGCAGCAGGGCCAATAAAGGAGTTCAATCCAGAGCTTATGATGGCGGTAATGGACCACATTACAGTATTTGAAGATGGCAGGCTGCAGATACTATTTTATGATGGTACAGAGTTTGAAGTAGAAACTGAATAGAGCGATATGGTTAAATGGCCGGTGGGGGAACCGAGAGTGGTTTGCTTACCGGCTTTTTTGTGTATTGAGCATAAATAATTGTAAATGTGAAAAGAGATATTGAGCATAATAGCTGAAGGGAATTGACAAAATACCGATTGAGGAATATAATATAACTATATATTTTTGGCAAAATGCTTGAAAGAGTATGACGCAAAGCTATAGGGCCTGTAAAATGGTAGCCAGTTACACGTTAATAACATTGCTAGAAATAGCAGTGTTTTTTATTTATATGAGGGAAAAAATGATAAATGGTTATATGTCGATTAATGAAATAGCAAAAAAGTGGAACCTGTCACCAAGAAGAGTGCGTGCAATGTGTTCTGAGGGACTGATCAAGGGGGCGGCAAAGTTGGGAAAATCATGGGCAATTCCGGCAGATGCAGAAAGGCCCGTTGATGGAAGAATTACTACAGGTGAATACATAAATTGGAGAAAAAAAGAATGAATGACAAAGTTTGTCATGGTAGATGGGTATACTGATTATGTTTAAATGTGATTGTTGTGGTCTTTGTTGTATGAATCTAAATAAGTCTCAGATATATGAAGATCTAGATAGAGGAGATGGCATTTGTAGATATTTCGATATTAATTCAAAGCTATGTACTATTTATGATGAAAGACCAGAAAAATGTAGCGTAGATAAAACATACGAAAGATTCTTCAAAGATAAGATGACACTTGAAGAATACTATCAATTGAATTATGAGGCTTGTAATGAGCTTAAAAAAGAGGAGGTATAAAAATGTATCTAGCATTATTAAATGAAAGCGAAAAAACTGTATTTTTGGGAATAGCATATAATATGGCAACAGTTGATGGAGATTACAGTGATTCCGAAAAAGCTATGATTAACGGATATTGCCAGGAACTACAATGTCAATTTGATGACAAAACTATGGTAAAACCTATGGAATCATTGATTCAAACTATCAAAATTGATAGCAGTGAAAGGGTAAAGAAGATTATTATTTTTGAACTTATTGGCTTGGCTATGGCTGATGGAAATTATGATAGCGATGAAAGAAAACTTATAAGTCAGATGCTCACAGAATATAATATAGATTCTGATTTTGCTAATAGGTGCGAATGTATATTGAATGAATACATTGGATTTCAAGGAAGAATTAGTGAACTTGTTCTTGGGTAAAGGAGGTATGTGGTATGGGGTTGTTTGATTTCCTGAAAAAGGATAAAGCAAAATCTACTGAAGTGGCTCTAAAACGTGATGAGGATGATGATTCAAAAAGCAAGATTGGAGCCGGAATAGCATTAGACTCCTCAATAAGAAGTTCAACTGCTCAAGCGAATGCTAAGTTTAGTAGGCCTGAGTACAATCCACAAACTCGAAAACAGTTTTATGATGATGGTAGTGCGCATAAAAAAGCAATTGACGATGCATTTGCTAGTGGAAAAACAGTTAGAGATCCTTATTCAGGAGCCGAGTTAGTAAAAAAACAACGAGATGCAAAAATGCAGTATGGTGAAGATTGGCAGAGCCATGCAGCAGAAGCTGACCATATAGATCCTCTTAGTCAAATAGCGAAAAGAACGAAAAAGAATCCCTTCTTGACTACCGATGATGTTCGTGAAATTGGTAATAGTGATGATAATTTTCAAGTGCTGTCTAGAAAACTAAATCAAGGAAGTAAGGATGTTGGAAAAGGTGGCAGTACGCAGCAGGAGTGGGCTGACGATGCTACAAGGATGGAAGGATTAGCTGATAATATTGAATCTGGCGAGACTATTGGAGAAGTTAGTAAACGAATTAAAGATACTGGCAAGGCTGCTGAAAAAAGAAATAATAGTAGAGCATTAAAAAAAGGCGTTAAGAATGCAGTAGGAACCGCACATGAAGCAGGAAAAGCTGGTGCGCAGAATGCAGGAGTTACAGCATTAACAATGTCTGGAATCATGAATGTGGTTTCAGTTATTAAAGGTGAGAAAAGTGGAGAAGATGCTATTGTAGATACAGTTAAAGACGGAGGAAAAGCAGCAGTAACAGGTTATGCGATGGGTGGAGGAATGACGGTGGTTTCTCAAACATTATCATACTCTTCCTCAGAATTTGTCCAAGCGTTGGCAAAAAATAATGTGCCAGGTAAGATTATTACTGCGGTTATCGTTACAGGTGATACATTAAAAAAATGGGGTGAAGGAGAGATTACTACACAGGAATGCCTTATTCAGTTAGGCGATAAGGGGCTTAACATGGCGACAATGGGGTACTCAATGGCTGTGGGACAAGCTCTTATTCCTATTCCTATAGTAGGAGGAGCTGTAGGCGCTTTGGTAGGATCAATGCTTACAAGTAATTTATATAATAACCTGATTAATGATTTACAAACTAAGCAATTTGAGCATGAGGAAAGAATGCGTATCATCGCAGAATGTAATGCTGCTGCGGAACAAGCGAGAGCATTTCGTGATGAATTAGAATCATATTTGGACTCATATTTTCAAGAATATAGAACATGTTTTGATTCAGCACTATCTTCCATGAGATTAGCATATGAAATGGGAGATGCAGATGGTGTCATTGCGGGAGCAAATGATATTACACGAAAACTTGGTGGCGAGGTTAAGTTTGAAACAGTCAGTGAATTTAAGTCATTCTTGGATAGTGATGAGGATGACATTTTATAAGGAGGTGGATTTATGCCTATTCCATTCTTATTAGCGGGATTAGGAGTTGCCGCAGGTGTAATTGGTGCCGGAGGCCATTTAAGTGCAAAAGAAACAAATGAGCGTGCTCAGAGAGTTTCACAAGATGCGCAAGAGTTATATAACAATGCAAAACATGCACTAGAGGTAGCACAAAATAAAACAGAGAAAGCTCTTGTAAAACTGGGATACGATAAGAAGAGCGTTCTTGATACATCAATGAATCAGTTTCTTACAGCATACGACAAAGTAAAGCATATTCAAGTAAAAGAGTCTGTTGGTATACATGAAATATCTAAATTCACAATTGACCAGCAAGGTGCTATAGAGATTAGAGAGATGACAAATATTTATTCGTCTTCTTTCGCTAGTAGTGCTACGGGCGTTGCAGCAGGCGCTGCGGTTGCTTTAGCTGCGAGTGGTGCGTTACCAATTGTAACCGGGGAACTGGCCTTGGCAGGATCCGCATTAGCGGCAGGTGAAATTGGTATGGCAGCAGGATTTGCGGGCTCAGCCTTATCATTTGGAGCAGCAATGACTCCGTTAGCAGCAGTGGCTGCTCCAGTTATACTGTTCACAGGTATATCAGCTAGTATGAAAGCAGATGAAAATCTTGAAAAAGCAAATACTATGTATGCGGAAGCGGAAGCTGCTTCAGAAAAAATGAAAATCTCTGAGACGCTATGTGGGGCTATAACTGAAAGATCAGAAATGTATGATGATCTTTTAGGAGATCTAAATAAAATGTTTGCAGAGTGTTCAGGTTTATTAGCAGGTGTGGTAAGAAAGAAAGAAGGAAGAGTATTTAAGAAAAAACTCACTTCAGAGGACTTTTCAGAGGATGATTTGAAATTGATTGCTGTAACCAGAGCATTAGCTGGTGCGGTTAAATCAGTTATTGATACACCTATTCTTTCAAAAGATGGTAATATTTCATATGAAGCAGAGGATGTCTATGACCAAACTGTTGAAAAATTACCTGATTTTAGTCAGGCTGTTCAAGAAGTTAAGGCTATCAACTATGATGTAAAACCGGTTGCGGCTAAAGCAACAAATACATCTCATACTTCAAAGAGTAATACTACCGGTGGAATTACTGTAATGAGCGGTGCACGTAGAGTGTTTGCAGTTATTATGGGATTTATTCTTGCTTCAGCTTTTGCGGAAGAAATCGCAATAAGTGTAACCAGTGATATAAATAAGTTTTTGTTCTTAGATTCCTTTACCGCTAATAAAATTGCAATATGGTTGTTACTTTGTACTTCTGTAACTATGTTGATAGGTACGTTTAAAAGAACAAAGGTAGAAAAACTATGTGGTTGGGGATCCGGTTTATCCCTATTTATTCTATATGTACAGTATTGTAGAAGCGTAGAGCAGATGAACCATTACATAATTTTCTCTATTATTTTCTGTATAATATGTGCAGTGATATTTGGCTTTTTTGAAGGAAGAAAAGATAAATGGAATTGTGGTCTTTACTTTTCTTGTGAATTTATAGTCATGATGTTGTGGCCAATAGGCTTCTTAATATATGCATTCTTTAGTAAGTTTATTGGTTTTTCAGAAAGTTTTTGCTTAGTGGTAACCTCAGTATTATTCTTTGTTATTTCAGTTTTTGGAATTGTTGGAATGCTGGATGACAAATAAAGATTAGATATATGAATTAGCCCTCTTAAAATAGAGGGTTAATTTATTTGTCCGCCGGAACGGTGCAACTTTTTGTGATTTACATAAAGGGGTGCAAAAAAATATAGAAACACAAAGCTGTGCGCGAATGTTAATGCGAAGTAAAGTTTCAATGAATATAGAGACTGTGGTGTTGCTACAAAGAAAGGGTATGTAGAAATTCTCCGTAATCATACGGAACACTTTATGCAGAGTTATGGGTGATTCGGGTGGAGGAATAACATGAAACAATACAGAACATCAGAAGTTGCAGACATGATGGGAATACATCCAAATACAGTGCGTTTTTACGAGGAATGGGGATTGATTACGAAACCAGTTCGGGAAGCAAATGGGTATCGTGTATTCAATGATCTGCACATCTATCAAATACAAGTAGCACGTCTTGGATTTGAAATTGAGATACTGCAAAATGGCTTGAGAAAGAAGATAGTAGATATGATTAAAACATGTGCAAAATGTGATTTTGATGGAGCCATCAGGAAGACAGAAGAATATCTGATTCAGCTTAAGAAAGAACGTGCCAGTGCAGAAGAAGCTATAAAGATTGTGCAGAACATGTTGCATGGAGAAATACATGAAAATCAGTTGTCCATGAAGAGAAAAGAAGTATCCGAGTATTTAGATATTTCGGTAGATGCACTGCGTAATTGGGAAATGAATGGTCTTGTGACGATTAAAAGAAAGCAAAATGGGTATCGCATTTACACAGATGGGGATATCAGACAATTAAAAATTATTCGAGTATTACGGTGTGCAAACTATTCTCTTGAAGCAATCAGACGGATGATGCAACAGCTCTCACAGAATCCAGAAGCAGATATTCGGGAAATACTTGATACACCTGGACAAAATGATGATATTATATCAGCTTGTGACAGACTGCTCTTATCACTATCGAAAGCAGAAACAAATGCAGGAAAAATTATGACTATACTGAAAGAAATGAAAGAATTATAGTTTCAAACCCTCCAATATACCACCAACGTTTACGTTGGTGGTATTCTTATATCCGATAAGCGTGAAAAGGATATAAGAAAGTGAGGAATATTTATGAAAGATCAAGATACGATACCATTTCCGGATGAATTGGAACATCTTAACCATACTCTGAAAATAATTGACACAGCATTGACACAAGCAAGGGAAGATGTTTTGAGGTTAGATCAGGAGTATAGAGATGCAAAGAGATATATGGCAGATTATCGTAATGAGATGGATAGCCATGAAAAACTTCAAAATGAGCAGTTATTGGAGCAGACAGATCGAACGGGTGTATTTGCCGTAAAAGTGCGTGAAAAGATGGAAAAGCTAAAAGAATCACCCTATTTTGCAAGAATTGATTTTGTTTCCGATGGAGAGGAAGAAGCAGATACGTTTTACATTGGACGATTTGGGTTTACACATGGCAATGAAAAACTGATTTTCGACTGGAGAGCACCAATCTCAGGAATATTTTATGATTTTTGTTTAGGTCGTGCCGGATTTGAGGCACCAGTTGGATGGATTGAAGGAGAGCTAACGCGCAAGCGGCAGTTTAAAATACAGAATGGCATTATGGAATATGCTATTGAGAGTTCCACAAATGTGCAGGATGAGGTTCTGCAAAAAGAACTGGCTCATACATCGGATGAAAAGATGAAATCTATTATTTCCACAATCCAACGAGAACAGAATGTAATCATTCGTAACGAGAGAGCAAATACGCTTATTATACAGGGGGTTGCAGGTTCCGGAAAAACTTCCATTGCACTTCATCGTATTGCATTTTTGCTGTATCGTTTCAAAAATAAGATTACCGCAGAAGATGTAACGATTTTATCACCCAATAAGGTGTTTGCAGATTATATTTCAGGTGTCATACCAGAGTTAGGAGAAGAACCGATTTGTGAACTGAGTTTACAGGATGTTGCAGGTAATGCTTTGAAAGCGATTATTGCTTTTGAAACAGAAAAAAATCCATTGGAGAATGAAGATGAAGTATGGGCGAAGCGGGCAAAATTTAAATCCAATCTGGCATTTGTTGGGTTATTAGATCAATACATATGTAATATGCCAGAACGGGTTTTTTCAGCGAAGGATTATACCTATCAGGGGCATGTTGTTCAGGCAGCGTGGATTAACGAGAGATTTAATGCCTATGAAAAAATACCCGTGAAAAAACGTCTGGTTTCTGTGGCAGGAGATGTCCGAGAACTTTTACGCTCTATGGTGGGAATTTGGGGGGAAGTGCCAAAGGCAAATGTCATATTGAAAAGTTTGAATAAAATGCTTATGATCAAAGACACTTTTGCTCTATATAAGGACTTCTATCAATATATTGATGAGAAGGATATGTTTGTATTACCGGAAAAGAAAACATTGGAGTGGGAAGATGTATTTCCATTTCTCTATCTGATGGCTGCATTTGAGGGTATAGAAGAAAACAGATTAGTAAAGCATCTGGTAATTGATGAAATGCAGGATTACACACCGATACAATTTGCTGTTTTAAATATGATGTATCCCTGTCAGAAAACAATTCTTGGAGATTTTGGTCAGGTCTTAAATCCCTGTCACCTTCATTCACTGGATGAAATTAGAAGGATATATAAGGATGCAGAGTTCATTGCTTTGAATAAAAGTTATCGTTCTACTTATGAAATTATGGATTTTGCAAAGAAAATCTGTAATCAGCCATCCCTTGAAATGGTGGAACGTCACGGGGAACAGCCAAAATCCCTATATTGCAAAAATATGGATAATGAGATTGCTTCTATGGCTGCTCTGATAAAAAAATTTGAAGAGGGAGAAAATGTATCATTGGGAATTGTAGTAAAGACGGAGGCAGATGCAAAGAGATTTTATGACTTGCTTTCTAAAGAGCATCAGGTTCATTTACTTTCACAGAACAGTACCAACTTTACAAATGGAGTATCCATTACGTCAATTCGGATGGCGAAAGGTTTGGAATTTGATGAGGTCATTGTACCTGATGCAGATAGCAGAAATTATGCTTCGGATTATGACAGGAATCTGCTCTATATTGCCTGTACGAGAGCTATGCATAAACTGACACTTTTCTATACAGGAAGTCCGTCCCCTTTTCTGTCAAAATGAACTTCTTGACGAGTAAACGACCGTTTACTATAATGATGGTAAACGGTCGTTTGCTGAATGGAGGAGATAATAATGTCTGATACAAGGGAAAAAATATTGATGACTGCACTTCGCTTGTTTGCAAGGGATGGTTATGAGGCTGTCTCAGTAAGTACAATCGCAGGAGAATTGGGAATGACAAAAGGAGCTCTATATAAGCATTATAAAAACAAACGTGATATTTTTGCTAGCATCGTTGAGAGAATGTATCAAATTGATGCTGAAAGAGCAGAAAAATATGAAGTACCCCAAGTAAAATATGAAACCCAGCCGAAAGCATATAAAAATCAATCTGTAGAAAAAATTATGGATTTTACGATTGCCCAGTTTTTCTTTTGGACAGAAGACGATTTTGCATCCAATTTTCGTAAGATGCTGACATTGGAGCAATATCGCAATACAGAAATGACAGAGCTTTACAATCAGTGTGTTGTTGCAGGTCCGGTTGCCTATATGGAGGATTTGTTTCGTGAACTGATTAAAGAGGGTGTATTTCGAAAGGAAAATCCTAGGCAGCTTGCTGTAGAATTCTATGCTCCACTTTTTCTTCTTATCAGCATGTTTGACAAAACCGGAGAAAAAGAGGATTATATCGAAATTCTCAGCAATCATATGAGACACTTTATTCAGAGTTACCTTATGGATAAGAAAGAAGAGTGATTTATGGCTCGATTATTAGAAAACAGGAGGAAGAAAGAAATGAATACAAACAATATTATCATACGTTTAGAGAAAAAAGAAGAATATCGAGAAGTGGAAAATATGGTAAGAGAAAGCTTCTGGAATGTATATCGTCCGGGATGCTTTGAGCATTATGTTCTAAATCAGCTACGAGATGATCCGGCATTTGTGCCGGAACTTGATTTTGTTATGGAACAGGATGGCAAGCTGATTGGTCAGAATATGTTTATGAGAGCAAATATCAAAGCGGATAATGGCAGAGATATACCAATCATGACGATGGGACCGATTTGCATTACGTCTGAACTGAAAAGAAAGGGGTATGGAAAAATTTTATTGGACTTCTCCTTAGAAAAAGCAAAGGAGCTTGGTTGTGGTGCTGTCTGCTTTGAAGGAAACATTGACTTTTATGGAAAGAGTGGTTTTACTTATGCCAGCAAATTTGGCATTCGCTATCATGGCTTGCCGGAAGGTGAAGACGCATCATTCTTTTTGTGTAAAGAATTGATTCCGGGATATTTAGATGGTATTACAGGTGAGTATGCAACACCTCAGGGATATTTTGTGGATGAAGCAGAGTTGGAAACATTCGACAAGGGGTTTCCGGTTAAAGAAAAATTGAAACTTCCGAGTCAATTATTCTAGGAGTGATCAATTAAAATGAGTAAGAGGATACCATACTACATTCGTTCTTTTTATAGGGGTTAAGAAAATACTTCTTGACTCGTCCCTTGGGGGAGGTTATAGAATAGCCATATGACAGAAAGGAGTTTACTATGATTTCTAAAGAACATATTATCATCCGCGGTCTTCGTCAGAATAATCTGAAAAATGTATCGCTGGATATCCCAAAAGGAAAAATTGTGGTTTTCACCGGAGTATCAGGTTCCGGGAAATCAAGTATTGTATTTGATACAATCGCTGCCGAGAGCCAGCGGCAGATGAACGAAACTTATACTGCCTTTATGCGTGGAAGACTGCCAAAATATGAAAAGCCAAAGGTGGAGAGAATCGACAATCTTTCCGCTTCGGTCATTGTGGATCAGTCTCGTCTGGGAGGAAATGCCCGTTCTACTGTGGGTACCATCAGTGATATGTATGCTGCATTGAGGCTTCTATATTCCCGTATCGGTCAGCCTTATGCAGGAACTGCGTCATATTTTTCATTTAACGATCCGAATGGCATGTGTCCCGAATGCTCCGGCATTGGTAAGGTAATGACCGTGGATATTGAAAGCCGTATAGACCCGGAAAAGACCTGGAACGAGGGTATGGCAGACCTTCCGGCATTCCATGTGGGTAACTGGTATTGGAAGCAGTACGCCGAGTCCGGTTTGTTTCCACTGGACAAAAAGTGGAAGGATTTTACGGAACAGGAGAGAAACCATCTGCTCTACGGCGCGGATACCCCAGATGGTAAGCGACTGAGCAAAAAGGTGGATGGCGTGTCCCACTATCTTCACAAAATGCTGATCCATCGGGATACATCCACTCTGAAAGAGGCTTCAGTGAAACGGCTGATGTATCTGGTGGAGGAGAAACCTTGTCCACTGTGCCACGGACGGCGTCTGAATGCTAAATCTCTTGCCTGTAAGGTGGAAGGATACAGCATTGATGAAATGTGTGCTATGGAATTTACCGAGCTGGTCAAGGTACTGCGAACAATCACCGATCCCAGAGTTCAAACCATTGTGGATGCTCTGACTGCATCCCTTGAGCGTATGATCGATATTGGTCTGCCTTATCTTTCGATGGATCGGGAATCTTCCACTTTGTCCGGCGGAGAAGCACAGCGGTTAAAGCTGGTACGTTATATGGGCAGTGCCCTTACCGGTATGACTTATATTTTTGATGAACCCAGCACTGGAATGCATCCTAGGGATGTGTATCGTATGACAAGACTATTGCAGAGTCTGCGTGACAGAGGGAATACAGTGTTAGTTGTTGAGCATGACAAGGATGTGATTTCTATTGCTGACGAAATAATTGATGTTGGACCTTTAGCGGGAAAAAATGGTGGTCAGATTTTGTTTCAGGGAAGCTATGAAGCTTTGCTTCTGTCTGGAACCAGAACTGGAAATGCTATGAAGCATATCGAACCATTGAAGGAAATGCCCCGAGTTCCAAAAGAATTTCTTCCAGTACAAAATGCCAGTGTCCATAATCTAAAAAATGTATCAGTAGATATCCCGCTGAATGTACTGACTGTGGTTACCGGAGTAGCTGGTTCCGGAAAAAGTTCTCTCATCCGGGATGTATTTGCAAAACAGTATGCTGATCAGGTGGTTTTGGTGGATCAGTCACCAGTGACTGCCACAGGACGTTCTACTCCAGCTACATTTTTGGGTTTCTTTGATGAGATACGAAAAGTGATAGCGAAAGAAAATGGGGTGGATGCCGGACTGTTTTCTTTTAACAGCAAGGGCGCATGTCCTGCCTGCAGTGGACGGGGACAGATTGTCACAGAGCTGGTTTTTATGGATCCGGTTACTACGGTCTGTGAAGCCTGCGAAGGAAAAAGGTATAGTCAGGAAGCTATGTCTTATCGATATAAGGACAAAAATATTGTGGAGATTCTTGATATGTCTGCCGGGGAGGCCTACGAGTTTTTCAAGGAAAACAGGAAGCTTAAAAAGGCTTTGGGAGCCATGGTGGAGGTGGGACTGCCATATCTGTCCCTGGGGCAGCCACTTAGTACCCTGTCCGGAGGCGAGCGCCAGCGTGTGAAGCTGGCAAAAGATTTGTACAAGAAGGGAAATATCTATGTGTTAGATGAGCCTACCACCGGACTTCATGCCTCGGATGTAAAGACGGTAATGGAACTGTTGGATAGTTTGGTAGACCGGGGAAATACCGTAATTGTAATTGAACATAATCTGGATGTGATGAAGCGTGCTGACTGGCTGATTGATGTCGGACCGGATGGAGGTACTGCCGGCGGTGAGATTGTCTTTACCGGGACACCAGGGGAAATGGTTGAACAGGCACACACCATCACTGCAGAATATCTGAGAAAATCGTTATAATCCCGCCACAAAATTTTGCAAGGTTATCTGGAAGAGAAAAAGAAAAAATTTAGATATATTGTGAGAATAAATAAAAGATGCAGATGGGGCTGTCGCACTAAGTGATTAGTGCGCAGCTTCTTTTTTTGTACAAAAAATAACTGCCAGACCTCGAAAGTATCTGGCAGTTGGTGTAAAATATTAGTATGCAACTACTTAATATATTACAAAAAGATTATACCCAA
>JBGVOM010000170.1:0-2004 GCA_045126515.1 Lachnospiraceae bacterium
GATTTTTCCTTCATTCATGGTATCACCAACTGCATCCTGTGCATTTGCATTTACTGTGATATTAGCATTGTTAAGGTATGCGCCAAGTGCATTACCGGGGATACCATTGATTACGAGAGTTTTGTCTGACATACCGGCGGCAATGAATCTTTGACCACAACATCCTTCAATGGTACAATCACCATCAGCCTGACGCAACTCTTCATTTAAAGTTTTGTAATCTAAATTTTTAGCATCAATCAATTTCATATTATACCACACCTCCAAAAATATGTTTACGCTTTTCGTAAGAAAAAGCAGTAGAAGTTGCCCCTCTTTTTAGGGTTTCAAAATCAATGGAATTAAGCGGAGTGTGTTCTCTGATTAATGAGGTATATATTCCGGCACGACTTGTATCAGTGTTACCAATCAGAATAAATCCAGTCAGATAGCCATCTCGTGTAAATAAGCGTTTCAGTGTGTTATTCGTTTTTTCTTCATATAATTCTCCGCCTTCATCAGTGGTATAGTAGCTACCGGCAGTCATGGCATGTAATCCAAAGAAGCCAATGGAGTTCATAGGAATTGCCTTGTCAAAGATAGCAGTACCACCAGACATATTGATGCCTGCACAATTTCCTTGCATATAGGCATTAGGGAGAATGGCAAGGACTCGTTTTCCGTTATAAGAAATATCTTCACCTTCCGTACAGTCACCAACGGCGTAAATATCAGAAATGGAAGTTTCCATTTTGTTGTTGATAAGTATTCCACGATTTACCTCTCCGCCGATTTCGCTTAATAGAGCAGTATTGGCTCGGACACCAACAGCAAGGACTAAAATATCGAAATTGACGGTTTTTCCGCTTTTCATAAGAGCAGTATTTTGGTCAAAGGATACAGCACTGTCGCCTAACATAAATTGAATTCCGTTTGCCTCTAAATGTTTCTGCATCATGGCAGCACAGTCTGAATCCAAAATGCTGGAAAGTACACGTTCTGCAAGGTCACAGACTGTAATGCTGCAAACGCGGTCTTTCAAACCTTCGGCACATTTTAAGCCGATAAGTCCGGCACCTATGATTAATACCTTAGAATCCTTGTCGATTGCAGACTCAAGCTCCAGCATATTATCCAAGGTCATGAATGAATATTTTTGTTCTACGGTTTCAAGCCCTGCAAATGGTGGAATAAAAGGAGAGGAGCCGGTAGCAATACAAAGCTTATCATAGGGAATGATAGTTTCATCATTCAAGGTTATTTGTTTTGTAGTATCATCAATTCTTACGGCTTTTCTGCCATAAAGAACTTCGCAATTCATTTCGTCATAAAAATTAGGATTGCGGTATGCCATTTTCTCTAAATCTGTTTTACCTTCCAAATAGTAGGAGATGAGAGGTCGGCAGTAAACAGGGTGCGGTTCTTCGGAGATAACTATGATTTTATTTTGTGTATCTTCTTTTCGTATTCCTTCGATACAGCCAATGGCTGCCACACCATTTCCGATGATAACATATTGAGCCATACTATTCACCCCTTTCTTCATATACGATAGCTTTATTTGGACAACCTTTCACGCAAGCAGGTTCCCCGCATGTGTTAGTAAGACATAGTTCGCATTTTTGCATAATGCCGCTTTCATTTGGAGCCAATGCTCCATAAGGGCAGACCAGAATACAAGTAAGGCATCCCACACATTTATTCTGATCGATATGGACAACGCCATCTTCCTTAGAAATTGCACCTGCTATACAGCTTTTGATGCAGATAGGGTCAGTGCAGTGTCTGCAAGAAACGGCATAGCAAATTTTTTCACCTTCCTCAATATGGATGCGAGGATAGAGCGGTTTTCCTTTCAATGCATCTGTCATGTCTTGTTTACCAGAATTGGCAAAGGCACAGTTATATTCACATAAATGGCATCCAAGACACCATTCTTCATTGACATAAACACGTTTCATTTTATACAGCACCTCCTTTATTCGCCCGCATAAGAAATTCCGAGAATTTCAAGTTCTTTCTCAT
>JBGVOM010000171.1:0-58836 GCA_045126515.1 Lachnospiraceae bacterium
TCAGTTAAGGGAATGGCTCAAAGCTTCTGCTAAAGCTGAAAGCATCGATGATTTTTTGGAGAAGACTCATATTCAGAAATAGTATTTTTAATTTTTAGTGCTTGCAAAATCCAATTCTTAGGCAACACTTGGTGAAGAGCCTTGAGGCGATGAACCTAGTGTGCCTTAGTATTTAGTTTGCTGGAACGTTATTTCCGCCTGTCTGGGAAGATTTTCTCCCTCTCATGGGCGTTCTGCTAACCATCAAGGTTGAACTGCCACAATTTTGCTCTTTTCTTAGCGACGTATCTTGACATATGAAAAGTGCAGTGATAAAATGAGCGAAGTGATTAGAATGATACAGGACAGCAGATATGCTCCGTAACGGAATGTATCTGCCTTTTTCGAATGCGGATAAAAGGAGGAATTATATGGAAAATTATAGTATGTATTTTCCAAGCTATTCCGTTGGCACAAAGGTATATGATAAAATATATGAAATATGTAGTACCTATGGGAAAAATATAGTTTGCATTGGTGGGAAAAGAGCGTTGCAGGCAGCGGAAGAGGGTATCAGGGAAGCAATTAGCAATACAGAGTTACAGATTACAGGAGTACTTTGGTATGGCGGAGAAGCTTCTTATGAAAATGTGGAAGCATTAAAGAGCAGACAGGAAGTACAGCAGGCAGATATGATATTTGCCGTTGGTGGTGGAAAGGCTCTGGATACGGGCAAAGCTTTGGCTGAACAGTTAGGGATGCCTATTTTTACATTTCCAACCATAGCTTCTAATTGTGCTTCAACCACAGCAGTTGCCATTATGTATGAGTCGAACGGCGTGTTTAAAGAACCATATTTTACGGAAAAACCGCCGGTGCATGCTTTTATACAGACGGAGATTATTGCCAATGCACCAAAGAAATATATGTGGGCAGGAATGGGAGATACTTATGCAAAATATTATGAAGCATCCGTATCCTCAAGAAATGACGAACTTCCTCATTATTTAGAACTGGGAGTGAACGTCAGCCAGATGTGTGTGGGACCGGTATTAAAATATGGAGAAAAAGCACTGAATGACAATGAGGCAGGAAAGGTATCGAATGAATTAGAACAAGTGGTATTAGCTATTGTGGTAAGTACCGGACTGGCATCAAATTTGTTGACTAAGGAACACACAGTACATTATAATAGCGGACTTGCCCATGCAGTATTTTACAGTCTGACAGCATTTCCTCAAATCGAAGAACATCATCTTCATGGGGAAGTGGTTGGTTACGGTGTGCTGATTTTACTTTTATGTGACGGACAGGAAGAAGAATTTAAGAAGGTATATGAATTTCACAAGAAAACAAACCTTCCTACAAAGTTATCCCAGATTGACATTACAAAGGATGAATTTGAGTCCATTCTTATCAATATCAGAAACCGCAGTGATATAGCTCATTATCCATATGTGGTTACGGAAGAAATGATACGGGAAGCTTATCAAAGACTGGAAACACTTGATTAAAAATAATTACATATTTTATAGGGAAGAAAGAGGAGAAAACAATGAAATTAAAGACTATGATGAAAAAAATGGCAGCACTGGGTATGGCAGTAGTTATGATGACAGGACTTACAGCCTGCGGTGGTGAAAAAGAAGATGTAATTAAAGTTGGTATTATACAGATGGTAGAAAATGGTGCTTTTAATGATATGCGTCAGGGATTTATTGATGAACTGGAAGCAAAAGGATATGGAGAAGACCAGGTAGAAATCATTTATAAAAGTGCTCAGGGAGATGCCACAAACTTAAATACCATTTGTCAGGAAATGGTAAGAAATGATGTGGATTTGGTAGCAACGATTGCGACTCCGGCAACGCAGGCTATGGTAAATTTAGAAAGTGATATTCCAGTGGTATTTGTGGCTGTTTCAGCACCGGTGCAGGCAGGGGTAATCACTGATATGGAGAAACCGGACAAAAACGCAACAGGAACTTCCAATGCAATTCCGGTTTCTGAGATTTTTGCATTATCAGATCAGTTAACACCAGGATGTAAAACTTACGGTTTCCTTTACAATACGGGAGAGGTAAACGCTGTAAATACGGTAAATGATGCAAAGGCATTTTGTGATGAACATAATCTTTCTTATGTGGAAGCTGTGGTTACCAATTCTTCTGAAGTACAGCAGGCAGCCCAGACATTGGCAGAGCAGGTGGATGCTATCTTTGTTCCAAATGATAGTATGATTCAGAGTGCAATGCCGAATGTAGCAGAAGTAGCAAGAGATGCTAAGATTCCTGTATATGGAAGTTCTGCAGTTATGGTTTCTTCCGGAGCATTTGCAACTATTGCAGTAGACGATAAGGAAATTGGTGCACAGTCAGCAGATATGGCAATTGAATATTTAGAGGGTAAAGCAATTGAGGATATTCCTGCCATCGTGGTACCTGCCAAATCTACTGTAATCAATGAACAGACAGTGGAAGCATTGGGACTTGAATTAAGTGATGATATAAAATCTTCAGCTGTATTTGTACAGGATGCAGAATAAAACTAAGATGTAGCAACAGAAGAAAGGAAGAAAGAAAATGGCATTAGTGTTGGGTTCCCTGCAGTTAGGGCTTTTGTATGGGTTATTGGCAATGGGAATTTATATTACATTTCGAATATTGAATATTCCTGATTTAACTGCGGAGGGAAGCTTTACTTTTGGGCTTGCAGTTTCTGCTGCATTTACTGTGGCAGGGCATCCAATGCTTGGCGTTTTATTTGCAATATTAGCAGGTGCGCTGGCAGGAGTGATTACGGGTTTTTTGCAGACAAAGTGCGGGATTCATCCTATATTGGCGGGAATTCTTACTATGAGTGGTCTGTATACCGTGAATTTATGCATTATGGGAAGCAGTTCTAATTTATCCCTGATTGCAAATGATACATTATTTAAAATGAGTTATGACTTACTTGGGTTAGACAAGGAAATTTGTAAACTGGTAATAGCGGCACTTGCGGTTGCAGTGATTGCAGCAATTTTGATTATTTTTTTCAAAACTCATATAGGCCTTTGTATTCGTGCTACCGGAGATAATGAAGAAATGGTAAAAGCTTCTTCGATTAATATTAATGTGACGAAGATACTGGCTCTTGCTATTGGAAATGGCTGTATTGCATTGTGCGGTGGTCTGATAGCTCAGTATCAGGGATTTGCAGATATTAATTCTGGTGTGGGAATTTTAGTGGTAGGTCTGGCTTCTGTGATTATCGGAGAACTTTTTATTCGAAAGAGAAGTGTTACTGCAGGAATTTTCAGTGCGATTGTGGGTTCTGTAGTGTATCGTTTTATTGTGGCATTGGCTATGTCTAACAGCTTCTTCCCGGCATATGCTTTGAAGCTGGTATCTTCCATTATTGTGGGGGTAGCGCTGGCATTACCGGCAATTCAAAGTTTCCTGAATGGAAAGAAGACGAGAAAAGCCCAGAAACAAGCATATTTAAGTAGCCGCAGTGAACAGAAAGGAGGAAAATAAAATGTTAGAACTGGTAAATGCAAGAAAAACATTTTTAGAAGGTACTCCTAATGAACACCGAGCCTTAAATAATGTGAATCTTACGTTAAGAGATGGAGATTTTGTTACGGTGGTAGGCTCCAATGGTGCTGGAAAATCTACATTGTTTGGTGCCGTTTGTGGTAATTTTATTTTGGATCAGGGTGGCGTTTTTCTGGATGGCGAAGATATTACGTTTGTACCGGAGCATAAGAGAGCAAGGTATATTGGCAGAGTATTTCAGGATCCTATGCGGGGAACTGCCCCGAATATGACCATCGAAGAAAATCTGGCACTGGCATATTCTAGAAATCGCAAAAATCCATTAAAATTTGCCATCAGCAAAAAGGACAGCATGATGTTTCGGGAATATTTAAGCCGATTTTCCATGGGATTGGAAGACCGCATGGATGCAAAAGTAGGATTACTCTCTGGTGGACAGAGACAGGTAGTAACGCTTTTGATGTGCACCATGACGACACCAAAACTGTTGCTTTTAGATGAGCATACGGCAGCGCTGGATCCGGCTACGGCAGAAAAGGTGATGAACATTACCAAAGAAATAGTGGAAGAGAAAAAACTCACTACCATGATGATTACCCACAATTTAAATTCTGCCCTGACTACGGGAAACAGACTACTTATGTTGGACAGTGGGGAAATTATTCTGGATGTGGAAGGTTCAGAAAAGAGTGAACTTACATTAGACGGTCTTAGAAGCCTATATTCCCAGAAAAAGAATAAGGAACTGGATAATGATAGAATGTTGTTGAATTAATAGAAATGCAATGATATAAGAAAATGCAAAAGTCCTGGAATGAGTAGTTCATTTCAGGACTTTTGCTTATGATAATAGGAAGTCTGTAGAAAGTTTAATTTGCTTTGCAAAAGAAAATCTGAATCAATTACTTGCCCTGGCGAACCAATACATCAGTTATCCATTGGTCGATATTTGTTGCAGCATCCACCAGTAAATTGCCGTCAGCGTCAAAGTGACAATACAAATCGTACTGACTATAACTACTATCTGCATTGCCAAGGAGAGTTATGTTATCAGCTTCTTTTGTCCAGGTGCCACTAAATTGTTTATCAACAGCATAATCAAAAACAAAAGTTCCATCTTCATTGATTGTAAGGCTGTAATCATAGGTAGTTCCATCATTTCGATATTCCACATTACCATCGCTGTCGCAACTTGCAAAAGTACCTATAAAGTTATTTCCCTGACTGTCCTCAAATGCATTAGTTTTTCCGCATGCAGATAGGGAAAAGATAAAAAGCATGCTCAATAGTATAGGTATTATTTTATTTGTTTTCTTCATATAAAAGTCTCCTTTAGATTCCATATATTTCAAGATAGTGTTTATTATATTGCAAAGGCTACTTATTGTCAATGTACTGCAAAGTATCAGCAAATTGTTTTGCATAAATAATTTTTGCAAAAAGCATATTAACGTTGAAAAAATCAGCAGAATAGTGATATATTGAGTGTAGTAAATAAGGCTTGAATGAAAAAGAAGGAGAAATTTATGTCAAACATTATTGAAATAACAGACTTTGAAGCACCAGAACTGGATGTGTATGCCCGTCTTACGGAAGTGCAGTTATTGAATCGGCATGAGCCGGAAAAGGGACTTTTTATTGCAGAAAGCCCAAAGGTAATTGAACGTGCTCTCGATGCAGGATATGAACCGGTTTCCTGCTTGGTGGAACGGAAACACGTTGCAGGACAGGCAAAAGATATTATTGCCCGCTGTGGAGAAATCCCTGTGTATACTGCTGAGTTTGAGGTGCTGACAAAATTGACCGGCTTCCAGTTAACCAGAGGGATGTTGTGTGCTATGCGCCGCCCAAAATTGCCAAGTGTGGAGGAAGTGTGTGATGGTGCAAGGCGGATTGCCATACTGGAAAATGTTATGAATCCTACCAATGTAGGGGCTATTTTCCGTTCTGCCGCAGCACTGAATATTGATGGTGTGCTACTTACTTCTCAATGCAGCAATCCACTGTACCGCCGGGCTGTAAGAGTCAGCATGGGTACGGTATTCCAGATTCCCTGGACATATATAGAAGGTGATTCTAACGAGTGGTCTGAAAGTGGAATCCAATATTTACATAAGCTGGGATTTATGACTGCCGCTATGGCATTGAGTGATAATTCGATAAGAATAGACGATTCCAGACTCATGGCAGAAGAAAAACTTGCCATTGTGCTGGGGACTGAAGGGGACGGACTGGCACCTTGTACCATTTCTAACTGTGATTACACGGTTAGAATTCCCATGTCCCATGGGGTAGATTCTCTCAATGTAGCTGCGGCCAGCGCGGTGGCTTTTTGGCAGCTTGGTTCCAGATGAAATTTGAACGAAAACTGAATATAAAATGTTTTAGAAGGATAGGATGAATGGAGGAGTAAGTTGCAGATGAGGACAGAGGAAGAAATGTATGAGCTTATTTTAAATATTGCAAGAAATGATGAACGCATTCGGGCGGTTTATATGAATGGTTCCAGAACTAATTCCAACGTTCCAAAGGATATTTTTCAGGACTATGATGTGGTCTATGTTGTGACAGATACGTCAGTCTTTATTGAGGATAAAAATTGGATTGATAATTTTGGAGAACGGCTTTTTATGCAATATCCGGATGAACATCCGGACTATCCAAGTGATAAAGAAAATTTTTATGGCTGGCTTATGCAGTTTAGGGATGGAAATAGAATCGACCTACATGTGGAAAGTGTTTTGCATGCCCAAGAAAATATTTTAGCGGATAAATTGTGTGTGCTTTTGTTAGATAAGGATAATAGATTTCCGGCGGTTGGGGAAGCTACGGACGAAGATTATTGGGTAAAAATGCCGTCAAAAGCTCAGTATTTATGTACATGTAACGAGTTCTGGTGGTGCCTTGATAATGTGGCAAAAGGGCTGTGGAGAGAAGAAATACCATATGTTCAGGATATGCTGAATTTTCATGTGCGTAAACAATTAGAGAAAATGTTGTCATGGAAAATCGGAATTGAAACGGATTTTTCTGTTAGTGTGGGAAAGTCGGGAAAATATATGCATTGTTGGCTTCCTGAGGAAGAATGGAAGATGTATCTTTCAACTTATTGTGGAGGAGATACAAAAGAGTGCTGGAATGCAGTTTTTAGAATGTGTGATTTGTTTGAAAAGACGGCGGTATTTGTGGGAGAAAGGCTTGGGTATATGTATAATGAGGAAGAAGGCAAGAATTGTCGGAGTTTTTTGGAACATGTGAAGGAATTGCCACCAGATGCAGAGGAAATTTATTAGAGTGTGGAAATATTCTGATACAAACAATGAGTCCGGATACCCAGTATGCTCTTAAAATCAAAGCGCCATTCACGTTTGAAAATAATAAAAATAACAGATTACCTATTAAGGTTAGTGTACCCGAGCATATTAGAAGACTTCCAGAAGGGCAAAAGCATTCCCAAAGAAAAGTAGAGCTTGCTGCAAAGCTTGGTTATGAGTTACCCGAAAATAAAACTATAGTGAATGCATATTCGTACGAAAGAAGGTGTGCCTAAAGTGTTATGAGTTAATGGCTAAAGTCAAATAACATATTCATGTCGCAATTCAGAATATGGCAACAGGCATACAAAAAAGATACCGTTGGATTTTGTGTGCCTTTCTCTATTCTGTTATAGGAATAAATAGAAATATCTATTCCATTTATCTGGAGTCTTGCAACCATATCTGTTTGTTTAATTTTCATAGCTTTACGCAGGTTTGCAATGTTTTTTCCTATATTTATATCACTCACTTGAATAACTCTATCGATGCTTTCTTTGTTTTTCATAATATTGCACCTCCATGCAATAGTCTATGAAAATTTATCTAAAAATAATTGCACGAGAATGCAAGTTTTGGTATAATAAAAATATCTTAGAAAAAGGAGGAATGGGAGAATGAAAAGATACTTATTGATAATTCTTGTAATTGTAATGACTATGTCTGTAACTGCTTGTGGAAATGCGAAAAAAACAGATAGTAAGAAAGGCGGATTTAATTGGGAGGAAGGCAGTATAGCAAATGTTCTGCCACACCCGGAAACAGATAAAATAGAAATTACGATTGATGATGAAGATTCTTTTTATGCAACAGTTGAAGATTATTCAGAAGAAGAATATAAAGCATATGTTGAAAAATGCAAGCAAAAAGGCTTTGATGTAGATAGCGAATCTGAAGATATGAGCTTTGATGCATACAACGATGAAGGATATAAGTTAAGCTTAATATACTTTGGTGAAAGTGGGTTATCTATTGACCTTGATGCACCAAAAGGAGTTGGTGAGTTCAAGTGGCCTTCTAGTAAAATAGCAAAATTATTACCAAAACCAAAATCTAATGTTGGAAAAATTGAATGGGAAGCATCTTATGGTTTTGTTATCTATGTCAGTGAAACATCTTTAGAAGAGTACAATACATATGTTGAGGAATGTTTTAAAAAAGGATTTACAGTAGATTATCAAAAAGGCGATGATTATTATTATGGAGATAATGCTGATGGATATCATCTTTCTCTAAAATATGAAGGGAACAATACAATGTTTGTTCGAATTGATGAACCTGATAACACAGAAGATGCAGCTTCTAAGGCAGATGAAAAAGCAACAAATGATGAGTCTAACAGTTCAAAGGATAAGGATTTGAAAAAAGATAAAAATGCAAAAGAAACTTCAGAAGGAGTTAGTCCAGACTTCAAAAAGGCAATGGATAGTTATGAAGCCTTTTTTGATGAGTATGTTAAGTTTATGAAAAAATATATGAATGCAGATTCAGATGATATGTTAAGTATGGCTAGTGACTATGCGGATTATATGAAAAAGTATACAGAAACAATGGAGGCAATGAACGAAATAAATGAAGATGAGTTATCAACAGCTGATGCTTTGTATTATGCAGAGGTAAATGCTCGAATTTCAGCAAAACTTCTTGAGGTGTCAGAGTAAGTATCTGGCTGATGGTGTAGAAAATGGAATAAGATATTTTTAAGGCATCGGATAATGATCCGGTGTCTTTTGTTTGGTTAAGGTGTCTCTAATAAAACAAAATCGGATAGGTGATAAATAAAGCTAAATGGGTATTTTTCTATGGTGAAAAAAATCGAATGTAATGTTGAAATTCGTTGAGAAAAGGATACAAGCATAGTATAATAGGTTGTAGTAATGTGAGTGTTATATGGGTGGTGACAAATATGGGACAAGTTAATTTATATAAAATTGATGGCACTAAGAAAAAAGATTTCATTGATAAAATTTGTGAAAAGTTTGAATGTATTGGGGAGCAAGATTATCATTTTATTGGTAACGAAGAAAATATATATACTGTAGGAACATATATAAATGTACCTGGAGAGGCAAAACCACTTGAATGGCAATGGATATTAGATGAATACGATTATGAAGTGATGAACACGTTGTCTTCTCCAAGAGCAGTTCTGGTAATTGAAGGTGCAGTAGATACATATGCAGTAACATATGGTTTGTCATATTTTGTTGTTGATAAATATTGTGATATTGATTTTGCATTTGATTTTGCTAGAAGGATTGACTTTAAACAAATAAAAACAACGACATTAACAGCTCCAAATTCGCAAAGAAATAAAATGATTAATGTATATCTTAATTATAATGATCTATCTTTTGATAGTGGAGAGTCTTATGCAAAAATAAAAGCGAAAATAAAAACAGAAGATAATTTTACCATTCATGGAGAAATGGTAGAAATTGGGCATTCTATAAAGACACAATTATTAGAAAATAGTATTGACAGTATTTTGAAATTTATAGAATATGTTGAACTGATTAGAAAAAAGGATGTACGTCACAAAATTCCAGTTTTTAGTAAGGTAAGAGATGAAGTAATTATTCAGGAATTAGATGAGCGATTAATTGAAATGATTGAAGAGAATATTGAATGTATAAATATATCAGAATTAGATATTATTGGTGCTACTGAAATTTTTAATAGTAATGATGCTTCGTTTGTATTGAAACATAAAAGGCAGAGTAAAGCGATTGAAGAACTGACAAAAGAAAATATCTTGCAATTTATAGAGGAAAATGGATTGAAAATTAGAAGTGATTTTTTCGATATAAAAGTTGTAAGTAATAAAAATAGTGAGCCGGTATGTACTGATATAATGAAAAGATTGATAGATTTCACTGATGATGATAGAAGATGTTTACTTTTAAAAGGAGAATGGTATTCATTTAATGATGACTATGTCCAATATTTACAGGATTCGATAGCAGAATTAGATGTTATTTATGATCCCCAATATGATTTTACGAATAATAAATTACTGGATTATGTAAATAGAAAATATCAAGAAGAAAAGAATTCAGAGGAATATATTGGGTTAGAAGATGACAAAATAAGAAAAAAAATTAAAGATAAATATTACACAGAACGTGTTTTTAATAATATATTATCAGAACAATTTGGTTTTGAAAATCATGATAGAGATAGTGACGAGACTGGGGCTGGAAAAATTGAATTAATGGATTTGTATAAAGAGGGAACAATGTATGCTGTTAAGATTGGAAATTCATCTGCAAAATTGAGTTATGTTGTTGAACAATCTATTAGTTCTACAAGAATGTATAAGCATAATTTGCTTCCTGATATGCCGAAAGTAGAAAGGATCGCAGTTTGGATTGTTTTGAAACGCCGAACACATTTACCTATTGTGGATGGAAAACCGGATATTTCTAGTTTGAAAATGATAATGTTAAAAAATAGATTAGATGCATGGAAGAAGGAAGTTAGAGTGCTAGGATATAGTCCAGTAGTTTATTTGAATTATTGGGAAGAATAATAAAGGCTAAAAAAATAATTAAAAGGAATAAGAAACTATGGTATTTAGTTTATTAGATGGATTGCTGGTATATCAATTGGATTTTATGAAAGTTTCACCAATATCAAAAAGAAGTTTTGAAGAAATGGTTGATTCAGAGAATATTGATTCTGTTATGTGGTATTATCCATATCATACAGTAAGTGGCAACAAGTATCAGTGTATGCCGGAATTTGTTGGAATTAATAGTAGAGATAAGTAGCAACATATAATACATTTTTTTAGCGGGAATACAGTATGTGATGCACTTACAATGTGAGTACGCTTATGATATTGGAAAATATCTTACAAATGATGCAATTAAATTGCGTAGTGAAAATAGTAATCAGGAGGTATTATAATGATTAAAAATGGAAGACCTTACAGCAATGAAAATGGAAGTATTGATGATGCTCTAATTACAAATCGTTCAAAAGAAGAAATTGATTTGGTATGTGAATGGATAAAATCCAAATTAATACGAATTAAAACACCGAATTATGATAAAACAAGTTATGGATTAAAACATATTTTGGAGCATGATACAGGAATATATTTGACAAATAATGAGTTCAAAGATGCCATGTTAATATGTGGATATGAACCTGTTAATCCACAAGAACTTAATTGGACTTACTGTATTAGTAAGAAATCTCCAGCCTTTGAAAATAGGCAATAATGCATATATATATCAAGGTATAAGAATAAAAATTTATAAATAGTATCTCTAGCTCTTGCACCATTGGTATGAGAGTTAGGGATTTTGTATATTTACAAATATTTAGTTTTCATTTTACAAAGTTGTATTTCAGATTATAAAACTGCATTTCGTTTCGCTATTGAGTAATAAAATATTGTATTACAACTTTTATAAAACTACTTGTAATGTAACGACATAAGCGTTACAATGTAACTAACAAGGAGGTGTTGTATTATGGAAAAGACGGCAACATTAAATTTAAGAGTAAATCCGGCTGTGAAAGAACGTGCAGAGGAAGTTTTATCAAGACTTGGTATTCCTATGTCTACAGCAATAGATATGTATTTGAATCAGATTTCTCTTACAGGTGGAATTCCTTTTGCGGTGACCTTGCCAAAAGCACCGAATACAATCAACGCAGATTTCATGACAGAAGAAGAACTTCATGAAAAATTACAAAGAGGTTATGATGATATAGAAGCAGGAAACGTTCAGGATGCAGCAACTGCATTTGCAGAGTTCAGGGAGAGTCATTAATATGAGGCAATATAACGTTCAGATTACAGATGAGGCACTGTCAGATATGGAGCAACTTTACAATTATATTGCTTATGTATTACTTTCACCAGAAAATGCAATGGGACAGTATAATCGGATTGCGGATGCGATATTAACGCTTGATACATTTCCAGACCGTTTTCGCATTATGGATTCGGAACCAGAACATTCAAAAGAAATTAGGCGAATGTTGGTTGATAATTATTCGGTGTTTTTTGTCATGCAAGACGACAAGGTTGTTGTAACAGATGTTCTGTATAGTGCTTCGGATATAGAGAGACGGCTCAAAGGCTGATTTCCAAAACAAGAAGGACACTTATGGATGCTGGAAAATAAATGATACCATGTGATACCTGTTTGGTCTGAAATACAAAATATTATAAAGAATATGCAAAAGAAATGGTATAAAATAATAGAAAATTATTTTTTATAATTCCAAGAACCTAGCATAGTAGAACATACTGTGCTGGGTTCTTTATTTATTGACCTGAAAGTGGCATAAATAAAGGATTTGAACGGGACAGTAGAATATATTTTATAAAATGTAATGTGTCAGGAGAGAAGAGGAGAGTGGAAAAAATAAAGTTTCTCTTTGCTCTTTTTATTAAAATAGGGTTTGCCTCCTGACATAGTGGTTTTTTGAAAATAGCGTTTTTCGGAAAAATCATTTTGTGGGTCGGGGGTTGACACGAGCAGGAACGGCATATCCAAATATTGAAATATTGTATGACCTGGCTATTGCCCTTGGCGTAGCCGTAGATGATTATGAACGGGTTAGGCCCATTTGCTTCGCTGTATGATATTCATTTTCCTGAGCTGAAAGAACCTGTTCTTGTTTTGAAATCTGAGGAACCGGGCTCGAAGCAAAAACTGGCAATGGAGTATGGATATACGGAATCCATTTGCCACGATATGATTAATCATCTGGTAAATGATATTATAGTAATTGGGGCAAAGCCATTAGCGGTATTAGATACCATAAAAACTCTGGTGAAAGGAGTTGCCTCCAATGGTTTACATACGAATGGCTATTCCATGGTTTGACTGCTTATGGATAAAATGCCACAAATAAAGCTGGATAAGGTGGATGGTTTAACTTTCATTGAGCAGATTATGAAACCTCATACTCCGTATTATAGAGCAGTGAAAGAATTATTTCATAAGGACATCATCCATGGAATGGCTCACATCAATGGGGGTGGAATCGAAGGAAATCTTAGCAGAGTGATACCGGAAGGTTTAACTGCGGTGTGGGATTTAATATTGTCGTACATGAGAAGGACAAAGAACAGGTTATCAATCATGTTGCAAAATATTATGATTGTTATGAAATCGGGAAAGTAAAGGCCGGAAATGAGAAGATTGAATTCGTTAATCGGTTAAATTGGTTGTAGGGGAAAAACAAAATGAAACATAGTGTCAGTTGAAAGCTGGCACCATGTTTCATTTTGTTTATGTACAACGCTTTTTGGCAGTTGAGTTTCAGATAAAATTTAAAAGAAAATTCCGATAAATTGACAAAAGAAAATGAAAATGTTAATATAGCTAATGCGATTAGCTGAAAAGAAATGGAGGGTAGCTAAAATGAAGGCTGGATTAGACAAAGAAATGATTTTGGAAGTGGCGGCTAAAATGGCTGATAATAAAGGTATTGCCAATGTCAGCTTGAAATCCTTGGCGGAAGAGTTAGGGGTGAAATCTCCGTCCTTATATAAGCACATAAGTGGGCTTGAGGAACTCAACCAAGAGCTTATGTTATACGGGTGGAAAGCTTTAGAAAAAGAAGTCATCAGAGCTGCCATTGGAAAATCAAAAGATGATGCGATAGTGGCAATATGTTATGCTTATCGCAATTATGTCACACGTCATACGGGATTGTTTGAAGCTATGCAATGGTACAATATGTACAAGTCTGAGGACCATTTAAAAGCTACGGAGGGGATTGTGTCAGTTCTCTTTCAAGTGCTTGATGCTTATAATCTGACCGAGGAACATAAGGTACATGTGGTGCGTATGCTCAGAGGATTTTTGCAGGGATTTTTAACAATCGAAAACCACGGTGGATATGGGAATCCTTTGCCGATTAATGATAGCTTTGATTTTGCATTGAGAACGATACTGAATGGTATTCGTGATTTACAGGGAGGAAAATAACATGAAAGGAATTTTTAAGAATATCAGTCCATTCAATAATAAAACAGATATGCCGGATATTTTATTTCTTGTAAAAAAGACACTTGCTTTTTGGTTTTGTTATGTAGCAGGGCTGTTTATTGCAGAGGGTATTGCCATACTTCTTCATTTTGCCTGTGGCAAAAATATGCTTATTGGAGAAACATTTGATTTTCAAATTATGCTTCTTATAAAGTATTATGGATATGCTGTGGTTATTGCAACTGTGTTTGTTTACTGGAAAGTGGTTGAAAAAAAGCGGCTATCCAACATGGGGGTCACAAATGGTTTTGGCAGTTACTTTATAGGTATAATTGTAGCATTTTGTCTGCTTCTTATATCTGTGGGGATTATTGTTTTGACAGGAAATATGAAGTATCGGGGTATTTTTCAAAATATTAACATTTTGATGATTATTCTCTTTATAGGTGGGTTTATTATCCAGGGAGCAATGGAAGAAGTGCTTTGCAGAGGATTTTTGCTTTACACACTGAAAGAAAAAGTGTCTTTACCGGTTGCAGTTCTTATGAGTACGGTAATGTTCATATTGCCGCATTGGTCTTCCTTGTTTGCGGGAAAAGTAATTTATGGTGTGAGTGGAATTATTAATCTTGTTCTTATTTCCATTATTTTTTCGCTTTTGACGATACATTACAAGAGCATCTGGGCGGCTTGCGGTCTACATTCGTTCTGGAATGCAGTTTTGTATAGTGTTTTGGGGCTGAATCTTAGTGGGAACGATGAAACATTTATGGCGGTATTTAATTTACAATCGGTCGGTGAAAATATCTGGAATGGTGGCGTATACGGAATTGAAGCAAGTGGGGTAACAACAGTTGTGCTGGCGCTTTTTGTGGTATTGCTACTGCAAATGATGAAGTGCACAAACTTACGGAACAGTTCTGAAGAATGAAAACTTTCTTCAATAAAAATACGATTGACAATCTGTCCCAAGTAAGTTATACTCATACATACCGACGGTATGAAAAAGAGAATCATTTCGAAATGGAGGAAGTTATGGCAAGGAACAAGTATCCAGAGGAAACCCATAAGCTGATTTTAGATGTTTCAACTAAATTGTTTTTTGAGAAGGGGTATGACCAGACCTCTCTGCAGGATATTATTGAAGGGCTTGGAGGAATGACAAAGGGCGCAATTTATCATCACTTTCGTTCTAAGGAAGAGATTTTGATTGCGGTGGTGGAACGGATGAGTGAGGAAAATAACATTAAAATGGCAAGACTGCGGGACGATACTTCCATGACAGGTAAGCAAAAGCTTGAGAAAATGTTTTCGGATTCCTTAACCAATCCCGGGCAGAAGGATATGTTTTCGGTTACACCAAACCTATTGGATAATCCTAAACTGCTGGTATACTATTTGAAAATGGTAGCCGGTACCGTTGTGCCGGACTATATTGTACCGGTTATTAAGCAGGGAGTAGCTGACGGCTCAATTGAAACGGATTATCCCGAAGAGCTTGCGGATGCCATCATGTTCTTAACGGATGTCTGGGTAAATCCGGTCATATTTAAGATGTCTGATGAGCAGCTTACGAATCGAATCCTGTTGATTAATGACATGCTAAAACCCTTTGGACTGGAATTAATCAGTAAGGAAATGATTGAATGTATGACAGAATGTCGAAGAGCAACAGAAAAATTATAAATGTATGATAACTGTTCAGAAACATATACGGGCAAGAAGAAGCCGGAAAAGGCGATTTTGCCAATGGACTCTGAACAGTTAAAAAATACTCACATACATACCGATGGTATGTAAAGGCGTTGAAAGGAATGGTTATTAGAATGAAAATGTGGAATCGAAATTTTACTATGGTGGTGTTAGGACAGATTATATCACTGTTTGGCAACGCAATTTTGCGTTTCGCACTGCCACTTTATTTATTGAATGAAACAGGGTCAGCAGCGTTATTTGGCGTTGTGAACGCTTGTGCATTTATTCCGATGATTGTGTTAAGTCCGGTGGGAGGGATTTTTGCAGACCGTGTGAACAAACGTAATATTATGGTGGTGCTGGATTTCTCAACAGCGCTGCTGGTATTGGCGATTATTATGCTGTTAGGCAAAGTAAATCTGGTGGCTCTTTTGCTATGTGCGTTATTTATTCTTTATGGTATCAGTGGTGCATATCAGCCTGCTGTTCAGGCGAGTATTCCTGTTTTGCTCTCTGATGAGCAGATTATGCAGGGAAATGCAGTGATTAATCTGGTAAGCTCTTTTGTTGCTCTGATTGGACCGGTCATTGGAGGTGCTTTGTTTGGATTTTATGGGATAATGCCGATTTTGTATGTGAGTGTAGTATGCTTTCTTGTGTCTGCTGTTATGGAAATTTTTATTCGAATTCCTTATGAGAAGAAACCAGCAGAGGGGAGTATTTTTGCCATTGGTTTTGGAGATTTAAAGGCAAGTTTTCGGTATATGTATAAGGAACAGCCGCTCATTATGCAGTTTTCTCTTGCAATTGCTGCAATCAATATGATTTTAAGTGCACTCATAATCATAGGACTTCCTGTAATTGTGACACAAATGCTGGAGTTTGACAGTGATATGGCAAACCGTTTGTATGGATATGCAGAAGGGGCTATGGCAATGGGCTCTTTATGTGGAGGAATGGGAGCAGGATTGTTTGCCAAGAAGCTAAAGGCACGAAATGGCTATTTGTTATTGCTTTATGATGCATTAACGCTGATTCCCATAGGGGCTGCAATCATGCTTCCCATCCCTGCCATGCTTTCCTACATCATTATTATGCTTAGCTGCTTTGGAATGATGTTTCTGGCAACTTTGTTTTCTATTCAGATTATGTCGTATCTACAAATGATTGTACCGGAAAATCTGATTGGCAAGGTCATTTCTTGCGCAATGTGTATCGGTATGTGTGCGTCACCCATAGGGCAGGCAATCTATGGAGGACTGTTTGAAACACTTAAGGAGAATGTTTTTATTGTATTCTTTGTGGCTGCAATACTGACTGTGTTATTATCACTGACAATGAAAAAAGCATTCAGAAAGCTGGAGAAGTTGGTTTAGAAATTTCTTAAGAAAAATTTGACAAGAAAATCTATTCATGGTAAAATAAAAAAACTCTTTGCACTGCATATAAATCTACAGTACAAACTGAGCAGACCGTGATAGAATATCATGGAGTCGGGTCACGGACGTGACAGTGGAAAATATCATCCACGGGACAGTAGTTGCAATACTGGACGTGGGTGTTTTTTTATACTTTTTTAGGTGGAAAACTTCTAAAAAGGGCCCCACATACATATTTAGTGCCATAGAGCTATCTTATATTATATTTGGAGGTAACTGAAATGGAAGAAAAAAAAGTAACAACAAAGGAAAAGGAAGCTATGAACAGCAGGAAATTTCAAAAAATTGCTACCAGAGTATCAATTATAACGATTATTGTAAATATGGTACTTTCCATACTCAAGCTTGTAGCGGGAATTGTGGCAAATTCCAATGCAATGATTAGTGATGCTGTTCATTCGGCATCCGATGTATTTAGTACAATTGTAGTTATCATTGGAATTAAATTTGCATCGAAAGAATCGGACAAAGAACATCCGTACGGACATGAGCGTCTAGAATGTGTAGCAGCAATTCTGTTGTCGATGGTTTTATTTATGACAGGACTGGCTATTGGTTTTGAAGCCATGAAAAACATTATCCATGGAAACTATGCTAATTTAGAGGTACCGGGGATTTTGGCATTAGTGGCAGCGGTACTATCAATTATTACAAAAGAAGCAATGTTCTGGTATACAAAAATCAATGCCAAACGAATTGATTCCAGCGCATTAATGGCAGATGCATGGCATCATCGTTCCGATGCACTTTCCTCTGTGGGGGCCTTAGTGGGAATCGGGGGAGCGAGACTTGGATATCCTGTTATGGATTCCATTGCCAGTCTTGTGATTTTTGCTTTCATTGCAAAAGCAGCTTATGATATTTTCAGAGATGCTATAAATAAGATGGTGGATCATTCCTGCGATGAAGAAACAGAAAGACAAATTTATGAGTGTATTATGAAAGAGGAAGGTGTAGCCTGTATTGACTTGCTTCAGACCCGTGTATTTGGCAATAAAATTTATGTAGATATAGAAATTGGGGTAGAAAGTTCCAAAACATTAAGGGAAGCTCATGATATAGCAGAGAGGGTGCATGAAAAAATAGAGGGAGAGTTTCCGAAGGTAAAGCATATTATGGTACATGTAAATCCTATGGATGTATAAAACAACTCCAGCTTGGTGGAAATATTTGCTTTTTTCCCTATAATAAGTTATACTTTAATGGCTAAAATAACAAAGGGAGAAAAGGGATTATGAAAGGAACAAAATTAAAAAAGGGATTATGTGTGACTGCACTGGCAGTATCTCTGGCAGTAGGAATGACAGCGTGCGGACAATCTGCAGGCGGAGGTTCAACTGCATCAACGGAAGATATTCTGGCAGATATGAAGGAATACACTGCGGAAAGCGGAACAGTATCTATTTATTTGGAAGATGGCTGGACAACACAGGATTTGGGAATTGATACATGGCTTGGTGTCCAAAGTAAGAGTAATGGTGATGAGGTTGTAGTAACACAGTTGCCAAAAAATCAGTACAATGGCACAGTTAATAGCTTAGAAGATTTGCAGGCAATGATGGAGGAATCTTTCAAGATTACAGATGCACAGCCTACAGATGCACCGGAAGTTACAGGGTTAACAAATCTCTCAGCAATTACCTGTAACATAAGCTCAGGAACAGCAACAGGAGAGGCATATATTATTTATGGAGAAAGTGATTATGCATTTTATATGTTAGCATATTCATCAAAGGTTATTACAGATAAAGAGAAAGCAAGTTTTGATGCATCTTGTACTACTTTAAAAGAAACACCTGTAGAGGAAGAAAATAATTTTGCAACTGAAATGACAGATACCGTTCGCTGGTTCGATGCAACTTATGCCATTTTAACCAAATTAAATAATTATGATACTCAGTATTTTGGTGGTATGGCGGCAAATGAAGATAATGCAGCAACGACAAAGGAATCCCTGGAAAATTCATGGGAAGTTACTGACAGAGCATCCGCAGATGAAACAATGAACTGGATTTTATCTGAAGGACATAGAACAGATTTTAAAAATAGCATGAAGAGTCTTGTGGATGCAGGAATACAAAATGCTGTCGCAGATGGAAGAAAAGATTTCATCTTGGAGAATTATGAAGTGACAGATGAAGAAGCGCAGCATTTAGCAGATATGTATGGCTATTATGAGCAATATGGTGAAAGCGCCATTGATGCATGGGATTATTGCCGTGCCTTATCTTTAGCAGCTTTTTATTACCATGCAGGATACTATACAGAGCAGGAAGCTTTGGATAAATCTTTGGAAATAGCACAGATTATGCAGCCATTATATACTTCATGGGATGAAGCAATGGATAGTTATCTGCATGGCTATGAATATTGGGCAGAAGAAAGCAGTGATGAAAGAAGAGCTGTTTATGAGGAACTGAAAGGTGAGGAAGACAGCTTGTACAATATCGACTGGAATTTAGCTTTTGAGAAAACATGGTAAAGAGTGATACAAAATAAAATGTAATAAAAATGGCAGGCCAAAGAATGATAGAGGGTTCTTTGGCTTGTCGTATTTATTGGAATGGTTCAAATAAGTAGATTTTTACGTGGCTATCGGGTATAATAATTAAAAAATGCTATGGGAGGAGAACGTAATGCCGATACAAATGGAAATATTTTTAGGATATGTGTTGTTAATGACCATTATTGGTTTTCTGTCCATGTACATAGATAAAAGAAAAGCAATAAAACATCAATGGAGAATTCCGGAAAAAACATTATTTGCCATCGCTGTTTTAGGCGGCAGTATAGGGTCTAATCTTGGAATGTTCCTTTGCAGGCATAAAACAAAGCATTGGTATTTTGTTATAGGAATGCCTGCAATTTTAATTGTTCAAATAGGGATTGTAGTATATGCGAGCATAAAGTGGATGTAATCACATGGAAGGGAGAAGGTGCCGGTTGGAGATGGAGATACAGGGAATTTCCCTGACGGTTGAAAAAAAGAAGATAAAAAATATGTATCTGAAAATTCTTCCGCCTGATGGTAAAGTAGTGATTTCCGCACCCAAAAGAATGAGCCAGAAAGCTATTGAAGAATTTGTAATATCAAAAAGTAACTGGATTAAGGAAAAGAGAAAGAAATATGAGAACAGGGAAAGCCAGAATGAACTGCAATTTATGACTGGAGAGCAGATTCTATTATTTGGTAAAGTTTATCCTTTGGAAGTAACGAATTCTAATGGAAATAGTAAAATCTTATTTACAGAAAATAAGATACAAATGCAGGTAAGAGAAGACAGCACCAAAGAGCAGCGGGAACATTGTCTGAATGACTGGTATCGGAAACAGTTAAAATCAAGAATTCCAGAGCTGATAGAAAAATGGGAACCTGTGATGAATGTTCATGTGAAGGAATGGAATGTAAAAAATATGAAAACCAGATGGGGCACCTGCAATATTGCAGCCCAGCGTATCTGGCTGAATTTGCAGCTGGCGAAAAAGAAACCGGAATGTTTAGAATATGTAGTGGTGCATGAAATGGTCCATCTTCTGGAACGGAAGCACAACCATAGATTTTATGGTTTTATGGACTTATTTTTGCCGGAATGGAGAAAAATCAGAGCAGAGTTAAATGGTATTAATTAGGATAACGAAGTTAATATAAGAAAGGAAGAAGAAATATGAGTTCATTTCAAGTGGAATTAAAGAAAATGGTAGATGACAGTTATGAGATTGAAATTGGTTTTGGATTGCAGCAGCAGTTTATCAAAGATATAAAAAACGGATTAGTGGGAGAAATTAAAAAATTTGCAGTAATCACAGATAGTATTGTAAAGAACCTATATGCAGAAAAAATATATCATCTATTACTGGAACAGGGATATACAGCAGATTTATTTGTATTTGAGGCAGGAGAAAAATCTAAAACACGGGAAACAAAAGAAGAAATAGAAGATGCCATGCTGGAAAAAGGATACCGCAGGGACTGCTGTATTATAGCAGTAGGTGGCGGTGTAGTTACTGATTTGGCTGGATTTGTTGCAGGAACTTTTGGAAGAGGAGTGCCGTTTATTAATTATGCAACTACTCTGCTTGCGGCAGCGGACGCTTCGGTAGGTGGAAAAACAGCGGTAGATACGCCGCTGGCTACCAATCTGATTGGGATGTTTAATCAGCCGGAAAAGGTATATTTAGATATTGAAACATGGAAAACATTGCCGAAACGACAAATATCCAGCGGAATGGCAGAAACCATAAAACATGCCTGTATTGCAAACAAGGAATTTTTCCAATTTCTGGAAGAACATATGGAAAAAATTTTAGATATTGATAAGGAAGCTTGTGAACACATTGCAGAGGAAAATTGTAAGATTAAATATAAAGTAGTAATGCAGGATGAAAAGGAAAGTGGATTAAGAGAAATATTAAATCTTGGTCATACAGTAGGAAGGGCCATTGAAACGGTTAGTGATTATCGGTTGCTTCATGGAGAAGCATTGTCTATTGGCTTGGTTGCAGAGGTATTTTTGGCGAAAAAACTTGGTTATATGACGGAGAAAGAAAAAAACAGGGTGATTCATTTACTGGAAAAAGCAAATCTGCCTGTCACTATTCCAGAGTACATAGACAGGGAAAAGTTGGTTAAGAAATTGTATACAGATAAAAAAGTAAAAAACGGACAACTTCGTTTTGTAGTGCAACGGGGAATTGGAGAAATTGAAGAGTTTCAAGAGAATAATTTCGCAATTCCTATTGAAGAAAGTGTGGCAAGAGAAATTATTATGGAGATGAAAAGTGATGTTAAAATTAAGACCATATAAAGAATGCGATGCAGAGTATATTAAAAATTGGATTTTAGATGAAAAATCTTTTTACCAGTGGTCTGCTGGTATGATAGGAAAATTTCCAATGACAGCCAAAGATTTGAACCAACATTATGAAAAAATGAAGGATAATCCTGATTTTTGGCAGATGAGTGCATGTGACGAAAAAAACATACCGGTTGGTCATATGATTATGCGTTTCTTGGATGAAGAAAAAAACAGACTGCGTTTTGGCTTTATTATTGTAGATAATAAAATCAGAGGAAAAGGTTATGGAAAACAAATGTTGCAGCTTGCAATAAAGTATGCATTTGAAATGATTCAGGTGGAAGAAATTACTTTGGGAGTATTTGCCAATAATCCATCCGCAAGATATTGTTATCAGTCTGTAGGATTTAAAGAATGGGCGGCTCCTGAACAGTATTCTATTTTGGGTGAATCTTGGGAATGCATTGAGCTTGGAATGAAAAGGAGCAAACTTAAATAGAAAAATGTTTAAGGTAGACAGTGAAGAAAGGAGGGGGTAAAATAATAAAAAAGAAATAAGGAGGAATTTTAATGGGTGAACCAGTTTGTTTTGCATAGCAAAGGCTAGTGCAAATAAGTGAAAAAAGCGGTAGCCTTTGCAAATCCGAAAAAAATAAGGAGATGCAAAATGAGCTATTGTAAGAAAAAAACATATAAAATAAAACCCAAAACGTCCTATAAAATAGTACGAAATTGTGCTAATTGCGGAAGAAAATCTGAATATGTAAATACCAACTGTTTTAGGGTGAATGCCAATGGAAACAGAATTGATGTGTGGCTGATTTATCAGTGTGAGAAATGTAAACATACTTGTAATCTTACTGTATATGAGAGGGTAAATCCCAAAGTTTTGAAGAACGAATATCAAAGATTCTTGGCAAATGATAAAGAATTATCCCTGCAATATGGAACGGATAAGAACTTTTTTCAGAAAAATAAAGCGGAAATTACTACGGAAGGTCTGGAGTATGAAATTCTGGAGTGTGAAATAGATAGTGATTTACATGGAATTGAGAAAAAGCCGGAAATTATATGTATTCAGAATCCATATAAATTGAGACTGCGGACGGATAAGGTTCTGGCGGAATTACTACAGATTTCCAGAAATAAAATGAATCAGCTTATAGAACAGGAAAAAATTTGCATTACAGGGAAGTATTTAGAACAGGAAACATTTATTATGTTTGCTATTTAAGGACTAAAGTATATAGCAGAGAAAAGCAGAACGGGCAGGAATTAGGTTCCTGCCTGTTTTTAAATTGAATTATATATTAATGACGTCCTTGGATTAATTTGTAAATTCCAGCCTTTTCCAGTGCAATTCCAAGCACATAGAAAAGAATAATTCCTACAATATCTTCTCCTATAAGTCCCGGAATCTGTGCAGCGCCTGCGGCAAGACTGCCTTCTAAAAAGCTTCCTGCAATAAAATATCCCAATACCATAACAACAGTTCCCACAATAACAGCAATGGCGGTTTTCACACTGAGTACCTTTGCTTTACCTTCTTTATCACAGGCAATCAGGGAAACTACACCACCCATAATTGATTTAATAATTAATGTTGGCAGAATCCATGCATACCATCCACCAAACATATCAGCAAGTGCAGAACCGATTCCGGCACAGAGAATACCGCCAGGATTGCCTAAGAAAACGGAGGCTAAAAAGATAAAGCCATTTCCTAAATGAGCATATCCTAATGGAATTGGTATCTTAAAAAATAAAGTTGATACACACACCAGCGCCATAAAAAGTGCAATAGAGCAAAGTTGATTGGTAGTAAATTTACTTGATTTTTTTTCCATAACAAAAACTCCTTCGTATTAAAATGTCAGAGATAGTGTACTGACTAAATGGCGAGATGTAAAATGCCAGATTTAATCAAAAGGACCATACCAGTTTTTGGAGGCTGACGGGATAACTCCTTACAGTTTTAAAAATTCTGCTTTTCTCTCCTTGAATATGGTATAGTATTGAAAGCCCATATTCTTTAAAAGTTCACAAACTTTAGAAAATTCGTATCCCAGATATCCGGTATCGTGGGCATCTGAACCCACAGTGATGATTTCCCCACCCAGTTCTAAGTATCTTTTTAAGATATCTTCATGAGGGTTTGGGTGCCCAAGACCATATTTAAAGCCTCCTGTATTTACTTCAATACCTTTTCCTAAAACAATAATTTTCTTTAAAATCTCATCAAGAATATCCTGATATTGGAAAAACGAATAATTTTCTTCACGGTTTGGACAGTATCTTACAATATAATCAATATGACCATATACATCAAAATCTGTGAAAGCGTCCATGTTTTCTAAAATGGATTCAAAATATTCCAGATAACAGACTTTTTCATCATTGGATTGAAAAAACTTAGGGTAGTAAGGATCCACTCCATGAACCAGATGGGAAGAACCAATCACAAAATCAAAAGGATATTCTAAAAGATATTGACCATGCTTTTTGGCAAGGTGCGGCTGTAAGCCTAATTCTACACCGAAACGCAAGTTAATCTTGTCCTTGTATTCTTCCTTATAGTATAGGTAAGATTTCAAATATTGTTCTGTATCCAATTCAAAATTATCCGGACACTGGGGATCGTAATCTAGGTCCATATGCTCTGTAAAGCACATGGTTTTTAAACCAATAGCGATACCCCGTTCAATCATGTCCTTCATAGGTGTCCTGCTGTCGCCGGAAAAAGATGTATGTAAATGAAAGTCTGAATGTATCATTGACAACCTCCTTAAAAATGTTTGTAGAGTGAAAAATGTAATATTTATAACAAGTATAAGTTATATGAAAAGGAATGTCTAGATAAAGCATACGGAGAGGACTATATTTAATATTACTTGTACAAAATCACGAAATATCAGAATAAAATCCACTGGAAAGTGTAAAAACTATGAAAGTGTCATGTTTTCCAAAAATAATTCGAAATATGACTTGAATTTTTGGAACAAATTAGGTAAAATGTAATAGGTTGATGAAATTTTAACAATCTCATTAACAAATTCTAGTGTAATCCACTGCCGAAGTGGCAGGGAAAATAAAATTTATAAGCTTTAGGAGGAAATTAAAGATGGCAGTAAAAGTAGCGATCAATGGTTTTGGACGTATTGGACGTCTTGCATTCAGACAGATGTTCGGAGCAGAAGGATATGAAGTAGTTGCAATCAACGACTTAACAAGTCCTAAAATGTTAGCACACTTATTAAAGTATGATTCATCACAGGGTAAATATGAAAAGGCTGATACAGTAACAGCTGGAGAAGATTCTATCACAGTTGATGGAAAAGAAATCAAGATCTATGCTTTCCCAGATGCAAACAACTGCCCATGGGGAGAACTTGGAGTAGACGTAGTATTAGAATGTTCAGGATTCTACTGCTCAAAGGACAAAGCACAGGCTCATATCAATGCAGGTGCTCGTAAAGTTGTTATCTCTGCACCAGCAGGAAACGACCTTCCTACAGTAGTTTACAATGTAAACCACACAACATTAAAAGCTGAAGACAAGATCATTTCTGCTGCTTCTTGTACAACAAACTGTTTAGCACCTATGGCTGATGCATTAAACAAATATGCAGCAATCCAGTCTGGTATTATGTGTACAATCCATGCTTACACAGGAGATCAGATGACACTTGACGGACCACAGAGAAAAGGTGATTTAAGAAGATCTCGTGCAGCAGCAGTTAACATCGTTCCAAACAGCACAGGTGCTGCAAAAGCTATCGGTTTAGTTATTCCAGAATTAAACGGAAAATTAATCGGATCTGCACAGCGTGTACCAACCCCAACAGGTTCTACAACAATTTTAACAGCAGTTGTTAAAGGTACAGATGTAACTGTAGAAGGAATCAACGCAGCTATGAAAGCAGCTTCTAACGAATCTTTCGGATACAACACAGATGAAATCGTTTCTTCTGATATCGTAGGAATGAGATTTGGTTCTTTATTCGATGCAACACAGACAATGGTATCTAAAGTTGCTGATGATTTATATGAAGTTCAGGTTGTTTCATGGTATGACAATGAAAACAGCTACACAAGCCAGATGGTTCGTACAATTAAGTACTTCTCTGAATTAGCTTAATTTACGGGGTAAGTAGTTACCACGATTTAATAGGACATGTAAGGTCCGGTCTATGTGGACCGGACCTTTTGTTTTCTATCAAGATAAAAATAATAATCAGGAGGTTTAATCAATGGGATTAAATAAAAAATCAGTTGATGATATCAACGTAGCAGGAAAAAAAGTATTAGTAAGATGTGACTTCAATGTACCGTTAAAAGATGGAAAAATCACAGACGAAAATCGTCTTGTTGCAGCCCTTCCTACTATCAAAAAATTAATCGCTGATGGCGGAAAAATCATTCTTTGCTCTCACTTAGGAAAAGTAAAAACAGAAGAAGATAAGAAGACAAAGACACTTGCTCCAGTAGCAGTTCGTTTATCTGAATTATTAGGACAGGAAGTAAAATTCGTAGCAGATCCGGAAGTAGTAGGACCAAACGCAAAAGCAGCAGTAGAAGCTATGAAAGACGGAGAAGTTATTCTTCTTGAAAACACACGTTTCCGTGCAGAAGAAACAAAGAACGGCGAAGCTTTCAGCAAAGACTTAGCTTCTCTTTGTGATGTTTTCGTAAACGATGCCTTCGGTACAGCTCACAGAGCACACTGCTCTAACGTTGGTGTTGCAGGATTAGTTGATACAGCTGTTGTTGGATACTTAATGCAGAAAGAAATTGATTTCTTAGGAAACGCTGTTGAAACACCGGTTCGTCCATTCGTTGCTATCCTTGGTGGAGCAAAAGTTGCAGATAAATTAAATGTTATCTCTAACTTATTAGAAAAATGTGATACACTTATCATCGGTGGTGGTATGGCATTCACATTCTTAAAGGCTCAGGGAAAGGAAATCGGTACATCTTTAGTAGATGATACAAAGTTAGATTACTGTAAAGAAATGATTGCAAAGGCTGAAAAACTTGGAAAGAAATTACTTCTTCCGGTAGATGCAGTTGTAGCAGGTGCATTCCCAGATCCAATCGATGCTGAAATCGCTGTGGAAGCTGTAGATGCAGATGCAATCCCGGCAGATAAAATGGGATTAGATATCGGACCAAAGACAGCTGCAATGTACGCAGAAGCAGTAAAATCTGCAAAGACAGTTGTATGGAATGGACCAATGGGTGTATTCGAAAATCCTATCTTAAAAGAAGGAACAGTTGCAGTAGCAAAAGCATTAGCAGAAACAGATGCTACAACAATCATCGGTGGTGGTGATTCAGCAGCAGCTGTAAATCAGTTAGGATTTGGTGACAAGATGTCACATATTTCCACAGGTGGTGGAGCTTCTCTTGAATTCTTAGAAGGAAAAGAATTACCAGGTGTAGCTGCAGCAAACGATAAGTAAGAACTTAGCGATTGGCGAGTCGTAGGCGAAGACAGAGCTTAGTTCGCACTTAGTTCACCGCACTTGGCGAGGTATTTTCGAGCCTAGTAAGGTGAACATCCCGTATTATAAGCATATGAAAAGGATTAGCATAAGGAGAAAATAAAATGGCAAGAAAGAAAATTATCGCTGGTAACTGGAAAATGAACAAAACTCCTAGTGAGGCAGTTGCTTTAGTAAATGAATTAAAACCATTAGTAGCAAATGATGATGTAGACGTAGTATTCTGCGTACCTGCAATTGATATTATCCCGGCTATGGAAGCGGCTAAGGGAAGCAACATCAATATTGGTGCTGAAAATATGTACTTTGAAGAAAGCGGTGCTTATACAGGTGAAATCGCACCGGCTATGCTTGTAGATGCAGGTGTTAAGTATGTAGTACTTGGACATTCTGAAAGACGTGAATATTTTGCAGAAACAGATGAAACAGTAAATAAGAAAGTATTAAAAGCTTTCGAACATGGAATTACACCAATCATTTGCTGCGGAGAATCTTTATCTCAGAGAAAACAGGGAATTTACATTGACTGGATTCGTATGCAGATTAAGATTGCATTCCAGAACGTAACAGCTGCTCAGGCAAAAACAGCAGTTATCGCTTACGAACCAATCTGGGCAATCGGAACAGGTGAAACAGCTACTGCTGACCAGGCCGAAGAAGTATGTGCAGCAATCCGTGCATGCATCGCAGAAGTATATGATGATGCAACAGCAGCAGAAATCCGCATCCAGTACGGCGGTTCTGTAAATGCTAAGACAGCACCGGAATTATTTGCAAAACCAAACATTGATGGAGGTCTTGTAGGAGGAGCTTCTCTTAAGGCTGAATTTGGTGATATTGTTAATTACAATAAATAATTTTAAAGTAGAATATACTGCTTAAAAAGGGATAAAGACCATTCTCTCCGGTATGATACCGGAAGAGTGGTCTTTTTTGTTGAAAATTATCTTTGCGTGTTACGAAAATATTACAAATATGTTAGAAGAATTGAGAAATTTGGGATGATATGCTAGTATTAAAAAGTAAGAGGGATTTAAGGAGATAGATATTTAACAGGGTGCCCAGTAAATCTTGATTATCGGGCAGGTCATGAAAGGAGAAATCTATGAAAACCAGATTTATGAAAACAGTTTCTTCCGTTGTAATGGCAGCAGCTATGTCTGCCACAGCAGTTTTGGGAGGAATTCCTTTAGAAGCAGGACAAAACCTTGGCTTGGTTTTGAATGTGGAAGCTGCAGAAAACAAAGACTCTGCATTAGCATCTGCTCAGGAAAAAGATGTGGATGCAGATGGAGTAAAAGAGATGACGTGGAATTGCGTGTATTTTGGCGAATATCCGCAGAGCGAAATAACAAACAGTAAAAAAATAGCTCTTTTAAATAACATTCCGGAAAGTCAGTGGATTGCTTTGGACAATCCTGCAACAAGTGAAGCTGGAACCATGGCATATTATGTGGCAGGCAGCGGAACAAAATATCTTCGTATGAAAATGAATGACGCTACTTACGCAGTCAGTGGAGAGGAAAACTTTTATGACTGGAGTGAGGATGAAGAAAGTTATCATTACTTTCAGTATGAGCCGGTGAAGTGGCGTGTACTTTCTGTGAATGAAGATGGTACAGATGCATACCTTTTAGCAGACAAGAGTCTGGACACTCAGCAGTTCCATCCAACAAAGAAAATTACTTATGTAAATGGACAGCCAAAGGACTCTAACAGATGGAAATACAGTACATTGCGCAGCTTTTTGAATGGATATAACAGTAAATCCAACACATGTAAATACGATTATTCCGGCGAATACAGCTTTAAAGCAATGGCATTTTCAGAAGAAGAACAGAGTGCCATATTAAATACAAAAGTAAATAACCAAGAAAGTTATCATCATTATTATGACGGAACAGAGACACAGGATGATATTTTCCTGTTGTCTTATCAAGAAGCAGCAGGTGATGGCAGTTACGCAAAGTATGGTTTTACAAAAGACAGATACAGATACACACAGAATACAGCTTTCTGTCGTGCCATGGGAGCTTATACAAATTATGGATATAATTACAGCTGGCTTCGTTCTTCAGGAGATGGAACTTACCGTGTAAATGTAGTGTGTTACAGTGGTGATGTGCATAAAGGCGGAAACAACGTAGATTATACGGATTATTCAGTTCGTCCGGCATTACACATGGATTTAACCGATACTTCTCTGTGGAGTTATGCAGGACAGGTGGATTCAGAAGGACGTGTATCTAACTTTAAGGCTACCTTTAATTTGAACGGTGTAAAAACAGAAAAATATTGTGATATCCAGAATCAGTTAAGTTTGCCTTCAGATTACGAGGAAGAAGGATATGAATATACATATATGGTGAATAATGTAGATGTTACAGAGGAAATTCAGGCAGGAACTTATGTGATTAACGGAAATATTACTGTATATGTAACAAAAACTGCCATTCATAAAGGAACTTTTGTGCTGGATGGCGAAGAAGTAGAAGTTTATACAGATAGAAATGGTTCCTTAAATCTTCCGGATAATTACGAAAGGGAAGGATATGATTATACTTACATCTGTAATGGAGAAGAAATTACTTCATGGCCGATTACGATTAAAGAAGATGTTGTAATTGACGTAGAAAAGGAATCACACAATGTAATTACTGTATATTACAAAAACACAAGCTGGTCACAGGCATATATCCATTATAAAGAAGGAAATGGAAGCTGGACAGCGGTTCCGGGCGTGAAAATGGAAGCCACTACAGAGAAGGAAGGGTATAACTGGAAATATGTAATAGAATTGGGAGATAACACATCCGCATCTGTATGCTTTAATAATGGAAAAGGAGCATGGGATTCCAAAAATTCTGCCAACTATAATTTGAGCAAACCTGGAATGTACGGAATTAAAAATGCTTCTATTTACACTTTGACAGAAGTAGAACCGACAGAAATACCTACAGCAACACCAACACCGGAAGCTACAGTAACTGTTGTACCGACAGCTACACCAGTGCCTACCGAGGTACCGGTTAGCAATACCATTACAATTTATTATAACAATGCGGGTTGGTCACAGTCATATATTCATTTTAAAGCAGGAAATAATGAATGGACAGCGGTTCCGGGTGTGAAAATGGAAGCCTGCAATGATGGAAATGGATATGCATGGAAATATGTGATTGAATTAGGTGAAGACACTACGGCGGCAGTGTGCTTCAATAATGGAAATGGAGCATGGGATTCTAAAAATGCGGCTAATTATAATTTGACACAGCCGGGTGTTTATGGAATTCAGAATCAGAGCATTTCTTCGCTTGAGAAATAAACAAAAATATTATATAATCTTAGAGTAAAGGGGTTCTAATGCAGAACCCCTTTTTCAGAAGAATATGACATGGGAGGTTTTTATGTATCGTACTGCGGAAACATTTTTACATGTAGTTTATGAGGCACTTTATGCACCATATGGTACTGGGTATAATTATGAGGGGGTTAATTGGGAAACTTTATATAAAATGGCAGAAGGTTCTAAGATGACAGTGCTGACATATAAAACAGCAAAGCGTTTATCAAAAGATTACATAATACCGGAAGAAATTTTAGAAAAGTGGCATCAGGCATATTTAGATGGGATTAAGATGGCAGAGGAGTGTAAAAAGGCTTTTTCTGAGTTTGCGGCAGAAGCAAAGGAGGATAAGGTAAAATATGCGGTGTTCAAAGGTTTTGTGCTGGCAGATTTATTTCCAAACCCATTGTATCGTACCTCTAATGATACTGACATACTGATAAAAAAAGAAAATGCACCGGAAATGATAAAGTTTTTAAAAAAACTGGGTTACCAGAAAGATACTCATGATTCCACAGAGCAGGTACCCGTGTATTACAGAGAGCAGCCGGCACACCGCTTAGAACTGCACTACAGTCTTTGGGAAGAATTTAAGGGGCCGAAAATTGATATTCTGGAAAGTTTTGGAATTACGGAGGAATTAAGCTTTATAAACTTGAAAGCAGGGGATATGGAGCTTACGACTCTGGGGTATGAAGAACACCTTATTTATCAGATGTTTCATATTATAAAACATATTCTGGTGGAGGGCATGAGTTTTAGTGCACTGGTGGATATTGCATTATACATAAATAAATATGGAAAAAATATAGATTTCACTTCCTTTTGGAAGAAGATGGAGCAGTTAGGCTATGCAACTTTTTGTGAAACCTTTTTCCAGTGTTGTATTCAGTATCTGAAAATGGATAATTCCATTATGAAGCACCGTGCACTGCCAAGCATAGACATGAAGGGATATCTTATGGTGGAATTTATAAATAAGATAATGTTACCGTTTCATGTGGAAGAGGAAGTCAAAATGTATATGCTTACCAGACCATATGTAGACGGCATGGATGCTTACGATAATCCGGAAAAGCATTTGACAGAGCCGGAATATAAGAGTGTATTAGAACGAGCGAAAGCAAAAATAGAAATGATACATATGTTGGGGCTTACTTGTCAAGAAACATCCACCGGTGAAGTGGAAGAAAAAGAAATTATTTTTACAAAGGATTTAAAAGCAGCAAGGAAAAGCGCCCCTTTCTTTTATAGGATATACGGACTTACAGTGGCATCCGAAATTGAAATGTCAGAGTTGATTTCGGGGGAAGACTCAGGTGTGGCGAAAGAAGATGCAGATGTATATGTGCATTATTGTGATGAACCGGGAATATTGAAAAATCCGCAACTTCAGATGATACAGTCCAATCGTGTATGGTTTGAAAGTGTACATGCCAGATTCTTGGTACAGAATGGAAATGAAATTGTCATTGATAAGAAAGAAGCAGATTTTCCGGATGAAAAAATCAAGCCATATGTGATAAGTCACGGCCTGGCATTTATATTATATATGAAAAATGTCATGGCATTACATGGTTCCACCGTTGGTAACGAAAAGGGAGCTATAACCATTATCGGCAGCAGCGGTGCAGGAAAGTCTACGATATCCACCGGACTGCGTAAACGTGGTTATAAGTTGATTGCAGATGATGTTTCCGCCATAAAAATAGAGAATGGAGTGCCTTATGTACAAATTGCTGTGCCACATCAGAAATTTTGTCGGGATACTGCAATTAAAGAAGGGTATAAAATAGAAGAGATAGAATGTATCAATGAAGTCAGAGATAAGTACAGGGTAAAACTTTCTGAGGATGAAATGCATTCCGGTCCGGGCATATTAAAAGGAATTTTTGAAATTATACCGGATACGAAAAATAATACCTTTCGTATAGAAAAACCAGAAGGACTGGAGCTGCTTCAATTGATGTCTGCGAATATGTTTTCCCAGTACCTCTTTTCTAACACCTCAGGCTTGTCTGCAGAAATGTTCCAGACAGCACTTCAAGTTGCTAAGATTGTGCCGGTTTACAGAATTTATCGACCAACAGATGAAGATACGGTAGACAGGATTTTGGATGAAATTACTAAACTTGTAAAATAAATGCAACAAAGTTGTTAGAAATGTTGTAACAACAAAGAATTCGTGCTAATATCTAAAATATAAAGAGCAAATCTTGTATTAGCGTTAAGGAGGAAACAGAAATGAAAGAATGGAAAGAACCGGAAGTATTGGATTTAAGAATTGCATTAACAGCAGGTGGAAAAAGCAACAGACCAAATCACAGCTCACATATCCTTCCGACACCAATTCCAACAATTCCACCATTTGAAGACGAAAGCGATATTACATTATAATTCATGAAAACGGGTGTTTGAAGTTGGGAGAATACTCCTAATAACAACAGAAGCTGCCAGAGCAGAATTTTAACGGCTCTGGCAGCTTCTGTTGTTATTAGGGGCTGTGCGTGACAACATCTGCGAAATGAACTGTTACGATTTCTTACGACAGATTTGGAAAAGTACTTGAAAATAAAAAAGAATCTCGGTATAATATTCACTGTTAAGTGGTAAAAAATTCAGTAAAAATAGAAAAGGCAAAGATAAGGAGAAAAAAATGAGTAAAAAACCTACAGTATTAATGATTCTTGATGGATACGGTTTAAATGAAAAGGATCAGGCAAATGCAGTTGCCTTAGGAAAGACTCCGGTGATGGATTCTTTAATGAAGGAGTATCCTTTTGTAAAGGGTAATGCCAGCGGTATGGCAGTTGGTCTTCCGGAAGGACAGATGGGTAATTCTGAAGTTGGACATCTGAACATGGGTGCAGGACGTATTGTTTATCAGGAACTTACCAGAATCACAAAAGAAATTCAGGATGGCGACTTTTTCAAAAATGAAGCATTATTAAAAGCAGTTGCCAATGTAAAAGCAAATGATTCTGCATTACATCTGTTTGGTTTATTATCTGATGGTGGTGTTCACAGCCACAATACACATTTATATGGCTTATTGGAACTGGCAAAACGTGAAGGTTTAAAGAAAGTATATGTACACTGTTTCTTAGATGGACGTGATACCCCTCCTGCATCAGGAAAGGATTTTGTGGCAGAATTAGCAGAAAAAATGAAGGAACTGGGTGTAGGCGAGATTGCATCTGTTATGGGACGTTACTATGCAATGGACAGAGATAATCGTTGGGACAGAGTAGAGCTTGCTTATAATGCTATTGTAAACGGAACCGGTGAAACAGCAACAGATGCTGTAGAAGCAGTTGCAGCTTCTTATGGGGCAGATAAGACGGATGAATTTGTACTTCCGACAGTTATTATGAAAGATGGTGCTCCTGTAGCAAAAGTTGCAGACAAAGATTCTGTTATCTTCTTTAATTTCAGACCAGACCGTGCAAGAGAAATCACAAGAGCATTCTGTGCAGATGATTTTGACGGATTTGCAAGAGAAAAAAGATTAGATACTACTTTTGTGTGCTTTACAGAATATGATGTTACTATTCCAAATAAAGATGTGGCATTCCGCAAGGTATCTATCACAAATACTTTTGGAGAATTTTTAGCAGCTAACGGAAAAACACAGGCAAGAATTGCTGAAACAGAAAAGTATGCACATGTTACTTTCTTCTTTAACGGTGGTGTGGAAGAACCAAACGAAGGAGAAGACAGAATTTTAGTAAAATCTCCAAAGGTTGCTACTTATGACTTAAAGCCGGAAATGAGTGCTTATGAGGTTTGCGATAAGTTAGTTACAGCAATCAAATCAGATAAATATGATGTGATTATCATTAACTTTGCAAATCCTGATATGGTAGGTCATACAGGTGTAGAAGCTGCTGCAGTTAAGGCAGTGGAAGCAGTAGATGAGTGCGTTGGAAAAGCAGTAGATGCAATCAAAGAAGTAGGAGGAGCTATGTTTATCTGTGCTGACCATGGAAATGCAGAACAGTTATTAGATTATGAAACAGGTGCTCCATTTACAGCACACACTACAAATCCGGTGCCATTTATTCTTGTAAACTATGATGAAAATTATACTTTACGTGAAGGCGGATGTCTGGCAGATATTGCACCGACTTTAATTGAAATGATGGGAATGACACAGCCGGCAGAAATGACAGGAAAATCACTTTTAATAAAGAAATAAAATAATGAGGTTACAAATTTAAAATGTCGGAATACCCTTGTCAGTGTGACAGGGGTATTTTGGCAAAAGATAAGAGGGTATATAAATGGAGAACAAATTACTGGTAATTGCAAAATTTCTGTATCAAAAGAGGATTTTGAAGGAAAAATTGAATGTTATGCTGGAAACTGAGATTGCAGTGATTGGGGAAACAGAAATTTTAGAAACGATAAGAACATTTCAACCACAGCGCATTGTTTGTTATTTGAATCAGATGGAAAAAGCTGAACGGAAATCTTTGATTGAGATTTTAAAACAGGAAGATTTTCTAAACAATGAATTGGTACTTTTGGGTACAGAGGAAGAATGTGGCGAGTTTATGAAAGAAGCCGGCTTAGAAGGATGCATTGAAATCAAATGTCCGGTAACTCTTAATAATTTCGTGTTGTCGGTAGAAGCAATTTTAAACTGTCAGTGTAAAGAAAAGCTGCCGTCAGATGTTTATAAAAGAGATATTCTTGTAATAGATGATGATCCAATTTTTTTAAAGTCTATTAAAATCTGGCTGGAGGATGCTTTCCGAGTATCCATTGTAAGGTCCGGAGATAGTGCATTAAAGTTTTTGGAAAAAAAGAATACGGATTTGATTTTGATGGATTATATAATGCCGGGAATGGACGGAAAACAAACCTTGGAAAAAATCCGTAGTAATCCAAAGACGAAGGGGATTCCGGTATTTTTTTTAACAGGTTTGTCTGATAATGAAAAAGCGCAAGAAGTAATGGAACTGAATCCACAGGGGTATTTTTTAAAAACTGCGCATAAAGATGAGATGCTTGCTGCAATTGTAAACTTTTTAGACGTATTATAAATATGACTTAGAAGATGAGGGGGAGGGCAGAATATGGCATATCAGGCACTTGTGATTGATGACAATAGTGTATGTGCAGCGGTACTCTCAGGATTTTTAAAAAAATATGGTATTGATACTGCCATTGAAGAAAATGGCGTAGCAGCATTGCAAAGGAATGATTTAACCTCTTTTGATTTGATTTTTACGGACTATTTGATGCCAGAGCTGGATGGATTAGAAATAGCAGGCAGAATCAAGGAAAAAGCAGAGGAAAAAGGCATAATTATTCCTGTAATCTTGTGTACTGCTAATGTGAATGAAGTAAAAGACAGAGAGCAGAAAAATATTTCAATGATTCTGCAAAAACCGGTAAAGCAAAAGGAATTAGAATGTGTATTGGAACACTGCGTTTCAGGGGATTCTTTAGCTATAGAAGTAAGTACTGATATAGTGGAAGAGGAAGAAAGTTTCCGAATTATAGGGTTAGACACTGCGTATGCCATAAAAATGTCTGGAGATGTAACTGCGTATAAAAAAATACTAAAAGAATATTACAAAACAATAGATAAGAAAATGAATGTGATTCGTGAACTTGCCCAGAAATACGAAAGGGAAGTTTTTAAAATCGAAGTGCATGGGTTAAAAAGTGCTTCTCGCCTAATAGGAGCGTTAGACTTTGCAGAATTTTGTGAAAAGCTTGAAAAAGAATGTGACAGCTATGATGAAGAAACGCTTTTGGGAGTTGCAGAGCAGTTTATTTCTAAATATGGAAGATACCGTGCATTGTTAGAGCCTTATGTGGAAATAGAAGTGCCAGAAACACATAGGCAGCAGGCGGAGGTAGAACAGGTAAAACAGTGGCTTTGCGAATTGAGAACCGCATTGGAAGATTTTGATTATGATGAGGCCGAGAAAATAATGAAAAGTGTGGAAGCCTACCGATTGCCGGAGCCTTACGGTGATGTGGTAAAAAAGCTGCAGGAAAAAATGGATAATATTGATTATTATGGCGGGATTATGATTATTGATACCGCTCTCTAGCATATTTCATAACCTTCTGACATATAGTGTATTAATTGCAGACAGAGTCCTTTTAGACATGTCTGGACGTATACTATGGTTAGGAGGATTTTTTATGAAAACGGTTGATTTATACAAAGATATACAGGTACGAACGAACGGAGAGATATATCTTGGTGTAGTAGGACCGGTAAGAACAGGAAAGTCAACATTTATTAAGCGCTTTATGGATTTGATGGTTTTGCCGGAGATAGAAGATGAGTATGTGCGGAGCAGAACGCAGGATGAACTGCCCCAGTCTGCCCAGGGAAAAACGATTATGACAACCGAGCCAAAGTTTATCCCGAAAGAGGCGGCAAAAATCAAATTAGATGAGGATATTCAAGTTTTAGTACGTCTCATTGACTGTGTAGGATATATGGTGGAGGGGGCGGAAGGCCATATCGAGGGAAATACGGAACGCTTGGTGAAAACACCCTGGTCGGAACAGGAGATTTCTTTTACGCAGGCAGCGGAAATTGGTACAAGGAAGGTGATTCATGACCATTCTACCATTGGGATTGTTGTTACTACAGACGGCTCTGTCAGTGGGATTCCAAGGGAAAATTACATAGCGCCGGAAGAAAAAACCATTGCGGAATTAAAGAGGATTGGAAAGCCTTTTGTGGTAATTTTAAATTCTATGAAGCCTTATAGTGAAGAAAGTGCAAGAATTGCGGAAGAAATTTCGAAAAAGAATAACGTAAGAGTACTTAGTTTGAACTGTCAGCAGATTCGAAAAGAGGATATTCATAAAATATTAGAATATATATTAAAAGAATTTCCTGTGATGGAAATAGAATATTTTGTGCCGAAATGGATTGAAACGCTACCAATGACCCATCCCATTAAAGCTGAAATGATAGAGAAAATCAGGGAAAGTTCTCAAAAGATAAAGGTAATTAGAGATGCTGTGGATGAAAAAATATCTTTTGATAGTCCTTATGTCAGCAAAATGAAATTAGATGAGGTTGATTTGGCAACCGGAAAAATCAAGGTACAGCTTCAGATTGCAGATAAATATTATTATGAAATGATTTCCGAAATGCTTGGTGTCGCCGTGGAAAATGAATATACACTGTTATCCACCGTGAGGGAACTTGCACGGATGAAGCAAGAGTATCAAAAAGTGGAAAATGCTATGCAGTCAGTAAAGATGAGTGGTTACGGTGTAGTAATGCCGTCACAAAATGAGATTAAGTTATATGAGCCGGAAATTGTGAAGCATGGAAATAAATTTGGTGTAAAAATACGTTCCGAGGCTCCATCTATTCATATGTTACGTGCAGGAATTGAAACAGAAATTGCACCGATTGTAGGCAGTGAACAGCAGGCAAAGGACTTAATTGAATATATTAAAAATAATAGCAGTGAAGCGGAAGGAATCTGGAAGATTAATATATTTGGAAAATCTGTAGAGCAGCTGGTGTCAGATGGTATTAACTCTAAGCTTTCGCAGATTGGAGAAGAAAGCCAGAGTAAATTGCAGGATACAATGCAAAAGGTGGTGAATGATAGCAGTGGTGGCATGGTTTGTATTATTATATAAGCTGCTGCGGGGAAAAATTGAATTTTAAGATTCAGGAAATCAGGTAATGCAAGAAAATGCTCACAGATTGAAAGCTGTGAGCATTTTCTTGTAAAAAGTTTAACGATATTCCCCAAGATAAAACAAAGCAATGGTTCCCGGACCGGAGTGTGCACCAATGGTGGAACCAACATAATTGATTAAAAAAGCGTTAATGTTCAATCGTTCTTTGATCATATCAGCTAATATCTGGGCATCATCGAGGCAATCTCCATGGCTGATAAAAACTATATCGTTCTGGCTACGGTAACGTCCCATTTGTTTTTCCATGGAATCAACCAAAGCTGTCAAAGATTTTTTTCTTCCCCGCACTTTCTGTAAAGGAATTAAATGTCCGTCATTATCTACGTGAAGAATTGGTTTGATACTGGCAAGAGTACCAAGGAAAGCAGCTGTTTTCGAAACACGTCCGCCTCGATACAGATGATTCAAATCATCTACGGTAAAATTGTGTACTATATGAAGTTTATTTTCCTCAACCCATTTGGCGGTTTCTTCTAAGGAAACGCCGTTTTCCAACATACAGACTGCCTTGTGAACCAAAAGCCCCTCGCCTAGAGAAGCACAGAGAGAGTCGATTACCACAATCTTATAAGGAAACCCTTCCTCTGCCAGTTCTTGTGCGGCAATTTGAGCACTGTTGTAAGTGCCACTTAAGCCGGAGGAAAATGCGATGTAGAGAATATCAGCATCGTTTTTTCTGGCAAGCTTTGAAAAAAAAGCTTTTGCCGTGGTAGGATTTACCTGAGAGGTGGTAGGCAGGGAGCCGTCTCGCATTTTCTGATAAAATTCCTGTACATCCATGGGATGTTCCCGATCGTAGGTTACATTTTCCATGGTATAAGTTAAGGACAAAATTCCCAGATTATGCTTTATAATATAATCCTCTGGCAAATCGGAAGTTGTGTCTGTTGAAATAATAAAGTTTTTCATAGAGATCTCCTCTTATTATATTCGTTTTTATTAGAGTATATCATATATTATTTTAATGTAAATAGAAAATAACTATTCCTTTTGGGAAGAAGTTTTTGATTTTAAACTCGCATCTGTGTATTCTTCCATAATAATTTTACGGTCGCGAAGTCGGAAAGTTACTTGCGTCTGTTCTTCTCTCACCTGATGTTTTTCAGCGTTAATAGAAATGAAAGTTCCCGGATAAACATTTCCGCGAATCCCCACAGAAGCGAAAGAAGCACTTTCGATAATATGGTTACATTCATTTAACTCGTTGGTCAGTGACTGTAGGTCATCTTCTCGTATTTTAATTGCTTTTTGCAGTGTTTTATAGGTATAATGTTCCGTCTGGTTTTGTTCTTCAAAAATTAGAAGATTCTTTTTTAGAACAGCAAGTTCTAATTTTGATTTGGAGATAGCCTGCATAGTTTCACCGTATTTTTTTATGACTTCAGAATCCACACCAAGTATCAAAGTGGTTGGAAGTTCGGCTTTATTTCCAACAGTAGTTGCATCGATGTAATGCAATGCCCTTGTGGTTCCACCAAGAATCAGACCGCGTTTTCCGGAAAGCAGTACGCTGTCATTGGAGGTTATATCACAGTTTAAGATATGGTGTGAAGTTAAGGAACCGCCACATTTGACGGTGGTGGATTCAAAAAAAGGTGCAGACACATCACCTCCGGCCTCAATGTAGGAAACGTCTCCACCTTGAATTCCTTTTGCCAGAACTACATCACTGCCGGCATAGATGGAAGCTGAGTCTACATAGCCGTTTACTTTTACATAACCGGTAGCACGCACCACCATGTTAGGAATAATATTTCCCATAATCTCCACGTTTCCGTCAAAATTGATATTACCTACAGAGGTATCAAGATCTTTGTTAATGGAAAGACAGGTGATGATGTTAATTTTGTTATTTTTGTATTCGATTTGGCCGTTACAGGTGGCAAAATATTGGGTTTTGTCTTCCGTCATGCGGATACCTTTGCCGCGAATTACCGGCAAATCTTTTCCGCGTTTTGGGATAATTAGTTTTCCGTTAACTGTATAGCCATATTCGCCCGGCGTAGCAGCAGTGTATTCTGCCAATAGATCCCCTTCTTTGGCAAATTCATAAGAAGCATTGTTAAAATAGTCTACTGAACCGTTTGGGAGTATGACTGGTTTGTGATCCTTTTTCTTGGTATTAAAGTGGAAGGTGAAAAAACCGTCACTGCCATTGATGGCATCTTTTCCACGGGCTACTACAATTGCTTCATTATATAATCCTTTTCGGATGATTCTCTGCAGGCTTGCAAGGTTTACGCCCTGTTGGACATGATGTTCCTCAAGAAACGTTACCAGATATTCCAAAGTATATGGTTCGCCTTGCGGCGGAGCCAGATAGAGAATGGCGCTCATACCATCAGGAGAGATGGTAATGGAAGTTTTGGTGTTGAAATTCGTTGTCGGTGCAGAGTGAATTTTTTCCTCAAGTTTTTGGTGGACTTCCAGTTCTGCTTCAATGGATGCCATAATTTCATTTTCAGACAAAGCCAGCATATCATTTACCAGATGAGAAGAATCTTTGGCAAATAAAAGTTTTTCTCTGGTAGTTTTCATGGTATCAGCAGAAATGCTGGAATCCATGTAAACAGCGACTTCAAGATTTTCTTCCATACCAAGACGAATTTGTTCCATCTGGGCGGCAGAATATTTTTTGTCTGCATATACCGCTGCATCTACGCCTGCTTCAAAGCCAAGACGGATTTCGCGGATTTGTTCCCAGGTGATGCGTGTAGTAAGGTAGGGCTTGATATTAATATTCTGTTGTAGACAAAGTCCGATTTCTTCAATCTGGTCTGCGTTATATCCTGCATTCACGAAAGGATAAATATCATAGCCCCATTCTTTGGATTTACGCAGCTGGCGCAGAACCTTTGAATTATATCCTTTTTCCAGATAAGGTTTGTAATCAAAATGGTCTTGCAGTGAGCAGCGGATTTCGCGCATCAAAATAGGATCATATTCTTTTTTTGCATATTCAGATACATTTAATTTTTTTAGTAATCCCTTGCGAATTTCTATCATTTGCAGTGGAGAAAATTCAGGTGATTCATAAATGGTAGTGTCTAAACCTGCCAATAATCCTAAACGAATCTGGTGCATCTGTCGGTAATCGTATTCTAAGATACCATATCGTTCGATTGGTAAATCTGCCTTGTAGCCAAAATAAATTTCTTCTAGCTGTTGCCAGTTGAAACCTTGTTCCAACCACATTTTTAAGGAAATACCGTCTGCAAGACCTTTACGGAGAATTTCCATTTGTGTTGCATTAAGTGTGGGATCCAGATAGTAAGAAACGTCTAACTTGCTTTCTAAACCTTTTAATATTTGAACTAATTGTGCAATGTTAAACTTTAATTTTTGATATAATTCAATATCGCCACCAAAAGACTTACATGCTTTTAGGAGCAGCTGGTATTTCTGTTTTTCGATTTCCATCTGTTTTTTTGTTTCTGCCATAAAATGTCCCCCTTAATCAAATAGAATTGTAATAATTATACCTTGTTACTATAATACCGCAAAAATGTATATTTTTCAAATGCATTTATGGAAAAATATGTAAAAATCATACAAAAAAATTGGAACTGCTGTAATAGGAATAGGGAAAGGAGGGAAGAATACAGGAAGAACAAGCAACAAAAAGAAATAGAATATGAAAAAGGACATGGTACTATGAAAAAATGGAAATTTATTTGGCAAAATCTTTTTTTGGTATCTTTAGGAGGTGCAATGTATTATTGTATTGAGTTATTATATCGCGGACATTCTCATTGGAGTATGTTTTTACTTGGGGGATGCTGCTTTGAAATGATTGATGTAATTTCAGAGAAAATGACATTTTTAAAGAATATCTGGTGCAAAATGTTAGTTAGTGGAGTAGGGATTACGTTGTTAGAGTGGATATGCGGGTGCATCGTAAATTTATGGTTGAAACTGGATGTCTGGGATTACAGCGATATGCCTTTACAGATTATGGGACAGATATGTTTCATATTTAGTTTTTTTTGGTTTTTATTGTCTTTTCCTGCAATGAAATTTTGTAAGTCCATTCGCGTGTTGTTTTTTGAATAGTAAAAGTGCATAAAAAATCAAAAATAATTTTGCGGAAACTTGCGTTTTGTACAAAAATATAGTAATCTCTATATATAAAATTACTATTTCTGGGGGAAATGGAGGAAGTACTATGAAAAGAAAAATAGTCGCAGCATTATGTATCGCTTTGGGGATTTTTACATTGTCAGCTTGTGGCAGTGTAGAAAAACAGGAAGATGCACAGCAGACAGAAGAAACGGAGTTATATATCTTCAATTCTAAAGGAGAGATATCGGACTCTTTAAAGGAATTGGTGGAAGAGTATGAAAAGGAGAGCGGAGTAAAGGTGAAACTCTTTAATACACAGGCAGGAGAAGACCATATGAAAGCTCTTCGGTCTTTGATGAATGAGAAGGTAAAGCCGGATATATACACAGTGCAGTCGGTAGCAGAACTGGAAGAATGGGAAAGTTACGATTATGTAATGGACTACTCTAAGTCGGAGGGGATGACTTCTGAGTTTAAAAAACTGGCAGACGATATACCGGAAGAACTGCGTCTTACCACCGAAGAAGGAACAAATTATGGAGTACCATATAATATTGAAGGATATGGTTATATGGTAGATACGCAGATGATATCAGATATTTTTGGAGAAGGAAATAAGGATAAGGTATTGGAAGATCTTCGCCTTTGCAGTTATGAAGAATGGGAAAACTGCATCCGGGTTCTTGGAAATATGATTGATACCGGTGTAGGCGGTCAGGTGACTTTAAATGGAAATGCTTATACGGTTGGAGGAAAAACAGGGCTTGCTTCTAAGTTGACAGGTGTATTTGCTTTTGCCGGAAGTGATTCCTGGACTTACGGTGACCATATGCTAAATGTGGCAGTGTGCAGTGGTCTTGCTAATGTAAGTCAGGCACAGAATGCAACGAAAGAACAGGTACAAGGGTTAAAAAGTGCTTTTGTGGCATATGCCAAGGCATTGGATTTAAAAACTTCATATGTAGCAGGCGATAATGGACACTTGATGCGTTCGGCAGATATGATTAATGCTACTACAAACAGTTATGATGCTGCTATTAAGAAGTTCGCAGAAGGTAAGGCTGTTTTCTTTAAAAACGGTAACTGGACGGCTTCTAGTATTGCAGAAATAGATAGTGCAGTTGCAGAACGTCTTACATTCTTGCCGGTGAAACTTCCAATCACAGATGCGGATATTAAGGTAGATGGTTTGACGCCGGCACAAATGAACAGTACCATTCCGGTATTTGCTTCTATGTATTATGTAATTAATGACAGAAATGATGATGTACATAAAAAGGCAGCGCAGGATTTTCTGGTTTGGCTTAATACGTCAGAAACAGGTATGAAATATATAACGGATGTATTTCAGTTTATTCCGTACAATGCAGATCCGGAAACAACTACAGTTTCCAATGCATTAGGAAATTCTATCATAAAATATGTTAATATGGGTGGAACCTTATCCAATCCATACAATGGTGCACCGTCAAACTGGGGTGGTAATACGGTAGGAACTCATATTTTAGAAAATTACCTGACAAAACCGGTATGGGATGAAAATGATTATAATAAGATTGCAGATTATGCTGTTTCTCAGTGGGTGTCCATGGGCGGCTTAGAATAAGGAAAAGGAGGACAGTGATATGAAAATACGCGGTAAATTAATCAGTGCTTTTTTAGTTCCGGTGGTATTGATTATTATTTTGGGAACTATTTCTTATAATATATCTGCCAACGGATTTAAAAATAATTATAAGGATTCAGCTCTTTCTACTATGACTACGGTAGCAGACTACTTTGAACTTGGTTTTCATACCATTTCATCTAAGTCATTGCAGTTGGATTCCACAGAATCCATTACAAATTATTATTCAGGAGCATATAAAGATGACAGCGTAAATGAAACGTTGGTGCAGTCAGAATGTTACAACGAAGTGTATTCTGCGGCAGTGCTTGACCAGATGGTATCAGGTGTGTATATTATTGGTAATTATGGGGAAAATATCAATTCCTTCCGAAAAGGCGATTTGATGCCGGGATGTTATGATGAATTTTTGGAATCCAATGAGTATAAAGCGTTAATTGAAAGCAGAAATCCTGAAATCTGGCTTGGTTATCATCCGTTTGTTGATGAAAAAATGGGAGAAATTGAATCTGACTATGGTATTACCATTATCAGAAACTTGATGGATTCAGGAAATAAAAAAGCAGGTTTTATTATCTATGATATTTCTCGTGATTTTATCCTTGAAATGTTGGATGAAACAGAAGTGGGCGAAGGAAGTATTGTTGGTTTTGTGACAAATGACGGAAGAGAAATCCATTCCGGTGCCTATGAAGAAGGTTTCCGTTTCGAAGATACAGAATTTTATCAGAATGCTTTAAGTAGCGAAGAATTAAGAGGAAATCAGATGGTTACATACAATGGACAGGATTATTTGTTCACTTACGCAAAACTGGATGGCTATAATTCCATGACCTGTTCCATGATACCGGAGGGAGTGATTCTGGCACAGAGTTATAATCTGCGGAATATCACCACGGGAATTGTCGTGTTTGCATGTATTATAGCAATTGTAACAGGTACGGTTATCGCTTCTGGAATTAGTAGGGCGATTTACGGAATCAACGGTGTGCTTGGCAAGGTGTCAGAAGGTGATTTGACAGTAGCTTTTCAATCAAAACGTAAGGATGAATTTAAGAATCTGATTATCGGAATTACCGGTATGCTGGATAATATGAAGAATTTGATTCGCAAGGTTGCCGGAACCGGTCAGACAGTAGCTAGTGCAGCGGGCGAAGTAACAGATAATTCAGAAATCGTATTGACTGCAACCCAGGGGATCACTAAGGCAATCAAGGAAGTGGAAATCGGTATTGTACAACAGTCAGAAGATTCAGAAATGTGTCTTATGAAAATGAGTGAGTTGTCTGATAAGATTAATCAGGTGTCAGAAAATGCAGACAGAATTAGAGATACTGCAGATAATACAAAAAATATTGTGGTTAGTGGTCATAATACCGTGAAGGAATTAGACGAAAAGGTAAAAGATACTACAGAAAGTATGAAGGATATTATGGAAAATATTGTTCAGCTTTCAGAACAGTCAAATACCATTGGAAATATTATCAGTACTATTAATGATGTGGCTGATCAGACAAATCTGCTTTCTCTGAATGCTTCTATTGAAGCTGCAAGAGCAGGAGAAGCAGGTAAGGGCTTTGCTGTAGTTGCAGATGAGATTCGTAAACTGGCAATGCAGACAACAGATGCAGCGGCTGAGATTAATACGATTATTTCTAACATTCAGAATCAGACTGAGGTTACGGTTAATACCGTGGAAAATGCACAGGAAATCGTAGAATTACAGGAAAAAGCTCTGGAAACTACAGTAACGGCATTCAACGACATTAATCGTCATGTAGAAGATTTAAATAACAATTTGGAAAGCATTATTTCTGGTATTTCTGGAATTGAAGGAGTAAAAGAAGATACATTATATGCAATTCAGAATATTTCAGCGGCATCCGAGGAAGTTGCGGCAACCATGACAGACCTTGCCAATACTTCAAACAAGCAGTTAGGGGCAGTGGAAACTTTGAATGCTACAGCTAATAAGCTTGGTAAAAATGCAGCAGAATTAGAAGAAGTAATACGTGTATTTAAAGTAGAATAGAAATCTATGATGGAACAACGCAATTTAAAAGAGCGTTGTTCCATTTGAGTTTTTCGACAAAATTCGACAATGAATATACAAATTTATTATCACAAAAGAAAGTAAAAAAACGAAAAATATGGAATGTCGAATTGTGCGATAAGTAACCATTGATTCTGATAAAAGATGCTTTTATAATAACAACAGAAAAAAGGGCATGTAATTGATTGGAGGAAAAAAATGGAAAAATTAAATGTAGCAATAGCAGATGATAATGAGATATTATTGGATTTATTGGAGGAAATTATCAAAAGTGATGATGAATTAAATGTTGTTGGAAAAGCGAGAAATGGTGAAGAAGCCTATGGAATAATAAAAAGTAAAGAACCGGATGTTGTGCTTTTAGATATTGTTATGCCAAAAATGGACGGACTTTGTGTGATGAATAAGGTCAAAAAAGATACCAGCATTAAGAAACAGCCGGCATTTATTATGATTTCAGCGATTGGTCAGGAGAGTATTACGGAAGATGCTTTTGAAATGGGAGCAAATTATTATATTATGAAACCGTTTGACAATGATGTGATTATTAGCAGAATTAAAAGAACCAGAGATAAGAAACCATTGCATAAAACAACGGAAAAGTACATACCATTGGAAAGGGCAGGCGAGGTAAAAGAGCGGAATTTAGAAGCAGACGTTACCAATATTATTCATGAAATCGGTGTACCTGCACATATTAAAGGATATCAGTATTTAAGAGATGCCATTATGATGTCGGTGGAAGATATGGATATGCTGAATTCCATTACCAAAATACTGTATCCTACCATTGCAAAAAAATATCAGACTACATCCAGCCGTGTGGAGCGTGCCATTCGTCATGCCATTGAAGTTGCATGGAGTCGTGGAAAAATGGATACGATTGATGAATTATTTGGTTATACCATTAATACCGGGAAAGGAAAACCTACCAATTCCGAATTTATCGCTTTGATTGCAGATAAGATAAGGCTGGAATACAAAAATAGATAAGGATTCATGCTTTTCTTGCAGAAAAATCTGTGCTATGATAGTAAGGATTATTGGGAGAAAACGGATAGAGGCAGGAGGAGCAGGATGAAAAAAGTATTGTTTGTGGCATCGGAGGCAACACCGTTCGTGAAAACAGGAGGGCTTGCAGACGTAGCAGGTTCGTTGCCAAAATATTTTGATAAGGAAAAATATGATATCAGGGTGATGATTCCAAAGTATCTTTGTATTCCGAAAGAAAAATTGGAAGGCATTACTTTTCTTACTCATTTTTATGTAGATTTGTCATGGCGTAGGCAGTATGCTGGAATTTTCACAAAAAAGGTAGACGGAATTACATTTTATCTGGTAGATAATGAATATTACTTTGCAGGACCGGGACCTTATGGAAATATATATGAAGATATTGAGAAGTTTGCGTTCTTTTCCAAGGCAGCACTGATGGCAATGCCGGAAATCGATTTCCGGCCGGATATTGTACATTGCCATGACTGGCAGACAGGTGTGATTCCTTTGCTGTTAAAAGAATGTTTCCGGGGTAATCCTTTTTATCAGGGAATGAAATCGGTTATGACTATTCATAACTTAAAATTTCAGGGGCGTTGGGAAATTCAGAAAGTAAAGGATGTGCTTGGACTGCCGGATTACTATTTTACTTCAGATAAATTAGAATCTTATCATGATGCAAATTATTTGAAGGGCGGTATTGTATTTGCTGATGCGATAACTACTGTAAGTAAGACTTATGCAGAAGAAATTAAGACCATAGAATATGGTGAAGGGCTTCATGGAGTGCTAAAAGCAAGAAGTAATGATTTGCGAGGTATTGTAAACGGTATTGATTATCAGGATTTTAACCCGGAAAATGATGCTTATATTTATAAGCCGTACAATGCAAGAAATTTCAGAAAAGAGAAAATTAAAAATAAAAGGGCATTGCAGGAGGAGTTAGGACTCCAAAAGGATGACAAAGCATTTTTGATTGGAATCGTATCCCGTTTGACAGATCAGAAGGGCTTTGATTTAATCGATTGTATTATGGACGACCTTTGTGGCAAAAATATACAGCTGGCTGTTTTAGGAACCGGTGAAGAACGCTATGAGAATATGTTCCGTCATTATGAATGGAAATATCAGGGAAAGGTGTCTGCTAATATTTATTATTCGGATGAGATTGCTCACAAAATTTATGCAGGAAGTGATGCATTTCTTATGCCTTCATTGTTTGAACCATGTGGCTTAAGCCAGCTGATAAGCATGCATTATGGGACACTTCCGATTGTGCGGGAAACCGGTGGCTTAAAAGATACGGTAGAGCCATATAATGAGTATGAAAGTACAGGTACAGGATTTAGTTTTCGAAATTATAATGCCCATGAAATGCTGGGTGTAATTGGATATGCCATGAATGTGTTTGAGAATCAAAAACGTGAGTGGAACAAGCTGATAGATAGAGCTATGGCCGCGGATTTTTCATGGAAACGATCTGCGAAAGAATATGAAGAAATGTATGACTGGCTTATAAAATAATTTGATTTATAGAATAAAACCTTTTTCTTTTGTAATACTAAGAAAGTATGAAAGAAGGAGGTTTTTTTATGTCAAACATTTCAGAACTTGATTTACAAAACTTAAGACATTTAATTTCAGGGTATGAAACAACACACTGTAAAATGAATGAGTATGCATCTGCTGCTACAGATCAGACGATACGTCAGTTTTTTACAAAATCTGCCCAGTCTGCAATGGAATCCAAAGAACAGTTAATGCAGTTTTTGAAGTAGGAGGAAAAGTTATGTTGAATGATAAGACAATGGTAGCTGATACACTTGCGGGTATCAATGGAGAACTGGTTCGTTTCGGAGAAATGATTCCTCAGAGTGAAAACAAAGCATTAAAACAGACGTTAAAGCAGATGAGAAATCAGTGCGAAATGTCCCAGGAAGAACTTTACGAAATCGCCAGAAGCAAACAGTACTATGTACCAGCTGCCATGGCAACAGAGGAAGAAGTAGCACATGTAAAGAGTATACTTAGCTCTTTAAGTGCGAAATAGACTTACTGTAACACTATCACGAGAAAATGGCTGCCGTCAGAGATGATGGCAGTTTTTTCTTTTTAAAAGTAGATGTTGCAATTCGGATTTATTGGTTGAGAGGGACGCTCATAGGCGGGACAACTTCTTCCCTGTAAGGCAGAGGCAACGCAAATCCAAACTAACTGTCAAGGGCGGCTAAGACGTTCCAGAAGGCTGTCACGCCTAAGCCGCCCTAGACAGTGGATTTTGTCTTTGCTAAAAACGCCTCTTAAATTGCCTTTCAGAGAAGAAGTTGTCCTGCCTATGAGCTGTTCTTTCAAGCCGATAAGTGAGAATGTAACATTATTTTATCGAAAGGAATAATCTGCAATGTAATAGCTGTCCAATGAAAACTGAAAAGTGTGAATGGTAACAATTTGATATTTGCGTTTACGATGCACAGCCCATGGCAGGGACAGAATCTTCTCCGGCAGGCAATCAGGAAACGTTTTGAGTGAAAGCGAAATCCAGTTCTTAGAAAGCACTTAGTGAGGAGCCCTCTGCGACGAACTTAGTGCGTCTTAGAACTTAGTTCGCTGCAACGAAGTTTCCGCCTGCCGGGGAAGATTCTGTCCCTGCATGGGCGTCCCTATAACCCAATCCCCCAAACGGCTATTTCACACACTAACCTGTTGGAATATGCGTTGCCACAACTTTCAACATATGTTACAATTTAACGTAAGTCAAAGGAAAGAAAGAGGTAATTGTATGGCATTTGATGGAATTGTAATTGCCAATTTAGTGAAAGAATTAGGAGAAAAACTGACGGAGGGAAGAATTTATAAAATTGCCCAGACGGAGGATGATGAGCTGTTACTGACAATTAAAGTGGGAAAAGAACAGCATCGTCTGTTGATGTCAGCCAGTGCAAGTCTGCCTTTGCTATATCTTACGGATAAAAATAAGCAGAGTCCGCTGACAGCACCGAATTTTTGTATGCTTTTGCGTAAACATCTTCAAAATGGAAGAATTACGAGGATATATCAGCCGGGATTAGAACGAATCGTACATTTTGATGTGGAACATCTGAATGAATTAGGAGATTTATGTAAAAAAACGCTGATTATAGAGCTCATGGGAAAACACAGCAATATTATTTTCTGCAATAGTGAAGGGATGATTATTGATAGTATTAAACATATTTCAGCGCAGACAAGCTCTTTGCGTGAAGTACTTCCGGGGCGGCACTATTTTATACCGGAAACTATGCATAAGGTAAATCCAAGGGAAGCTTCCAAAGAAGTTTTTGAAGAAACTATGAGTTTGAAACCGCTAACCACAGGGAAAGCATTATACCAGTCTTTTACAGGAATCAGCCCTGCAGTGGCACAAAGCATATGTGTTGCGGCAGAAATTGATGCAGATATGCCAGTAAATGCATTGAGTGAGATGAAATTTGCAGCATTGTACCTGGAATTTTGCAAGCTTATGAAAAAAATTGAAACCGGAGAATTTCAGCCGGTGATATATTATAAGAATGGAGAACCTGTAGAGTTTTCAGCTATAGAGCTTTCCCAGTATGAGCAGTGTGAAAGTAGGACTTATGACGCCATTTCGGAAGTGCTGGAAAATTATTACGCAGAGAAGAATACCATCACAAGAATTCGCCAGAAATCCTCGGATTTACGAAGAATTGTACAGACAGCACTGGAACGTAATTATAAGAAATATGATTTGCAGTTAAAACAGTTAAAGGATACAGAGAAAAGAGAAAAATACAAGGTATATGGAGAACTGATAAATACATACGGATATCAGGTGGAACAGGGGAGTAAATCCATGGAAGCGCTGAACTATTATACCAATGAGATGATTACAATTCCTTTAGATGACACGATACCTCCATTAGAAAATGCCAAGAAATATTTTGAAAAATACAATAAACTTAAGAGAACTTATGAAGCACTTTCTGAACTTACCAAAGAAGTAAAAGAAGAAATTAATCACTTAGAATCCATTCAGACTGCTTTGGATATTGCTTTATTGGAGGAAGATTTGGTGGAAATCAAGGAAGAACTGGTGGAAAGCGGCTATATCCGCAGAAAAGGTGGAGGAAAGAAAACGAAGGTTACCAGCAAGCCATTTCATTACTTATCCAGTGACGGTTATCATATATATGTAGGGAAAAACAACTTCCAGAATGAGGAGCTGACCTTTAAATTTGCCACAGGAAATGACTGGTGGTTTCATGCCAAGGGAGTGCCGGGTTCTCATGTGATTGTAAAGGGAAATGGGGAGGAAGAACTTCCCGACAGAGTATTTGAAGAAGCAGGAAGGTTAGCAGCATATTATTCCAAAAACAGAGGAAATGATAAAGTTGAGATTGACTATATTCAGAAGAAACATGTGAAAAAACCTGCCGGCGGCAAGCCGGGATTTGTAGTATATTATACAAATTTTTCACTGGTGATTGACAGCGATATTTCAGGGCTTACATTGATGAAATAGGAGGAAGAAAATCAATGCTTAGTGCTTGACGATACATTTTAAATCAATTATAATGAAATGTGCTGAATGAATACAGAGTCGTGCAGTGGAAAAACATATGGAGGTCAAAACTCAATGATTAAGAGTATGACAGGTTTCGGACGGTTTGAAGTGTCTGAGGCTGAAAGAAAAATGACGGTGGAGATTAAGTCAGTAAACCATAGGTATCTTGATTTGAATATAAAGCTGCCTAAAAAACTGAATTTTTTTGAAACTGCCATAAGAAACTTATTAAAAGAATATATTGAGCGTGGAAAAGTAGATGTTTTTATTACATACGAAGATTACAGTGAAAACAGCGTATGTATAAAATATAATCGTGATATTGCCAAAGAATATCTGTCACATATCAGAAAAATGCAGAAAGAATTTGGTTTAAAGGAAGATTTTGGCCCGGCTGCTTTGTCAAAATATCCGGAAGTTTTAGTAATGGAGGAGCAGGCAGTAGATGAAGAAGAACTGTGGAAATTGTTAGAGAAAGCCATTCGCGAGGCCGCGGAACAGTTTACAAACTCCAGGATACAGGAAGGCGAACATCTGAAAAAGGATTTGATTGGAAAATTGGATGGTATGCTTACGAATGTAACACATATTGAAGCACGTTCACCGGAAATCTTAAGTGAATACCGGAAAAAACTTACGGATAAGGTAAAGGAACTCTTAGCAGATACTTCCATAGAAGAAAGCAGAATACTTACAGAGGTTACTATCTTTGCGGATAAAATCTGTGTGGATGAAGAAACTGTAAGGCTCAGAAGTCATGTGGAACATATGAAGAAAGATTTAGAGACAGGCGGAAGTTTGGGAAGAAAGTTAGACTTTCTGGCGCAGGAAATGAACCGAGAGGCCAATACCATACTTTCAAAAGCAAATGACCTGATAATTTCCGAGTATGGAATTGAATTAAAAACAAATATTGAAAAAGTCAGAGAACAGATTCAGAATATAGAATAGGATGATACGGTGGGAAGACTAGTCAGTGTGGGATTTGGCAATATGGTCAATTCCAGTAAAATTATTGCGGTGATAAGTCCGGAATCGGCACCCATAAAGCGGATGATACAGGCGGCAAAGGAAGAAGGAAGCGTGCTTGACGTTACTCAGGGACGGAAAACCAAATCAGTGATTGTTATGGAAAACGGACAGTATCTTTTGTCTGCATTACAGACAGAAACAATAGCAAACCGTATGCAGTCCGAAGAAAAGACAGAGGAAACTTAATAATTTATTTTTTTTAATTTTAAGATAAAGTGAGAAAGTGAAAGGAGCAGAATATGTTACATCCATCTTATACAGATTTAATGAAAGTAGTAAACAGTGAGGTTGAGGAAGGCGAACAGCCGGTAGTAAACAGCCGTTATTCTATTGTGCTTGCAACATCAAAAAGAGCACGACAGTTGATTGGTGGAGAGGAAGCTATGGTTCCGTCTGCTGGTAAGAAGCCATTGTCTGTAGCAATTGAAGAATTAAACAAAGGTGAAATCAAAATCTTGCCGGAGGACTATGAACCGGAAACAGAAGAAATTGATCAAATTGAGGAAATTGAGCTGACAGAGCAGACAGAAGAAATAGAGTAAGAGCAAAGCAATGGAAACTGAGGCGTGCCGAAAACGGTGCGCCTTTTATAAAAAGGAGAGACTATGAAATTACTTTTTATTTCCTTAGGGTGTGATAAAAATCTGGTGGATTCCGAGTATATGCTGGGATATTTGAAAAATGCCGGCATCGAATTTACCAATGAGGAAACAGAGGCAGATATTATTGTGATTAATACCTGCAGTTTTATTAATGATGCAAAGGAAGAAAGCATTAATACTATTCTTGAAATGGCAGAGCAGAAAAAGACTGGTAAATGTAAGGCGTTAATTGTAACAGGGTGTCTGGCACAAAGATATAAAGAGGAAGTTGTAAAAGAAATTCCAGAGGTAGATGCAGTTCTTGGAACTACAGCATATGAGGAAATAGCAGAAGTTATCGATAGTGTCATGGAAGGAGAAAGCCATTGCATTATTATGAAAGATTTAGAATATCTTCCGGCGGCTAACAGGGAACGAATGGTGACTACCGGAGGACATTATGCACACCTGAAAATTGCGGAGGGGTGTGATAAGCACTGTACTTACTGCATTATTCCTAAGATTCGTGGGGAATACCGCAGTGTTCCTATGGAAGAACTACTGGCAGAGGCAAAAACTCTGGCAGATTCCGGTGTGAAAGAATTAATATTGGTGGCACAGGAAACTACTATGTATGGAAAAGATTTATACGGAAAAAAAATGCTTCCTGAGCTGTTGCGAAAGCTTTGTGAAATTCAAGGTATTTACTGGATTCGTATTCAGTACTGTTATCCGGAGGAAATTACAGATGAATTGATTCAGGTAATAAAGGAAGAAGAAAAAATCTGCAATTATTTAGACTTGCCAATTCAGCATGCCAGTGATGAAATACTGCGCCGCATGGGCAGACGCACCAACAAAGAGCAGCTGAAGCAGATAATTAAAAAATTGAGAACAGAGATTCCGGATATCGCAATCCGCACTACGCTAATTAGCGGTTTTCCGGGTGAAACAGAAGAAATGCATGAAGAAGTCATGGATTTTGTAGATGAGATGGAATTTGACCGTCTGGGGGTATTTGCTTATTCACCGGAGGAAGATACACCCGCAGCAGAATTTGCTGAACAGATTGAAGAAGAAGTAAAAGAAGAACGACGGGACGAGATTATGGAACTGCAGCAGGAAATTGCTTTTGATAAATGCAATGATATGATTGGCAGGGAAGTTCTGGTAATGATTGAGGGCAGCGTTGCCGGAGAAAATGCTTATGTGGGAAGAACATACAAAGATGCACCAAATGTAGACGGCTATATTTTTGTGAATACAGAGGAAAACCTGATGTCCGGAGATTTTGTGAAAGTTAAAGTCACCGGTGCATTGGAATATGATTTGATAGGAGAGATTGCAAATGAATTTACCGAATAAGTTGACAGTACTCAGAGTGATTCTGATACCATTCTTTGTGGGATTTATGCTTGTAGGCGAACCATTGTATTATGGGATTGCTTTGGCGATATTCTGTATAGCAAGTCTGACTGATTTGTTAGATGGAAAGATTGCAAGAAAATATAACCTGGTCACTAACTTTGGAAAATTTATGGATCCCCTTGCGGATAAATTATTGGTGTCTGCAGCACTGGTGTGTCTGGTGGAGTCTGGTAATTTGGCTTCATGGATGGTGATTATTATTATTAGCAGGGAATTTATTATCAGTGGATTCCGTCTGATTGCCGCTGACAACGGTGTCGTGATTGCAGCCAGCTATTGGGGGAAATTTAAGACAGTGTTCCAGATGGCAATGATTATTATGATTATTATAACACTGGCAGGCATTAAAAATGTGATTTTTGGATATGCAACACTTATTGTTACATGGATTGCATTGATACTTACCGTAGTTTCTTTAGTGGACTATCTTATAAAAAATAAATCAGTTCTTTCAGAAAATAATAATAAGTAAAGCGAAGAAGGAGATGGGAATATGGTTGCGGAACTCATATCAGTAGGAACGGAACTATTAATGGGAAATATTGTAAATACAAATGCTGCATATCTCTCAAAAAAGCTGGCAGCAATCGGAGTGTCTGTATATTATCAAAGTACAGTAGGCGATAATAAAGAACGCTTAAAAAAAGCCATAGAAACAGCAGTCAGCCGTGCCGATGTGGTTATCTTAAGCGGCGGATTGGGACCTACCGCTGATGATTTGACTAAGGAAACCGCAGCAGAAGTGTTGGGGAGAAACATGTATTTAGACGAGCGGAGCATGGAGAGAATTCGGGCGTATTTTGAAAGGATTCACCGTACTAACATTACTGAAAATAACTGGAAACAGGCCATGATTCCGGAAAATGCAATTATTCTTGATAATCATAATGGTACAGCACCGGGGATTATTATGGAAGAAAATGGTAAATCGGTTATTTTACTTCCGGGACCGCCAAATGAGTTGCAGCTTATGTTTGAAGAATCAGTTCTCCCTTATTTACAGAAGGATAATAATAAAGTATTATATTCCAGAATGGTTAAGGTCTGTGGCATTGGTGAAAGCAGAGCAGAAACTATGGTTAAGGATTTAATGGACGCACAGACGAATCCTACGATTGCTCCTTATGCCAAAACAGGTGAGGTGCATTTCAGAATAACTGCACTGGCAGAAAGTGAAGAAGAAGGAAAAAAACTGGTAAAACCGTTAGTAAAAGAGTTAAAACAGCGTTTTGGAGATGCCGTGTATACAACAAGGGAAGAAATTACTTTGGAAGAAAAGGTAGTCAAAATGCTGAAAAAGCAAGGGCTTACCATGGTGACAGCAGAGTCTTGCACTGGAGGAATGTTAGCCTCCAGGCTGATTAATGTTTCAGGTGTTTCTGAAATTTTTAAAGCGGGGTTGGTAACTTACGCCAACGAAGCGAAAAGAGAACTTTTAGGAGTACGGAAAAAAACACTGAAAAAATATGGAGCCGTTAGCAGGGAAACGGCGGAAGAAATGGTACTTGGCGCAGTGGAACGTTATGATGCAGATGTGGCGGTGTCTGTTACCGGTATTGCAGGACCGGATGGCGGCACAGAGGAGAAACCGGTAGGTCTGGTGTACATTGGATGTTATGTCTGTGGAGAACTTGCAGTATATGAGTGTCATTTTACGGGAACCAGAGAAAAAATAAGAGAAACTACAGTGATTACAGCATTGAATCTGGTGAGAAAAATGCTGTTGGATTTTTAGATTTTAGAGATTTAAGATAGAGAGGAAAAGAACATGGCAGAAAAAATAACTGGCGCCCAGGCGATGGTGCAATGCCTGGAAAAGGAAGGAGTATCCGTAGTATTTGGATATCCGGGGGTGGCGATATGTCCTTTTTTTAATAGTTTATATGATTCTGAAATAGAACAGATTTTAGTAAGAACTGAACAGAATGCAGGGCACGCTGCCAGTGGATATGCAAGAGTAACAGGACAGGTGGGGGTATGTGTGGCAACCTCCGGTCCGGGAGCAACTAATTTGATTACAGGTATTGCAACTGCATATGCGGACAGCATTCCGTTGGTGGCAATCACAGGTCAGGTTTCATCGGAACTTTTAGGACGTGATGTGTTTCAGGAAGCGGATATTACAGGGGCCGTAGAATCTTTTGTGAAATATAGTTATCTGATCAAAGATGTAAATGATATTCCGCGAGTATTTAAGGAAGCATTTTATATTGCAAATACCGGAAGAAAAGGCCCTGTGCTGATTGATATTCCAATAGATATTCAGAATCAGACGTTAGAATTTGAGTATCCATCAGAAGTGTCTTTGCGTACTTATAAGCCAACCGTAAAGGGGCATGCTGTTCAGATTAAAAAAGTGATTTCTGCTTTAAAGGAGGCAAAACGCCCGGTGATTTGCGTAGGTGGCGGTGTATTACTTAGCGGTGCGGATGAAGAAGTGCGGAAGTTTTCAGAAGAACATTCCATTCCTGTAGTAAATACCATGATGGGAATTGGCGTTATGCCGGAAAATCACCCAATGTATTTTGGTATGGTAGGAAACAATGGAAAGGCTTATGCCAATCTTGCCATGAATAAAAGTGATTTGTTAATTATGATGGGAGCGAGAGTGGCTGACCGTGCTATTTCCCAGCCGGATTTGGTAACGGAGAATACCGTGGTTGTGCATATCGATGTAGACCCGGCGGAAATTGGAAAAAATATGGGACCTAGCATTCCGATTGTAGGAGATATTAAACATATTCTGCGTGATTTTGAAAAGTATGAATTTCAGGGAGATTACAGCGAATGGATTGCCCAGTTAAAGACATGGAAAGAAGAAAAAAAGGTAAAGCGCAATCCGAAAGAAGGCTATGTAGATCCGGCAGAATTTGTTCGCATTTTGTCAGAGAGCATGGAAGAAGACGGAGTATATGTGGCGGATGTGGGACAGAATCAAATCTGGTCTTGTAACTACTACGTGATGCGTAAAGGTAAATTTTTAACCAGCGGTGGTATGGGTACCATGGGATATTCCATTCCGGCAGCTATGGGAGCAAAGCGGGCAGATAAGTCAAGACAGGTTGTGGCAGTGTGTGGAGATGGTTCTTTCCAGATGTCCTTTATGGAATTAGCTACCATCCGACAGCATGATATTCCCATAAAAATTATTGTATTAAAAAATAATTACCTTGGTATGGTTCGTGAATACCAGCATTATACATACAATGACAGATATTCGGGAGTTTCTTTGGATGGCAGCCCGAATTTAGAAATGATTGCAGCAGCATATGAAATGCCTTTTGTACGAATTTTTGATATGGAAGGTATTGAAGAAAAAATCAAGACATTTTTATCCATGGATGGTTCCGGGTTGATGGAATGTGTGATTGATTCCTATGATTTAGTGAAGTAAAGGAGGTCAGTATTATGAAAGGAATATTTTCCGTTTTAGTTGAAAACAGAGCGGGTGTGCTCTGTAAAGTGGCAGGTCTGTTTTCCAGAAGATGTTTTAATATTGACAGCCTGGCAGTTGGGGAAACAGAAGACAAAGATGTGTCTGTTATGACAATTGTATCTTCGGGAGACGAAAGGACCATTGAGCAGATTGAAAAGCAGTTAAATAAGAAATTGGACATTATCAAGGTTAAAACCTTTACAGAGAGTAACAGTGTCAGCCGTGAACTGATGCTAATTAAAGTAAAGTATCAGGCAAATAACAGAAGCGATATTATTGAAATTTGTAATGTGTTGAATGCCAGTGTACTTGATATGTCGACCAGTTCTTTGTTGATTCAAATCTGCGATTCACCGGAAAAAATTGAATTGTTAATTAAAATGCTTTCGCCATATGGTATTGTGGAATTGGCAAGAACAGGAACTTTGGCACTTCAGAAATGTAGTGATAATGAAAAAAAGTAAAAATGGAGGGTAACATTTCAGACTTTAATGTTGCTGGGACGCCCCTAATAACTACAGAGGCTTCCAGAGCAGAATTTTAACAGCTCGGGAAGCCTCTGTAGTTATTAGGGGCTGTGCAGTACAAGAAATAAGAGCTGAATTGTTATCCTTTTTGACTTTAGAAATAGAAATATAAATTATATGGGGCTGTCGCACTAAGTGATTAGTGCGCAGCTTCTTTTTTTGTACAAAAAATAACTGCCAGACCTCGAAAGTATCTGGCAGTTGGTGTAAAATATTAGTATGCAACTACTTAATATATTACAAAAAGATTATACCCAA
>JBGVOM010000172.1:0-42852 GCA_045126515.1 Lachnospiraceae bacterium
TTTCTATTTTGTAAGAGCTGTTCGTGATGATGATTTTGGAAAAGCCACCTTGATTGAAACGGCTGGTGGTGGTGTAGAGCAAGGTGAAGATTTGATTACAGCTATTAAAAGAGAACTGAAGGAAGAACTTGGAGTACAAGTAGATGTTATCTGTAAGCTTGAAGTGGTAAGTGATTATTATAATTTAATTCACAGACATAACATCAATAATTATTTTCTGTGTAAAGTTGAATCCTTCGGAGAAAAGAATTTGACTCAAGATGAAATGGAAAGTTTCCATCTGTCAACACTAAAGGTTACATATGATGATGCTGTCAGGGAATATGAAAGCAGAGCAAACACAAAACTTGGCAGGCTCGTTGCAAGTAGAGAATTACCGATACTACATCGTGCAAAAGAAATAATGAATTAATCTAAACTTATCTCATGAACATACAGAATATGAATGGGTTGATTATGAAACAGCAATAAATACCTTTATTGTTATTCAGATTGTAGACATGATTCTCATGGGGTGTTTACATTTTCGCCATGCCAAGAATAAAATACCGGACAGCTACATAATTAATGCACCGAATCAAACAGAGAAACAAGGGGAATTTAAAAATGCCTCTTTATAGTAAGACGTACTACAGAATTTTGTGAGAATAGTACATCGTATTATTTGCAAACTAATAACAATGAATTTGTGGATACGTTTTTGTGAAAAATAGTGTAAAAATAGTGAAAAAATAATGGAATTTTTTATTTAAAAGAGGTATACTTTTTTGAAGAAAACTTTGATGAAGAGGTGATGTTTATGATAAAAGTTGCGTTAACGAACGACATATTGAAGAAAATATCATTAATCGATGAAAATCGTTTTTCATTAAGTACGATAGAGTTGCCGCCAATGACGAAAAATAGATTACGCAAGAATTCTAAGAAGAAGAGTTCTTATGCATCAAATAAGATTGAGGGCAATCCTCTTACAGAGGAACAGGCGGATGAGGCTATTGAAAGAGACGAACATAAGCATTTTTTGAAACCCGAGCAGGAGATTAGGAATTATTTTCTTGCATTGAATCTGCTTGAGGAAAAGTTAAAGAGAAAAGAAGCTTTTTCAAAAAAAATGATTCTTGAAGTGCAGGCGATGGTTGAAAAAGGAGCATCAAAGGAAAAGATAGGACTCAGAGGACCGATGCCTCCAGGTATGTTATTTGCGGTGTACGATGCAGCAACAGGAGCCCCGGATTATATTCCACCTGAATATTCAGATATTCCTCAACTATTAGATGAATTAGTAGATTATGTAAATACAACAGATGATCATCCATTAATCATTGCAGCGATAGTTCATTATCAATTAGTTACGATTCATCCTTTTGAAGATGGAAACGGAAGAACAGCAAGACTTATGTCAGGATATATTTTAGACTTCTATGGTTATGGATTTAATGGAATTGGTTCTTTGGAAGAATACTTTGCCTATGACCCGGATGAGTATTATGAATCGCTTCAGATGGGGCTTCCGGCATTATATTATTCAGGAAGAGAAAATCCGCCGCATCCTGAAATTTGGGTAAATTATTTTCTGCGTATGGTGGAATTGTATTCAAAAAAAGTTTGTGAACTGTCAAAGGGTGTTCTGGCAGATGATTTGGATGGAAGTTTATCCTATTTGAGTGCAAAGGAAAAGGATTTGTTGGTATTCCTTTTGAAAAATAGAATGCTGGAATTTACGCCAATCGATGTAAGTAAAATGATTGGAGTGACAAATAAAACGATTATAAACCAATGTGCGAAGCTTACTAATAATGGCTTTTTGATTCCTAATATCGTAAGTCAAAGAATTCGTTCGTATTCGTTGAGTGAATTTACGAAGCGGAATGAAAAGAAGATTCTTTCTAAGATTGGATAAAAGTGCTTGAAGTAATACCAAAATTAGATGGGCACGGTTTTTGCGTTGGAAGCATTGCATGTAGATAACAAACTGAAAGTTGGAAAGAAGCCTTTAAGGAAATAGTTCCTACTGATTTGCTTTTAAAATGTACCGAAATGGAACGTGCTACTGCAATGTATAAGAATCTTTTAGAAGAACATAAGGGAAATGGTTATATTTTAGAATTAGATGGAAAACCACATTGTATTGCATATTGGGATGCAACTAGAGAAAAGGATATGATAGGATTTGCTGAACTGATTTGTATCCACTCACTCAAAGATGGTTGGAATAAAGGATATGGAAGCTTGATGATGAAACAGATTCTTGATGATGTAAAAAGAGCTGGATATTCAAAGATTATGCTTTGGGTATTTGATAACAACTTGCGTGCAATCAAGTTCTATGAAAAACATGGATTTGTAGCAAGTGGAAAGAAACTCCCCGCTTTAGGTGCAGTGGAAGAAATGTATATCAAAGCTTTATAAAGTAGCCACCAAATCCCAATTTCGTAGAAATAGCCAAATCAGTATTTGAGGAGATAGGGACAATGGAATTGATGAATTATAAAGAACGAGCAGGAATTAACAAGAAATCTTTTGAATTAAACTATAATGGTGGAACAATATGGTGTGAACATCTTGACAGTATGGGAAATATGGAAACAGAAGTTATCAATAAATTTAAGGAAGATTATAAAACATTTAGTCGTCCATCTGTTTCTTCATACATGATTATTAATTTGGATGAAACCATTGTATCTGACCGTATTACAGAGTGTATTGTAAATGGAATAACAGAATGTTCAAAGAGATTTATGAAGATTGCATTTGTTGGCGTTGGCAAAAAAGAACAGAAACAATTTGAAAGAATAGAGAAAGAATCCGGTGTAATTGTTTCTTATTTTAAAGATTATGAGAAAGCAAAAGAGTGGACTTTGGAGGAGAAATCTACATGGTAGTTAGAAAAGCAGATAAAAACGATTATCCATACATATATAGATTTTTATCAGATAATTATGAGTGTGGAACTTATTTTAATTGGGACATAGGAAGATTATGTTTTACGCGTTATGCGGAAAATAATGGAATAAACGGTCGCAGTTATGACGAATGGATAAGTGATATGTATTTATGGATTCGGGATAACGAAATTGTCGGAATGGTTCATACAGAAGAACCATGGGATTATTTCATTCAGGTTTCTAAAAATTACAAAAATCTTGAAAATTCGGATGGATTTGAAACTTTATCATGGTTAGTTCGTAAGGAAAATGAAATCATTGCATATACAATGGGATTTGTTGACTCAAATTATGAATATATACATTTATATCCAATAGCAGTACGCCAAGAATTTTTGAATACACAGGCATTGGATATGATGTTGGATGAGACAACACGAGACATAAAAAAGAGAAAGATAAAATATTCTGTGATTAGTGCATGGTATAAACCGGAAGAGGATGAAAAATTTAGAGTGCATGGTTATGTAAATGAACATCATGTGTTGTTTTATGAAGTGCCAATTAATGAATTATTTAAGGTGTTAGCAGATGCAGAAGAGTAAATCATGCAAACACCATTAACAAAGTTCCTGCTACAATCATCACAAGTCCGATGCCGGATTTTGCATTAAGTTTTTCTTTGAATACTATGTATGAAAATGCTATGGTTACCAATATGCTTAATTTGTCGATGGGAACGACTACGCTTGCCGGGCCTGTCTGCAGTGCCCTGTAATAGCAGAGCCATGAGCCACCGGTGGCAAGTCCTGATAAAAGAAGAAAAATCCAGCTTTTTTTGTCAATATGCTTAATGGTGTGCTGCTTTTTTGTGACAAATACAACTATCCATGCCATGATTAAGACAACAATGGTTCTTATGGCGGTTCCAAGATTGGAATTAATATTTTCAATCCCCACCTTACCAAGAATAGATGTTAAGCTTGCAAAGACGGCTGAACCGATTGCGTAAAAAAGCCATGAACTATTTTTTGCTGCTGTGCTTACAGACTTCTTTTTTTGTATCATAAGGTATGTGCCTGTACCGATAAGTATCATGGCACCAAGTTTAATCAAATTGAAATCTTCTCCGAGAAAAATAAATGCCAGAATCATGGTAAGTACGGTGCTGGATTTATCGATAGGAGTTACTTTATTCACATCACCAAGTTGCAGAGCCCTGAAATAACAGAGCCATGAAGCGCCGGTTGATAATCCCGAAAATATAAGAAATATCAATGTTTTATTGTCTATAAGTAGTATTTCATCCTGAACCCCCACAACGAACACCATAATCCATGAAAAGATTAAAACCACGATTGTTCTAAGTGCTGTCGCTACGTTAGAATCTGTATTTTTAATACCGCATTTTGCCAAAATTGCTGTTAATCCGGCAAAAAGTGCGGAGGCAAAAGCAAATGCAATCCACATAACTTTTCTCCTTCCATTTCTAAAAAAATAGTAACAATTAATCTACAAGCAGTAATAACTGACTAATATTATACGTCTTTCTGCATGATAAGACAATACTGATTAAAGGAGATGGTACAGCAACTTGCAATGCCTTTTGTGATTTGATAAAATGAAGCACGAGGTGATAAAATGATTGATTCAAAAATTAAAGCAGATTTTTTAGCAATTCTATCAGGTGAACTTATTCCTGCAATGGGATGTACTGAACCGATTGCATTGGCATTTGCATCGGCCCGTGCCAGGGAGGTGCTGGGTGGAACACCGGAACAGATTACAGCTTATTGCAGTGGAAATATAATTAAAAATGTGCGTTGCGTTAGCATTCCTAATTCAGGCGGAATGATAGGCGTTGAAGCAGCATGTGCATTGGGAGCATTTGGTGGAAATGCTTCCCGCGTTATGGAGGTTCTTGAGGAAGTTACTGAGGAAAATCTTTCTGCCACAAAAGAGTTTCTGTCACAGGGTAAATGTCAGGTAAATTATCTGGATTCGGAGATACCACTCCATTTTATTGTTGAGGCAAAGAGAAAAGATGACACTGTTACGGTAGAGGTCAGACATGCCCATACAAATATTGTTCGTATTGAGAAGAATGGTGAGACTGTATATAAAAATAAAGCAGCCATAGATGAAACTGCCTCAGTTGACCGCTCGGCATTGAGTATAGAAACTATAAAAGAGTTTGCCGATACAATCGAAATAAGCAAAATTAAATCCATGTTGGATATGCAGATTCGCTGTAATATGGATATTGCCTATGAGGGAATGTCCGGCGATTATGGTATCGGAATAGGAAAGGCCATTCGTGAGTCCTATCCTGACAGTGTCGTAACAAGAATGAGGGCATATGCGGCGGCGGCTTCAGAGGCACGAATGGATGGCTGCGATATGCCTGTTATTATTAATTCAGGCAGCGGAAATCAAGGTATTGCATCATCGGTTCCGGTTATTGTGTATGCCCGTGAAATGTCCATATCCCAGGAGAAACTGTACAGAGCGTTGGCGTTTTCAGGTCTGATGACCGTTTATCAGAAGGAGTTTATAGGAAAACTGTCGGCATTTTGCGGTGCGGTTTCTGCATCATGTGCAGCCGGTGCAGCAATTACATATATGGTTGGCGGAACAGTACGCCAGATAGAGGATACAATAGATAATACTCTGGCAGATATACCGGGTATAATCTGTGACGGAGCAAAGATTTCCTGCGCGGCAAAAATTGCTTCTGCACTGGATGCAGCCATGCTGGCTCATTCCATGGCAATGAAGGGAAAGGCTTATGCTGCCAATACAGGTATTTTGAAAGAGGATGCAGGAGAAACAATCAGTTGTGTCGGCTATATAGGAAAGGTTGGTATGCGTCAGACAGATCAGGAGATTGTGCGTGTAATGCTTCGGAAGTAAGAGCAATCGAGGTAAGGTCTATGAACTTAAAGGAACGGGCAAAGAAATTAAAGTCGGATATTCCGGCAGTATATCTGGCATTAAAGGACAAGGAAACGCCGCCTGCAGCAAAGATATTAGCAGGGATAACAGTAGTCTATGCACTGTCGCCTATTGATTTGGTACCGGATTTTATTCCGGTTCTGGGGTATCTGGATGATGTGATTTTGCTTCCGGCATTGATTGCATTAACGATAAAACTTATTCCTAAAGATGTTTGGGAGAGAAACCGGGAGCTGTCAGAGCATGTGTGGGAGAATGGCAGACCGAAAAAATGGTATTATTCGATTCCGATTGTAGCCATCTGGATTCTTCTTATAGTGATTTTGTTCAAGGCTGTTTTTTAAGAAGGATAGGGGGTTGTTCTTTGGAACAAGAAGGAGACTAAATGACAACAAGAGATGATGTATTAAGATATGTGTATGAAAATTATGGTACGAAATCCGAAAAGCCTTGGGCAAATGATTTCTACAGTGAAGTGCTAAGACAAAAGAGTAATAACAAATGGTATGGAGTTATCATGCGGGTTCAGAAAAATAAAGTCGGACTTTCCGGTGAGGAGTTCGTTGATATTCTGAATGTAAAATGTGAACCTGAGATGGTTGCAACTCTGATATCTCAGAAGGGACTTGCACCGGCATATCATATGAATAAGACACATTGGATAACCATAATATTGGATGGAACAGTGCCGGATAATGAGATATACAGCCTTTTGGATATCAGCTATGGACTGACGTGTAATGCGGAAAAGTAAGGAGAGAAAAGAGATATGAAAATAATTGTAGTTTATAAAAGCGGAACAGGTTTTACAGAAAAGTATGCAAACTGGATTGCAGAAGCGTTAAATTGTGAGGCTGTGCAGTTGAAGAAAGTAAATTTAAATGAGCTTACTAATTATGATGTGGTTGTGTACGGCGGCTGGATTATGGCAGGTATGGTTTCGGGATATGATAAGATTAAGGCTTTAAATCTAAAGAAACTTTATGTTTTTGGTGTGGGAATGAGTGCTCCGGGTGACGAAGTTATAGGGAAAATGGTTGAGCAGAACGGACTTGACGAAGGTAACTTCTTTTACTTTGAAGGCGGCTACAGACCTGAGAAGGTCGGCTTTTTCAAAAGAATGATGATAAATATGATTAAGAAAAATATTGAGAAAAAGCCGGAAAAGAGCGAAGAAGATTTACATATGCTTGAGACCATTAAGGGCGCAGATAATACAAATAAAGATGCAATTAATATGTTGGTTGAGAAGATAATATCATAATTTCTTTATTTACATAATCGCCTGATAAAAGCCTCTTCTATATCAAGAACTTTCTTTGACCAGAACTTCCTGCCACCATGGTGAGCACCGATAACCTGATAGAAGGTTGCGTCCTTCTCTGCATTTCTCAAAGCATTATATAATTCGCAACCCTGACCGAAAGGAACAAGCTCGTCATTAGTTCCGTGGAACATCAATATCGGAGGGAGTTCCCTTTCTTTATGGACATAATTTGCAATTATTGTCGGCTCAACCAATTCAGGGTGTTCCAATACGGCTTTTCGACCTATCTCACAGCCTTCAGGGCTGTGTGGCCTCCCGATGAGTCACCCATAAGGAAAATATTATCAGGGTTAATGCAATATTCATTGGCATGCTCGCGCATGAAGTAAACACCGGCCTTTGCATCAAGAGCCTGTGCGGGGAAAACAGCACACTCCGAGCCGCGGTATTCAAGGGCGGCAACAACAAAGCCTCTCATGGCAAGATAACTGAGATTTGCGACACGTTCTTTTACATTTTGTTCGTGAAATGCCGAACCGGGAACGAATACGATACATGGCAGTCCGCTTCCGGCATTGATAGGACCGATAATCTGAAGGTATAGTTGTCGGTCACCACGTTTTATATATGGTATGTTCTCTCTGTAATAGATCTCGAAATTGTCTATGTGCGGAGTCATGGGTATCATACCCTCTGCTGAAGCCGTACTCATTGGAAAGTTGTCTCTGCTTATATTTAATGGTTCCATATTTCCTCCCGTTAATGAATAATTTTCTCCGATAATTAGCTTATGAACAGTATATCACAGAACGCCGACATAAAAAACAACTAAAAATGAGATATGTGCAACTTGTGGTAAGCATATGGCAACTTGCGTATCAGCTTATTGCGCAGGAAAAAAATACATGGTACATTGCACTTGTGGAAAGGAGGAAAACAAAATTGAAGATTGCAATCGACATAAAACCGGAACAAAAGGAAACAGAGATAACCATATCATGTGGCAGACTTACACCTGAAATAGAGAGAATAATTGCCACATTGCGTATATTAAATCAACAGCTTATGGTCACAAGGGAAGATGAAACATATCTGCTTGATGTATCAAAAATTATATACATTGAAGCAGTGGAACGGAAGACATTTGTATATACCAAGGACACATACTATGAATCAAAATTGAAACTGTATGAGATGGAGGAGTTGTTGTGTGAGAGCGGCTTCTTTAGAGTCAGTAGGTCGTGCCTTGTGCACTTGAGATTTATAAAGTCCTTAAAAAACGATGTTGACAGGAAAATACGTCTTACTCTTGAAAGTGGAGAACAGATAATGGTCTCAAGACAGTACGCTGATGAGATTAAAAGAAAATTGATGTCATAAGAAAGGAAGAAAGCATATATGAAAAGAAGAGAAACTATCTTTGACTTTTTAGTACAAATATTTATGATTTTTGGAATAACAATACTTTGTTTGAATGTTTTTGTGGTATTGTTTGGTGAGGATGCGAAGGAGTATTCAACAATGTTTGAAATGGGAGGCAGAGGGCTTACAACAGCTACGATGATACAGTTTTTAGGTGTATCAGTAGTGACAGTTTTATTGAAATTCTTGTTTTTTACGGATAAAATAATAAAAAACATGTCTGTAACCTTAAGAACCGTATGCATGTTTGCATGTGTGATTGCAGTGCTGGTAACCTGCATTATTGTATTCGGATGGTTTCCAAAGAATGACATTGCAGCATGGGGAATGTTTGTATTGTGTTTTATAATAAGTGCGGCAGTAAGCACTGTGGTTTCTATATTGAATGAAAGATCAGAAAACAAAAAACTGGAGGAGGCATTAAACAGGCTAAAAATTAATTAAAAATTTTCAACACTTTTGTTTTTTTATCCCTATGGGAGATATTTTCGGAATGTTTGAAAATGCAATGAATACAAAGATTGTCAATGCAGATGAATATGTGATGTAGTTGCTTGATATGAGGCTGCCGCATTATTATACAATAATTCGACAGCCTCATATCAGTAAAGGTAGATTTTGGTGCTAGGATTTTAAATCGCGGAGCATCATCTCAAGGATTGCAAGTGTTTCTGCGTCTGTATCACCGGAACATACATAGACCTTGACGTTCTCAGGTGAAGGCGAGACTTCGATATAATTTTCTTCCGGAGAAAGTGTACTGTCTGCGATGATGATATACTCTATGTCAGGATTTTCACTGCACTTTTCCTTTGCCTCGTCATAGGAAACGCAGTTGAATGCGGATATAATTCCGTATTGCCTTGTCAGAGCCTCAATTTTGCCTGTAAGGCTTTCTGACAAGGTTACGATAACAGCTTTCTTTAAATAAGCTTTTCTTCCGAGAAGCTCATCTGTTGACACCTGAAAATAGTCTGCCAGTGCAACCAGCATTAAGATGTCAGGAAGTGTACAGTTATTCTCCCATTTTGAGACTGCAGCAGGAGTCACGCCCATCTCCGCAGCGAGAGCATCCTGTGTAATCCCTTTCTTCTTTCTAAGTTCTAAAATAGTATTACCTATATTCATATTAAGACCTCCAAATTAAATAATTCAAACATGTCTGATATATGAATTATATATAATGCATACAGATAATACAATGGATTTGAAGGATAGAACTTAACCGGCAGTTAAGTTATTTCAAAAAACTATTGACTCTTACGTTGCGTAATAGTTTATTGTATACTTATCGAGAGGAGGAAATGCCAATGATGATAGTAAATCAAGTAAGTAAATTGACCGGAGTGAGTATACGCACTCTGCAATATTATGATACCATTGGACTCTTAAAGCCAAGCAAATTCACAGAGTCCGGATACAGGTTGTATGACGATACAGCGTTGAATCGGTTGCAACAGATTTTGCTGTTTAAGGAATTGGAATTTTCTTTAAAAGAGATTAAGGAGATTATGGATGCACCTAACTTTGATAGGGAGAAAGCACTTGAACAACAGATAGAGTTATTGACCTTGAAGAAGGAGCATCTTGAGAATCTTATAGATTTTGCTCGAGGAATAAAAGAGATAGGAGTGAAAAAAATGGATTTTACAGTATTTGACACAAAAAAGATTGATGAATATTCAAAACGCGCAAAAGAGCAATGGGGAGAGACTGCTGAATACAAGGAATATGAAGAAAAGTCTAAGAACATGACGGATGTCCGGCAGAAAGATGTGATTAACAGTTTTATGTTAATTTTCGCAGAGTTTGGGAAGTTGAAAGAGCAAGATGCAGCAAGTGATATGGTTCAATTGCAGGTTAAGAAATTACAGGATTTTATATCAGAACATTATTATAAATGCTCAAAGGAAATCCTGTCCGGACTTGGAAAGATGTATGCAAGCGGTGGAGAATTTACAGAGAATATTGATAGCTATGGCGGAGAAGGAACAGCAGAGTTTACTGCCAAAGCAATTGATATTTACTGTAAGAAATAAATATAAAAACGCGAGGTGAATGGCTGCTTATTACAAAAATTCGCGCTCATGTTCCTTAAAGAAATTAAAGTATGCCTGTACATTGGACAACTCTGTCCACTTTTTGACATCGACAATTTCCTCATCCATGTCGTAGATTTTAGCACCTTTCATTGATAAAAGAAATGGCGAATGGGTCGAGATTATAAACTGGCAGCCGAAAAATCTCGCCGAATCTTCAATGAATTTTTTTAATTCCAATTGCCTCTCCGGTGACAGACTGTTCTCAGGCTCGTCCAAAAGGTAAAGGCAATTCTCGGTTATCTTTTCGGTAAAATATAAAAAAGCATTCTCACCATTAGAGTGCTCGCGTACATTATCCATAAGATTGGCTCTGATATACTTTGACTGGGTTTTGCTTCTTGCCAAATTAACTTTTTTAAGCTGTTCGTAGTCATCAAGAGAATTCATTCTGAAATGGGAGTATTTCGTATCAAGAAAGTCATCAAAAAGCTCCTCACGTTTTTTGTCTATGCCCTCGTTGAGGGTTCTGATATTGAGCATATAGTCGAAAACATCATCGCTTGTAATTATTCTGCTGTCAGAAGGTAAATGTTTTACAGACTTAAAATCGCAGAGACGAACATAGTCTTCAAAAAAATTTGAGCGATTGTACAGAGTATCACGCCTAAGGTTAAGTTTTTCGGCAATAATATTCAGCGCAGTTGTCTTGCCGGAACCATTTCCGCCGTATAATATTGTAATTGGCTCAAAATCAAGCATGGCAAGTCTGCGTTTAGATAAAACTTTAAAAGGATAATATGAGTCGTAGCAGGTTCTTTTCACGCTGAGAAAAAAGTCAAATTCTGTTTCCTCATCGGGAAAAGAAAAATGAGATAAATAAATCATGGTTGGCCTCTCGAAAATGTGTTGTAATCTAAAAAAGTGTGGTATAATAAGCATATTTTCCGGCAGCAAAAGTGCTGCTAAAAAAATTATATCATAAAAGAATATCGAACACAAGTTCTAAAATAACTATTTAATAAAAAAGGAAGTATATCATGATTCATTTATTATTGGCGGTAATTTATTTATCATTTATAAGTCTTGGCTTGCCTGATTCACTGTTGGGCTCTGCATGGCCTGTAATGTATAAGGAATTTGATGTTCCGGTGTCATATGCCGGTGCTGTTTTTATGATTATTTCAGCCGGTACAATTATTTCAAGTCTGCAAAGCGACAGACTTACAAGAAAGCTTGGAACAGGCAAGGTGACGGCACTTAGTGTTCTTACAACAGCCATTGCATTATGGGGATTTTCTGTCAGCAGTGAGTACTGGCATCTGGTTTTGTGGGCAGTTCCATACGGTCTTGGTGCAGGAAGCGTTGACGCATCCCTCAACAATTATGTTGCGCTTCATTACGAGAGTCGCCACATGAGCTGGCTTCACTGTATGTGGGGTGTGGGGGCAAGCGTGGGACCGTATATTATGAGCTATGCGCTGACAAATAATCATGGCTGGAATATGGGATACAGATATATATCTTATATCCAGTTGGTTTTGACAATTATAATCATGTTAAGTCTTCCGTTGTGGAAGGGGCGTATATCGGAAAATAGCGAAGCAGATGGCAGCAGGGCTTTGGGTCTAACGGAGATAGTAAAGATAACAGGTGTAAAGCAGGTTATGCTTATGTTTTTCTGTTATTGTGCACTTGAACAGACAGCAGGGCTTTGGGCAAGCAGCTATCTGGTACTTGAACATGGAGTGGATTCGGAGACTGCGGCAGGTTTTGGCAGTATGTTTTTCATAGGTATCACCGTTGGCAGAGCCATTAGCGGTTTTGTCACAATGAAGCTTAATGATAATCAGATGATTCGTCTTGGGCAGTGTATCATCTTTACGGGAATAATACTTATGTGTCTTCCGTTTGGACATATTATTTCTTTGGCAGGACTGATAATCATAGGACTTGGCTGTGCGCCTATTTATCCATGCATAATCCATTCTACACCGTATAATTTTGGTGCGGACAAGTCCCAGGCGATTATAGGAGTACAGATGGCCAGTGCTTATGTGGGAAATCTTCTTATGGCGCCTTTGTTCGGCGTTATTGCTGATTACATAAGCGTAAAGCTTTTTCCTGTATATCTGGTGATTTTCCTGGCGGTGATGGTGATAATGCATATACAACTTAAAAAGAAAATAACTTGTTGATTGGAGTAACGAGAAGCAGCAAGATAAGGGGGACAATATGATATTTAAAATCGCTATTTTGCAGAAGAAATCATTGAATGAGCAGTATCAGAAAAACACAGATATCGTCATAGAAAAAATGAAGGAAGCAGCGGAGAACGGAGCTGATATTTTGTTATTGCCGGAGGCGTATTTGACAGGGTATGGGCTGCCCGTATGTAATGAAAAAGCCATCCCGGACAACAGTTCTTATCTTGAACAAATCTGTGACACAGCGAAAAAACTGAGTCTTGGTGTAGTGGTAACAGCTATCACAAAAGGACAGAATAAACCGCAGAACTCAGCATATGTAGTCAATAAGAACGGCACTGTACTTATGAAATATTCCAAAGTTCATACTTGTGATTTTGCAGATGAAGCTTGTCTTGAAAGTGGCGATGTATTTCATGTGTGCGACTTTCACGGAATCAAACTGGGCGTTATGATCTGTTATGATCGTGAATATCCTGAGAGCGCGCGGATACTTATGCTGAAAGGGGCGGAACTTATTCTTGTTCCCAACGATTGCGGAGCAATGAAACCGCGTCTTTGCGCATTGTCGACGAGAGCCTATGAGAATATGGTTGGTGTTGCAATGGCAAATCCTAATGGTGAAAATGCCGGTAATTCCTGCGCATTCAGTCCAATCTGTTGGGATGAAAACGGCAATTGCGTGGATAATGTTCTGCTGATGGCGGATGATGAAACGGAAGGATTGTTCTATGCGGAATTTGACATGGATGCAATCCGTAGCTACCGAGAGAATGAGATGATGGGAAACACCTATCGAAAAGTAAGGGCGTATGATTTATTGTTAAACGAAAAGATTGAATACCCGTTTATACGGGACAATCAGGTTAGGACACGGTAGTATTATGATTATATGATTGGAGGTATACGTTTATATGGGAGAATTATCTAAACTTCCTAACATAGGAAAAACAGTTGAAGAGCAGCTTAGTCAAGTGGGAATTAGTTCTGTCGGTGAATTAATGAAAGTAGGAGCAAAAGCGGCGTGGCTCAAAATACAGGAAATTGATGAATCTGCCTGTATTAATCGGTTGATGGCTCTTGAAGGAGCTATTCAGGGTGTGAAGAAGACGATGTTGCCGGATGAGGTAAAAGCGGATTTAAAGGAGTTTTATCAGCAGCATAAGAAATAGGATTTTTTGTAATCCAAAAAGGTAAGAAAGAATTTGGAGGAGGTGAACGTACTGTGGAAGATATAAGGGCACTCTTTGAAAAATATTTGAATGATTATAATCAGGCATGGTACGATAAAGACATTAATAAGCTGAAAGAGTTTTACGATGTTGAACATAATGAACTTATATATTTTGATAATCACAAGGGCAACGACACTTATACACTTCAGGAACATATACTGTTGATATCTGATTTTTTTCAACACGGTAAACAAACGGAGTCGGGAGAAGTCGAAGAACTGATTATTGAGAAATTCAATATATTTGCAAGGAATGATGCAGCTTGCATCTGCTTCATTGCTAGATATAAAAGTTGCCCAAATCCGTATGTTAGGATGACGATGTACTTAGAAAAGTTTAGGGAAATGTGGAAAGTAATGCATGTGCATTGCTCGTTTGAACCGGAAAACTAACGTTAGGGCAATAAGCCCTGGAATCTATAGAAAAGTCAGAATTATAAGATTAATTACCGTTTAACGAGCCATGCAAAGTCAGAAATAGGTGCAAAGTACCTATGAATACGCATGGCTCGAACCGGTCGACATAGAGAGCTGCGTCTTCTGAGGGGAAGCATCTTATACCTAATACAGTCCAGAATAGCAAAATCTTATAAGTTACCTCTCATATCATGATTTTCTCAGTTCCAAGTGGTTTTTTTTCTCATTTTTTTTCATGATTTTTCTTGATTTACCACCCATATCATGGTTTCACCAGTTTTAAGCGGTTTTTCTTGCTCGTTTTACTTTAAGTTTTTTCTCAATTTACCGCCTATATCGTAGTTCCATTGGTTTTGAGCGGTTTTTCTTGCTCATTTTGCTTTAAGTTTTTTCTCAATTTACCGCTTATATCACAGTACCATCAGTTTCAAGTGGTTTTACTTCCACAAATGCTACTGATTGAAATTTACGCATGGCATAAACTTCCAGCGCGGACAACACATCTGTAAATTACTGGTTTAACTTATATGAATCCCAAGTAAGTACCTCCAAAATCCAGCCACTTCGTGTCTGCCGTGCTTCGCACTGCTGATTTTGTCGGTATCGCGCCAGAAAAAGTAAATACTCACTTCGTTCGTGCTTACTTTTTCTTTGAGCGCGATAAATTATCCTATAACCCTTATCTCAAAGGCCGTGGTCTGTGGCGGAATGCTTGCAGTCATAAATGATGCGTGGCGAACCCTGACACGTCGTCCGGGAACAAGCTGGGTGAAATTTAACGGAAGTCCGGCAGTGCTTAAGATAATGGCATCTTCCGGAACATTAAATCTAATGACAGACGACGGATTTCCATCGCTTATGGTGGTAAAGCTTCTGTTTCGCCTGTCGATATCCAAAATCCTGCCGACAGTAATATTGTCGGAGACGGGTCTTCTCGCAATCCTTATCATAAAGGCGTTTGATTGGGGAGGAATGCTCCTTGTCATGGCAGAAGAAAAGGCAGCATTTACGGTCATGCCCTTTCTTAAGTCGGAGGCAGGTATAGTGTTACCGCGCTCATCAAAGATAAGGGTGTTATCTCCTACGACCAGCCGTACAGTCTGATTTGTTCTTCTGCAATTTATACAGTCAGTATAATCTATAGTCACATAATAAGTGCCGTTTGTGAAACTGATATCCTCAATGATTCCGTCTGAAATATTTATAATTGAATTATCAGGAAAAAAATTATCCATAAGTCACCTGTATATGTTTTTTAATATTATATTCAGATATGTTAGTTGTTGACTGTTTTTTCGTACAGATATTCTTTACGCTCTTCATCAGAAGAACGGTTTTTTCTGCCCATATGAGTGTCGGTTCGAATCATGCCGAGCTTTTCCATAACACTGTAGGATGCGGCATTTTCGCTGTCGCAGTGTGCTATGAAGTGATGTATGCCCATATTTTCGGAAGCATACTTTATCAGGGCTTTTGCGGCTTCTGTGGTATATCCTCTGCCGTGGTAAGCTTTGTCGAGTATCCAGCCAAGCTCGGCAGTCTCACCTTCGTCTTCAAGGTATAGTGAAATAGCACCAATGTGTGTATCGTTTAAAATAATTGCAAATTCATAATATGAAGGATTTTCCTTCGACCACTCAGCTTCTGCATCTACGAGAAATTGCAGTGTTTCTTCTAAAGATTCATTGGGAAGAAAAACCATAAGTCTGCAGTTATCCAAATCGGAGGAATACTTATGAGTTGTATCAAGGTATTCCGGGCCAAGTGGTTTTAATATAAGTCGTTCTGTCTTTAGTTCTGTCATAAAGTAATATACCTCGATGTTAAAAGTGTAAATCAATTATTTTTGAGTATAACATAAGCGGAGGGATTAATGTAGCTAAATGATATATTTAATTTTTAGAGGAGCTGTTGTTCAGTTGTTTTTTACGACTTTTTGTGGTAGACTTACAAAAGATTTGACGTAAGAAACAAGTGGGTTTATTAATGTAAGTCCAATATAATATAAGAATAAAGGAGTAAAAAATAATCATGAAAGTAATAGGAATAAACGAAATTGAAAATGTAAAAATCGGCAATGCCGAGGATGCTAAGGCAGGTACAGGATGTACTGTTGTAATCTGTGAGAGAGGAGCAGTGACAGGACTGGATGTAAGGGGTGGAGGTCCGGCGTCCAGAGAGACTGAACTGGTAAAACCGACCGCTGCTTCGCAGTTTATCAATGCGGTACTTTTAAGCGGAGGCAGTGCATTTGGTCTTGATGCGGCAGGCGGAGTTATGTCATATCTTGAAAAGAAAAATATAGGCTTTGATGTAGGCATTACAAAGGTTCCCCTTGTGTGTCAGTCATGTATATTTGATTTGACTGTGGGGGATATGCATGTACGTCCTGACGGTGCAATGGCTGTAAGGGCTTGTGAAGATGCGGAAAATAATAATCCTAAGATGGGAAATGCCGGTGCAGGAATGGGTGCAACGGTAGGAAAACTGGGAGGCATGAAAACAGCCATGAAGTCAGGACTTGGCTCATATGCTGTTCAGATTGGAGATTTGAAGGTTGGCGCAATCGTTGCTGTAAATGCATGCGGAGATATATATGATTACGATACTCATGAGATTATTGCAGGAATGCTCTCACCTGACATGAAGTCATTTGTCAATATGGAACAGGTGATTTATATGATGGCAGAGCAGGCAGCAGAAGCACAAAAACAGCAGATGCAGAATACAACTATCGGAGTTGTTATAACAAACGGAAAGTTTGACAAGGCACAGATAAATAAGATAGCTACAATGGCTCATAACGGATATGCAAGAACCATCAACCCGGTACACACAACAATGGACGGAGACAGCATTTATGCAATGTCCGTAGGGGATGTACAGGCAGACATGGATATGGTAGGAACCCTTGCTGCAAATGTTATGGGACATGCTGTCTGCGACGCGGTAAGAAAGGCCGAAGATGCTTACGGTCTCATGTCATCGGCTACATTTTTCTCAAAGAAATAAAATAATGCGTGACAAAAAAGCATGAATATGGTAAGATAGACACCGTGATATTCAGTCTGGGTATTGAGGATGAGTATTGCGGTAATATGCCTGGTTAGCTCAGTTGGTAGAGCAGAGGACTGAAAATCCTCGTGTCTCTGGTTCGATTCCGGAACCAGGCACTTCTCCTTATTAACATTAACAAAAAAAGAACGTACCACTTTTTGTAGGTGGTGCGTTCTTTTTTATTAAGGAAGTAAATAATATGAAAAAAATATTATTGGCCAAATTCATTAAATGCATACAGAATCTCGATAGGAGATAACTCCTGATTATAGATTCTTAAATCTGCAATAGTACCCTTAAAACTTTCCTTGTAGACATCACCGCCCAAAAGGACACGCATCGGTTCACCAAGAATTGGTGCATGTTCAAACTTTCCGGCCGGAAGTCCGTTGAGAAAAAGAGATGAAGTCTGTGTTCTGTAATTATATGATGCAGCGATGAAGTTCCATACGTTGCGTCTTGGAGCAAGGACGCTGCATGCATCCGTACATTCGGAAGAGTTACATGTGGTATCCTTGATACGGAACATTGCCTTCAAATCAAGAGCATGAGGTACAATGTTTGAGAAACCTTCTGCAAAACTTGTATACATAAGGGATGTCCACATTTGCTCCACATCTTCTTTGAACCACATTGTAATGGTATAGTTTGAAAGAGGGTAAACAGACGTAGGAAGTTCAATAACATTTGTTGCACACGAACCTCCGTCAAAGTGAACTCCCAAAGTGTTGGCAGGACCATCGGCAAATTGGATTCCCTCACCTATAATCCGCCCTTCGTATGTATCACTGTCGTCCATAAGTGTATTGTCAAATGAAAACCGGATATATTTTGTTGTTTCGGTCATTCGGTTTTTGATATATTCTACATAGTCTGTTTCGGGAAGGGGTTTACTGTAATAGTATCCCTGTACCATATCACATCCGATTTTTCTTAAAAACTCGTTCTGACTAATGTTCTCTACACCCTCGCAAAGTACGGCAATATTAAGTTTTTTTGCCATCTCGATAATGCTTGATAACACTATCTGCTGTTTATCGTTTAGTGACTCGGTCATGAAAACACGGTCCAGTTTTAATACATCAATTGGCAGGTTATTAAGCTCGTTAAGAGATGAATAGCCTGAGCCGAAATCATCCATGGAAACTTTTATGCCCATGCCTCTGAATTCATTTATAAGCGGGAGAACAGACTGCATATCTTCTATGTAGATGTTCTCTGTAAGTTCAAATTCAATGAGTTCAGGAGGAATCTTATATTCTTCAAAAAGTCCCTTAACATATTCAATAATGCCGTCAGAGGAGAGATGAACCCTTGATACATTCATTGAGATAGGAACTACAGGAAGATTGTTATCAAGACGCTCCTTAATGTGTTCAAATACTTTCCGATATACAAAATAATCAACCTCAACAATAAGTCCGTTACTCTCGAAAAGAGGAATAAACTGGTCAGGGTAAATAAATTTTCCGTCCGGCTTAATCCATCTTATAAGAGCTTCTGCACCAATGACCTTTTCTGAACCGCATTCTATTTTAGGTTGGTAGAACACAGTGAGCTCACCATTTTTTATGGCGTTTGGAAGTTGTGAAGAAAGCTCCATCTGCATCATGAGAGAATTCATCATCTCAGGTGTAAACAGAACCGCGTCATAAGCCTCTGTGGCCTTTGCGCGTTTTCTTGCAAGGTTTGCGTTAGATATGGCAATCTCGGCATCAAGACCGGTGGTATCATTTGCAATAAAAATGCCTGTATTGATAATCAGGTTCTGATCTAAAAAGCGTTTCTGTAATTCTGCTTCAACAGTATGGTTATGATTTGATATAATATCGCAAAAATCCCGAGGACTTCTGCTGTTATTGTAAGTGACTGCAGATACAATATTGTCCGAATATACACGACACGCAGCAAAAGTCATGGAGTTACCGTCTTTAATGGTATAGGAAAAATATTTCAGAAGACTGTTTCCTACAGAATATCCGTACTTTTCATTTATAAGTTTAAAAAAACGAATATCAGAGTACACAATCGCAAGACCCTTTTCAGGATCTTTGTTTGTTGATATATATTCAGTTACTTTTTTAATAAACTGCTCGTACTTCAAAAGACCTGTAAGGGAGTCTTGTCTTGATTCGTAGTAAGACTTAATCAGACTGCTCTTACGTACATCTATTTTATGTACACGCCCTGTAATAAAATCATCCATTTACAATTTGCCTCACGTCGCTAAAATAATTCACAGATTCAAACTAAAAAAATTATATCATTAAATCCTTTTATTTACAAGAAAATTTATAATATTTCTATGGACACAAAAGGTTTACGGGAATATACTGTACAGGATGATAATTAATTGACCTGTAAGTGGAGGCAGAAAGGTGATAAAATGAAGTATATAAAACAGTTTGCAATTATTATGATAATTTCATTTATGGGAGAGTGTGTAAAAGCCGTTCTTCCCTTTAAAATTCCGGCAAGTGTATACGGACTTGTAATAATGCTTATTGCACTTATGACGGGAATACTTAAGTTAGAGGCCGTGAAGGATACGGCGGAGTTTCTTATTCAGGCAATGCCTGTAATGTTTATACCGCCAAGTGTGGGACTTATTACAGCATGGCCGCTTATAAGTGATATTATAGTACCGTTTTGTGTTATAGCAGTTGTCTCTACATTTGTGGTAATGATTGTGACAGGCCATCTTTCACAGCTTGTTATCAGAATGAAAAAGAAAAGAGACATGAAGAAAGAGGGTGGACAGGCATGAGAGAGTTTCTTACGGAGTCGGCATTGTTTGGAGTTGTGTTAAGCCTTGCCGCATTTCAGATAGGAGTGTTTGTGAGAAAGAAGACAGGAATCAGCTTTCTTACACCGCTTGTTACAGCCATGGCAATTATAATAGTTTTTCTTGTGGTTACAGATATAGATTATGAGGCTTACAATGAAGGGGCTTCAATTCTTATGTATTTTCTGACACCTGCAACGGTCTGTCTGGCAGTACCGCTTTATCAGAAAATGAAGATATTAAAAGAGAATCTGGCAGCGGTTCTTATCGGAATAATTTCCGGAGTTATGGTAAGTGCACTGTGCATTCTCGGATTAAGCATTTTGTTTAATCTTGATCATCAGATGTACGTCACACTTCTTCCAAAGTCCATAACAACGGCTATCGGAATAAGCGTTTCAGAAGAATTTAACGGAATAGTTGCTATTACCACTGCGGCAATTGTTATTACGGGGAATATCGGTGGTATGTTTGCCGAAATTATTTTTAAGGTATTCAGGATAAAAGAACCTGTGTCGAAAGGCTTGTCTCTGGGAACGGCATCACATGTCATGGGTACTTCAAAAGCCATGGAAATAGGTGAGGTGGAAGGAGCCATGGGAAGTCTGGCTATTGCTGTGGCAGGAATAATAACAGTAATTGTACTTCCTTTTTTTGTAAATATAGTATAAAATATCATTGAAAGGAACAGGTGTGGATGATGAAATATAAAGCAGTTATATGGGATCTTGACGGAACACTTTTGAATACACTGGAAGACCTTATGAACAGTGTGAATTATGGACTTTCAAAGCATGGAATGCCGGAGATTACACTTGAGCAGACGAGAAGATTTGTGGGTAACGGTGTGGCAAAGCTTGTGGAGAGAGCGGTTCCGGAGGGAACAGACGGGAATGTTCAGGCAGATGTACTTAAGGATTTTAGGGAGTATTACAGTATACATTCCAAGGACAAAACGAAACCTTATGACGGTGTTGTGGAGCTTATGACAAAGCTTAAGGCGGAGGGATACAAGCTTGCCATTGTTTCAAATAAACTTAAGGAGGCAGTGGAGGAGCTGGCAGGAATTTATTTTCCGGGTCTTATTGATGTGGCTATGGGAGATACACCCGGTATACCAAAGAAACCTGCACCGGACATGATATATAAGGCACTTGAACTTCTTGGACTTGAAAAGAATGAGGCTGTATTTATAGGAGATTCTGATGTTGATGTGGCAACGGGCATAAACAGCGGCATGGATATGATAACAGTTCTATGGGGATTCAGGGACAAAGAGGAGTTAGTCAAAGCAGGAGCAGAAGTTTTTGCAACATCCACAACGGAACTTGAGAGAATTCTTTGTGGAGAATAAAAATATAGGAAAGAGAGTTATGAATATGTGGGCATATGAGAGCGTATTTTATCAGATTTATCCATTAGGATTTTGCGGTGCACCCTTTGAAAATGACGGTGCTTTGGAGCATCGTATTCTTAAAGTGGAGGAGTGGATTCCTCATATAAAGAAACTTGGTGCAGATGCGATATATTTTTCACCGATTTTTGAGTCGGATACTCATGGTTACAATACCAGAGATTATAAGAAGATAGACACAAGGCTCGGAACAAACGAAGACTTTAAGAAGGTTGTTGATGAACTTCATAAACAGGGCATAAAAGTAGTTATCGACGGTGTATTTAACCATGTTGGAAGAGGCTTTGAGAAATTTAAGGATGTATTGGTAAATCGTGGAAATTCTCAGTATAAAGACTGGTTTAACATTAATTTTGACGGAAATTCCAATTACAATGACGAACTCTGGTATGAGGGCTGGGAAGGAAATTATGATCTGGTTAAGCTTAATCTGAAAAATGAGGATGTTATTAATCACATTCTTGATGCAGTAAATTACTGGATAGATTATTTTGATATTGACGGTATACGCCTTGATGTTGCATATTGTCTTGACAAGGATTTCATAAGGAGACTCAGAAGTTTTACCGACAGTAAGAAGGCAGATTTCGTTCTTATCGGAGAGCTCCTTCACGGAGATTACAACCAGTTTGTATGTGACGGAATGCTTCACAGTTGTACGAATTATGAATGTTATAAGGGACTTTATTCAAGTTTTAATTCCATGAATATGTTTGAGATAAATCATTCCCTTCTGCGTCAGTTCGGACCTGAGAACTGGACAATATACAAAGGAAAGCATCTTTTGTCATTTGTTGATAATCATGATGTGTCAAGAGTTGCATCGATTCTTACAAATGAAAAACATCTGCCGCTTATATACGGCATGCTCTTTACAATGCCGGGTATTCCGTGTGTATATTACGGAAGTGAATGGGGAGAGAAAGCGGATAAGGGACAGGGTGATCCCGCACTTCGCCCGTCATTTGAAGCTCCGAAGTGGAATGAACTTACAGAGAATATAAGTGTGCTTGCTGATATTAAAAAGAGAGAAGCAGCCCTTAATTACGGCGATTTTAAGTCTGTGGTTCTCACAAATAAACAGTGTGTTTATGAGAGAAATTACGAAGGAGAGAAGGTTATCACTGCCATAAATGCGGATGAGAACAGTTTTACCGCATCATTTAATATGGCTTCCGGAAATGCAGTTGAATTGATTTCGGGAAAAGCTACGGATATTTCAGGGGGCGTGGAACTTCCGCCTTATTCAGTGATGATATTCAAGCTTGCATAGGCCTATTGTTTATGATAGACTTACAGGTAGGATAAATGTCCTAATCAGAAAAGGTATTAGGATTTTAATAAATATTATAAGGATTTTAATGGAGGATGAAAATGTCAAAGGTTGCGATTATAACTGACAGTAACAGTGGAATTTCACAGGCAGAAGCGGGAAAGCTCGGAATATATGTAGTTCCGATGCCGTTTATCATTGACGGTCAGACACTTTTTGAGGATATTAACCTGACAAGAGAACAGTTTTATCAGAAACTGGCGGATGGTGCCGATGTTTCAACAACACAGCCTTCACCGGAATATATTATGAATCTTTGGAACAATCTGTTTGATGAGGGATATAATGAGATAGTTCATATGCCGATGTCAAGCGGTCTTTCAGGTTCATGCAGCACTGCCATGGCACTGTCAAAAGAAGATGAGTATGACGGAAAGGTATTTGTAGTAGATAATCAGAGAATTTCCGTAACTCAGAGGCAGGCGGCACTTGATGCAAAGCAGATGGCAGATGCAGGTATGAGTGCGAAAGAGATTCATGACAAACTTATGGAAATGAAATTTGAGTCAAGTATTTATATTATGCTGGATACTCTCAAGTACTTAAAGAAGGGCGGAAGAATTACTCCGGCGGCAGCGGCTCTGGGTACAATTCTTAAGTTAAAGCCTGTTCTTCAGATTCAGGGTGAGAAGCTTGATGCATTTGCCAAAGCGAGAACACTCAATCAGGCAAAGACACTTATGATTAATGCATTAAAGAGTGATATAGAGACACGCTTCGGAGGCGATGTCAACGACATATGGATTGAGATTGCACATACGGAAAATGCCGCGGAGGCAGAGAATTTTAAGGAGGATATCCTTAAAATGTGGCCTGAATATCCGGCAGAGAACATCGTGACAGACCACCTGTCACTCAGCGTATCGTGTCACATCGGACCGGGTTCGCTTGCCATTGCATGCAGCAAAAAAATGAAACTTTAATTTTGAATGTCATTAAGATAGCGGAGGATTGTTCCCTTCATGAGGGAATCAAGTCCCTCCGCTGTTTTTTTCAGTTCTTCCAGTTTGTCATTCTGCCCGTATTTTACATAAAGCGTAGCCAAAAGCTTGTAATTACCGCTGATATCTGATAAACTATCAATGCCAAAGCGAAGTACTTTAATTGCTTCGTGGTCAAAGCCAAGCTTGTGAAGCTGTTCGCCATAGGCATAGATTGTCTGGGCAAACAGAGTGAAGTTCTGGTCATATTCATCAAGTTGGGAGAGATTGGCAGCACCATAATCCATTTTGATATCGGTGCTGGTCTTACCTGTAAGATTAAGAATACGTTCAGACTTTAATGTGGTAAGTATATCATTACATCTTTTAAGCTCGGCATCATCTTCCGGAAGGTCTGATGACAGGTTTGGAAGCAAAAGCTCATCAGGGATGGTTACGTAAGGCAGATTATCAAGCGGTTGGCGTCGCACACTGTTGGCGTCGTTTTCCTTCTGCCAGAATTCATTATGACGCTCAATATCCTTGCGCTCGCTTCTCATTCTCTCAACATTAAGCCATACGATAAAAATAATAAACAGTATAAAAAGAACCGGAAAAAAGTAACCCATAGTAATAACCTTTCACAATTTTGATAAATATTTTTTTACTCCCATTAGTGAGGGAGGGAAGGAGTTTAAAATGGCAAATATTTACAACAAAAAATCAAGAAGAATCTTTACAGCAGTACTTGCAGTTGTGCTTGTACTTGCTATGGTTGTACCATTTTTAGCGTACCTCATTTAGTTATTGTATCACAAAAAAGCGGGTAAGTCATTATGAAAGCTGGAAAGATATCGGAGTCTGTATTGAAGCGCTCTGTACTTAAGAAGATTTGTTATAAGAGTAAGTCTGTCTTAAGCCGCGCTGCAGTGGGACATGACAGTTGTGTAATAGCTGAAGGTGAAAAAAGAATAGTAATGTCCACACAGACGGAGGTTGCTAAGAGAGATTTGCATAAGAGCCGCGCACTGATTAAGGCGATAAACAATGTTGCCGCAGTGGGCGGCATGCCGCAGTATGCGCAGATATCCATTGTTCTTCCTGAGGGAATGCGGGAGATAAAACTTAAAATGCTTATGGAAGAGATGGCAGAAAAGGCGGCAGAGAATAAAGTACACATAACCGGAGGCCACACGGCCGTAAGTGATGCGGTAATACACCCCGTAGTGACAGTGACCGTTACAGGAATTATGAATGCTGATGAGGGATGTGTGTATAAATATAAGGAGGAGGTAAAGCCGGGTCAGGACATAGTTATGACAAAGGCCGTTGCACTGGAGGGAACAGCAATTCTTGCCATGGAGCGGGAGGAGGAGTTCCTTGGCAGATTTACACCTCTTTATATTGAGAACGCAAAATCATTTATTGAGGATATATCCGTAGTAAGAGAAGCTGAGATTGCGGCAAAACACGGCGTAGCGGCAATGCACGATATGTCATCAGGCGGAGTTTTCGGTGCACTGTGGGAACTTGGCGAAGCAGGCAATTGTGGTCTGGAAGTTGACTTGAGAAAGATAAATATACGGCAGGAGACCATTGAACTGACGGATTATTTTAATATCAATCCGTATCTGATGCCGTCAGCCGGTTCGCTTCTCATGGTTACATCGGACGGACTGGGTCTTGTGAATGAGTTAAAGAAAAGCGGAATTGATGGGTATGTTATCGGAAAAATTACAGAAGGAAATGACAGAGTTATCATAAATGAGGATGAGAAGAGATTTCTTGAACCACCAAAGAATAAATGACAGAAAGGTCCGGTGATAAAATGGCAGAATTATCATTGATAAGAAAAGAGATATTAAGTGTTATTGAAAAAAACAGCAGAATTGATTTAAAGGAGCTTGCAGTGCTTACGGGCTCTGATGAGATTACGGTGGCAAATGAAATGGCGGATATGGAGAAGGAACACATTATCTGCGGATATCACACTATGATTAATTGGGAAAATACCACAGATGAGAAGGTTACAGCCATGATAGAGGTAACTGTAACACCGCAGCGAGGTGTGGGTTTTGACAGGATTGCCGACAGAATCAAAAATTTTGAGGAGGTTGAGGCAGTATATCTCATATCGGGCGGTTTTGATTTTATGGTTCTTGTGGAGGAAAAATCCATGAGGGCCGTGTCCCAGTTTGTGTCTGAGAAGCTGTCTCCTATTGAGGAGGTCAGAGGAACGGCAACACATTTTGTATTAAAGAGGTATAAGATTCATGGAACTGTTCTGGCAGAGGAAAAAACAGATGAAAGGATGTTAGTGACACCATGAGAAATCCATTATCAGATGTAGTTATCGATATGAAACCTTCGGGTATAAGAAAATTTTTTGATATAGTAAGTGAGATGAAGGATGCCATATCACTTGGTGTTGGTGAGCCGGATTTTGACACACCGTGGCATATACGTGAAGAAGGAATTTATTCTCTTGAAAAGGGGCGTACATTTTATACATCAAATGCAGGTCTTAAGGAGCTTAAGATAGAGATATGCAATTATCTCCAAAGAAGATATAATCTCAGTTATAATTACAGCGATGAGGTTCTTGTAACAGTGGGCGGAAGCGAGGCAATAGATGTGGCCTTAAGAGCCATGGTTAATCCGGGGGATGAGGTAATAATTCCCCAGCCAAGCTATGTCTCATATTTGCCCTGTGTTCAACTTGCCTACGGTAAGCCTGTGATAATAAATCTTAAGGAGGAGAATCAGTTTAAGCTGACTAAGGATGAACTTCTTGATGCAATCACGGATAAAACCAAGGTGCTTGTTCTGCCATTCCCCAATAATCCTACAGGAGCAATACTTGAAGAGGAATATCTTAAGGACATTGCCAAAGTGTGCATAGAGAAAGACATATTTGTAATCTCAGATGAGATTTATTCTGAACTTACTTATAAGGGAAGACATATGTCCATAGCTGAGATTGAAGGCATGAAGGAGAGAACAATACTTATTAACGGATTTTCAAAGTCATATGCAATGACAGGATGGAGACTTGGATATGCCTGCGGTCCTTCCAATATAATATCTCAGATGACGAAGATACACCAGTTTGCAATTATGTGTGCACCTACAACAAGCCAGTATGCTGCCGTATCGGCACTTAAGAATGGTGATGAAGATGTTAAGAAAATGCGTCAATCTTATAATCAGAGAAGACGTTACCTTATGAATGAATTTAAAGAGATGGGAATTCCGTGCTTTGAACCTTTCGGCGCATTCTATGTATTTCCTAATATAAGCCGGTATGGAATGACATCAGAAGAATTTGCAACACAGCTTCTTAAAAAAGAGAAAGTTGCTGTTGTGCCGGGAACGGCATTTGGAGACAGCGGTGAGGGATTTGTCCGTATTTCGTATGCATATTCCCTTGAAAGACTTAAGGAAGCATTGGGAAGAATAAGACATTTTGTCTCAGAATATGAGAAGAACTGAAACTGAGAAAGGATATAACATGCTTAATATAGTACTTTTGGAGCCGGAAATTCCGGCAAATACAGGAAATATCGGAAGAACATGCTGTGCAACAGGAACGAAGCTTCATTTAATAGAACCTCTGGGATTTCAGATAAATGAAAAGGCCTTAAAGAGAGCGGGAATGGACTACTGGGATAAGCTGGATTTGGCGGTTTATGAGAGCTATGATGATTTCTGTCAGAAGAATCCTGATGCTAAAATATATTACGCAACCACGAAAGCACCAAATGTCTATTCAGAAGTAAACTACGAGCCGGAGTGCTTTATAATGTTTGGTAAGGAGAGTGCCGGCATACCGGAAAAAATCTTAGTGGAGCATCAGGATACATGTGTGAGAATACCCATGAATCCTGAAATACGTTCACTGAATTTGTCCAATTCAGTAGCAATAGTCTTATATGAAGCATTAAGACAAAATAATTTCGCAGGTATGGAAACTGAAGGACACCTGCGAAACTATGATTGGAAGTAATTCTGTTTTTATTTAAATTCAACAACTGTAACGCCTGTATCACCTTCACCGAAGGTTCCGAGACGGTATGATTTTACATATTTAAGACGCTTTAAATGAGCGTGGACTGCGTTTTTGAGGGCTCCCGTACCACGTCCGTGAACAACGCGAACTGTGGAAAGGTGAGCCAGGTACGCATCATCAAGGTACTTATCAAGGGCAGGGATTGCCTCAGCAGTTGTCATGCCGATGAGATTAATCTCTGTGGAGATATTCATTCCTTTTGACATCTTTATTTTTCCTGCACCTGTTTTCTGAATGTTCGGACCTGTTACGACAGGCTCATCAATAAGTTCCAAATCACTAATATTTACCTGTGATCTTAATATTCCCATCTGAACAAATAAGTCGCCCTTTGAGTTTGGCAGTGATGATACGGTTCCGTTAAGATTGAGACTTAAGACCTTCACAGCGCTTCCTAACTTAAAATCTTTAGCCGTATAAGTCTTCTTAGGGGTCTTAGTATTCTTAAGAACCAGTTTCTTTTCTGTATCAGACATCTTCTCGCGAAGCTTATGACGCTTATTTTCCAGCTCTGATGCGGAATTGCCTGATTTAAGTCTGTTAAAGTCACGTATCGTCTCATCTGCAAATGACTTGGCATCCTGCAAAATTGCCATTGCTTCTTCGTTTGCCTCCCTTAAAATGCGTTCCCGTCTGTCATCAAGATTTTCTGACTTTTTCTCAAGCTTTCGCTTCAGTTCTTCGATTTCCAGTTTGTATTCTTTGATTTCTTCCTTCTCGCGCTCAATAGTAACCTTATGTTCTTCAAGGTCTGTGAGAATATCTTCAAATGATTTTGAATCTTCGTTCAGTCTTTCCTTTGCATCATCGACGATGAATTTAGGAAGCCCAAGCTTTAACGATATGGCAAAGGCATTACTCTTGCCCGGAATACCGATGAGAAGACGATAAGTAGGACTTAATGTCTCAACATTGAATTCACAGCAGGCATTTTCCACACCTTCGGTTGACAGTGCAAAGACTTTAAGCTCACTGTAGTGGGTGGTCGTCATTGTCTTTACATTGAGATTGTGAAGGAATGTCAGTATGCTTATGGCAAGGGCGGCACCTTCCACAGGGTCTGTTCCGGCACAAAGCTCGTCAAAAAGCACAAGTGATTTGTCGTCGGCTTCCTCAAGAATTTTAATAATATTTGTCATGTGTGAAGAAAATGTACTGAGACTCTGCTCGATGCTCTGCTCATCTCCGATGTCGGCAAATACCTGATTGAATACAGAAAGTCTCGAATATTCATCTGCAGGTATATGGAGTCCTGCCTGTCCCATAAGTGTCAGAAGACCCACAGTCTTCAAGGAAACTGTCTTACCGCCTGTATTTGGACCTGTGACAACGAGAAGATTGTATTTTTCTCCCAGTCTGATGTCTATAGGCACAACCTTTGTCTGGTCAAGTAACGGGTGTCTTGCACATTTAAGGTCAATGATTCCGTCGGTGTTAAATTCCGGTTCTGTGCATTTCAGTGCCTTTGACAAAGCAGCTCTTGCAAATATGAAATCAAGCTCGCTTAAGACAATAAAATCAGTGTCAATCTCCTCTATGTGTTCGGCACAAAGATTGCTTAAGTCAGCAAGGATTTTTTCTATTTCACGTTGCTCTTTAATGGCAAGTTCACTTAACTCGTTATTCATTTGAACAACACTTATAGGCTCAATAAATATTGTGGAGCCTGTAGCTGACTGGTCATGTACCATTCCGGGCATTGATGATTTGTGTTCAGCCTTTACAGGAAGGCAGTAGCGACCGTTTCTCATGGTTACAACATTGTCCTGAAGGTAAGTCCTTACTGTGGATGAGTTGACCATAGAGTTAATGACATTGTGTATTTTGTCATTTGTTGCCCTGATGGAACGTCTTATGGAATTTAATGCTGCACTTGCATCGTCGGCAATCTCGTCTTCGGATATAATGCATCGTTTTAATTCGTTATTAAGGGGTGACAGCGGCTCTATGGCTGAAAACATTTCAGCCAGGGAATCCTCGTATTCAGCGCTGTCCTCCTTGTCGGAAATCTTTGCCAGAGGCTTGATTCGAAGTGCAACGGTAAGCACTGAACTTATATCAAGAAGCTCCTTTGCAGAAAGGGTACTTCCTATTTCCAGACGCTTTAAACTGCTTCTTATGTCTCTCGTTCCTGAAAATGATACGGCACCTTTTTTCCAGAGGCGCGACAGTGCATCGCTTGTCTCCTTCTGCAGGCGTTTAATTTCATTTAAATCTGTTGAAGGCTCAAGCTTTTCACACTTTTCACGTCCAAGGGGTGATGAAGCGTAATCAGTCAGCCTTGCAATTACTTTTGTATATTCTAAAGTTTTAAGTGATTTCGGGTTCATATTAAAAATTACTCCAATCTATTTACATTTAAGTCTAATATACATTATAATAATACAAAATTCAATTATACATGAAAGAAAAGGATGAAAAAGGAAAATGAAATATATTGAGACATTAAGAGAGGGCGAGAAGGTAGCAGATATCTATTTCTGCAAGCATAAGACTTCTGCGGTCACAAAAAACGGAAAGCCGTATGATTCTGCAGTTTTGCAGGATAAGACAGGAAGTATTGATGCAAAAATCTGGGACCCGAATTCTCTTGGCATAGATGATTTTGACGCAATGGATTATGTGGAAGTTGTGGCAGATGTTGTGTCATTTAACGGAGCGATTCAACTTAACGTAAAGCGCGTGAGGAAGGTATCGGAGGGAGAGTATGACCCGAAGGAATACCTACCGGTATCTGATAACGACATAGACGGGATGTTTGAGGAATTATTGAAGATAATAGGAACGATAAAGAACACATACTTAAGGACACTCCTTGAAAAGTTCTTTGTGGAGGATAAGGATTTTGCAAAAGCATTTAAAAATCATTCTGCAGCAAAGTCGGTTCACCATGGATTTGTCGGCGGTCTTTTGGAACACAGCCTGTCTGTTACGAAGATATGTGATTTTTACTGTACACAATATCCGCTTCTTAACAGAGATTTGCTGTTGACTGCATCAATGCTTCATGACATGGGAAAGGTATATGAATTGTCAGCATTTCCCACAAACGACTACACTGATGACGGACAGCTTCTGGGACATATTGTTATCGGTTCGGAACAGGTAAGCCTCAGGGCTGCCGAAATAGAAGGCTTTCCAAAGAAGGTATTGTCAGAGCTTAAGCACTGTATATTGGCTCATCACGGAGAGCTTGAATTTGGTTCACCGAAGAAACCGGCACTGATGGAGGCAGTTGCATTAAGCTTTGCGGACAATACGGATGCGAAGATGGAAACCATGAAAGAAATTTTCACAAATGCACAGCCGGCAGAGGGAACAGAGTGGCTTGGATACAACAGATACTTTGAGAGCAATTTGAGGAAGACAACGAAGTAGTAACGGAGCGTTATAATGATTAAAAAAAATGAAGAATATATAGTTACAATAGAAGACATGGGAACTGAAGGAGAAGGTGTAGGCAGAATTGATGGCTACACCATCTTTGTTAAAGACGGCATTCCCGGTGATGTGGCCAAGGTAGGTATCACAAAGGTCGGCAAGAATTTTGGTTACGGAAGACTTATAGAAGTTATAACACCGTCGGAGTACAGGGTACAGCCTGTATGTCCTGTGGCAAGGAAATGCGGCGGCTGTCAGATACAGGAAATGACATATGAGGCACAGCTTGCCTTTAAAGAAAAGAAGGTCATTGGCAACCTTGAGCGTATCGGAAGGATATCACCTGACTCATATAAAATGTGTACAATCATTGGCATGGACGAGCCGTATCATTATCGCAACAAGTCCCAGTTTCCTGTGGGAAAGGACAAAGACGGCAATATCGTTACGGGCTTTTATGCAGGAAGAACTCACAGTATTATAGAAAGTGATGACTGCGCTATCGGCGATGAGATAAATAAGGATATTCTTCGTATAATAAAGAATCACATGAAGCAGTACAATATACCACCCTATGATGAGGAGACACATTCCGGGCTGGTGCGCCACATTTTAATCCGCAGAGGCTTTACTACCGGACAGTGCATGGTTTGCATTGTCATAAACGGAGCGGAACTTAAGGAAAGTGGCAGACTTGTGGAGGAATTAAAGAAAATTGAGGGGATGACAAGCATTTCAATTAACATTAACCGCGAGAAAACCAATGTTATTATGGGAAAATGTGTTGTCGACCTGTATGGTGAAGGCTACATTACAGATTATATCGGTGATGTCAAATTCAGAATATCACCGCTTTCATTCTTTCAGGTCAACCCGGTGCAGACCAGGGAACTCTATGGAAAGGCACTGGAATTTGCCGGACTTACGGGCAACGAAACTGTATGGGATTTATACTGCGGTGTGGGTACAATCTCGCTATTTTTGGCAAAGTCTGCAAGAAAGGTTTATGGTGTTGAGATAGTTCCTGAGGCAATTGAAGATGCAAGAAAAAATGCAAAATTGAACGGAATAGAGAACACGGAGTTTTTCGTCGGCAAGGCCGAGGAAGTAGTGCCAAAAATGTTCAAAGAGTATGGAATAGGGGCAGATGTGGTAGTTGTAGACCCACCGCGCAAGGGCTGCGATAAGAAACTTCTGGAGACAATGGTTGCCATGAAACCGGAGCGAATCGTCTATGTGAGCTGCGATTCAGCAACACTTGCAAGAGATCTTGCATATTTGAGTGATGAGGGATATAAGGTGGAAGTGGTACAGCCGGTGGATATGTTCCCGCATAGTGTGCATGTCGAGACGGTTGTCTTGCTTTCCAAGAAAGACCGCTAAATCAAAGGGTTTCAGCGATTTTGGACAGAGATGAAGTTGTGTTTTTCTGTTTGGATGGACTGAAATTTGTTTGGTGTTACCGAGGTGGGGTAAGAAAAATGAACGTTTTGGCAAAAGGTTGGAAGTTTGTCGAATAAGTGCATAATTAAGATAGCAGAGCGCTCTGTTTATGGATATTGGCAAAGGTGGTAAATGATATGAAATATATATTCCTTCATGGTTTGGGACAGACGGCTTCAAGCTGGGATAAAACCATTGCCTCCTGCATGGGAGAAAAAGAAAACATAATCTGCCCGAATTTGTTTGAGTTACTGCAGGGAAAGGAAGTAACCTATGCGAATCTGTATGAGGCTTTTTCAGAATACGGCAGGGGCTTTTACGAACCATTTGTCATTTGTGGATTGTCCTTAGGCGGCGTTCTTGCATTACAGTACAGTATCGAAAATCCTGAAAAAGTAAAGTCAGCAGTATTGATTGGTACACAATATATTATGCCAAAAGGATTATTGAAATTTCAAAATGCTGTTTTTCATTTTATGCCACAAAAAATGTTCGATATGATGGGGCTTGCAAAACAGGATGCTATTAAGCTGTCGAAATCTATGATGGATTTGGATTTTCGTCAGAATTTTCAGGAATTAAAGTGTCCGGTACTTGTTATTTGTGGGGAAAAGGATAAGGCGAATAAAAAAGCATCATCGGAATTAGCTAAACTTCTTCCTCAGGCAGAACTGAAAATAATAGAAAACGCAGGACATGAGGTAAACATAGATGCACCGGAAAAATTAGGTGAAATTTTAAATTCTTTTTGTGATGAAAAGTCATGAAATAGGGGTGAATCATAATTGAAAGGTTTTGTGCGGAAAGATAGTTTTCTTTCACTATGTGGATTGAATTGTGGTTTGTGTTCAATGCATGTAGATGGATATTGTCCCGGATGCGGCGGAGGAGAGGGTAATCAGTCCTGTAAAATAGCAAAATGCAGCTTAGTACATGAGAAAGTAGAATACTGCAGTCAATGCTCTGAGTTCCCTTGTGAAAAATATGAGGGAATTGATGAATATGATTCTTTTATTACACATCAAAATCAAATGAAGGATTTGGCGAAGGCAGAGAAAATCGGAGTAGAAGCATACAGCACAGAGCAGAAAGAAAAGGCGGAGTTTCTAAAACTTCTTTTAAGCAATTATAATGATGGAAGAAAAAAGACCTTTTTTTGTCTGGCAGTAAATCTGTTGGATATTGCGGATTTGAGAACAATAATGCAGCAGATAAAGGATGTAATAGAAATGTCCGACCTTCCGCTAAAAGAGAAATCAGCTAAAGCAGTAAAGATTTTTCAGGATATAGCGGAGCAGAGGCAGATTACTTTAAAACTAAAAAAGAAATCTTTGAAGAAGTGAGATGTGAAGGTTGCGAGCAAGTAGTGAAACGGATTGTGAATATCTGCTTAAATGTGTAAGGAAAGTAATTGTGAATTCGTTGAAAATTGCGTTGCTGCAAATAGCACCATGCGGCACTTTAAAGGACAATTTGACAAAAGGAATAGAAGCATGTAAAAAAGCAAAAGAAATGGGTGCTGATATTGCATTATTTCCCGAAATGTGGAGTAATGGATATCAGATATATGACAGACCAGTTGAGGAATGGAAGGAGGAAGCAATCCCAGCAGATTGTGATTTTGTTAATTCTTTCGGGAAACTGGCGAAGGAACTGGAGATGGCGGTGGGAATTACTCTGCTTGAAAAATATGATGAGGCTTCTCGAAATTCCATGGTTCTTTTTGACAGGTATGGCAGGAAAAAAATCACTTATGCCAAGGTACACACCTGTGACTTTGATGTGGAGCGGAATTTGACACCTGGCGAGGATTTTTACGTCACTGCTTTGGATACAGCCTGTGGGGAGGTGAAAGTCGGGGCAATGATCTGCTACGACAGAGAATTTCCGGAAAGTGCAAGGATTCTGATGCTGAAAGGAGCAGAACTGATTCTTGTTCCTAATGCCTGTCCCATGGAGATAAACCGTTTGTCACAGCTTAGGGGAAGGGCATATGAAAATAAGCTTGCCATTGCCACCTGCAATTACCCGGAAACAGTTCCCGACTGCAATGGTGGTTCCAGTGTTTTTGATGGTGTGGTTTATCTCCCGGAACTGGAAGGCTCACGGGATACTTGTATTTTACAGGCGGATGGAGCAGAAGGAATTTATATTGCAAAGCTTAATTTGGAGCAGCTTCGCAGGTATCGTGAAAGCGAAGTGCATGGGAATGCATACCGTCATCCGTATAAGTATAAATTGCTGACAAAAGAAGAGATTAGATATCCTTTTACTAGAAATAATTATAGAAGATAAAAACGACGGAGGAAATAATGATGTTAAGACCAAAAGAAGTAGTATGTAAATGGGTAGATGCCTTTAATGACCACGATGTTGACGCAATCGTGAGTTTGTACCATGATAACGCAACCAATCATCAGGTAACAAACGATCCTGTGATTGGAATTGAAGCAATCAGAGAAATGTTTACGGCAGAATTTTCTACAGCGGATATGACTGCCATTGTAGAAAATATTTTTGAAGACGGACAATGGGCGATTTTAGAATGGAAAGACCCGTTGGGACTGCGTGGATGCGGATTTTTCCATGTAGTGAATGGGAAAATTCTGTTTCAGAGAGGATATTGGGATAAGCTTTCTTTTTTGAAACAGCACAATTTGCCTATTGAATAACTACGATAGAAAGGGTATTGGAGGAGGGGCATTTATGAAACAGGGAAGGATTGTTATCATCACAGGTTCGCCGGGAACCGGAAAGACCACGATATCAGCTATTGTTGCGAAAGAATCCAGTATGGAAAAATCTGTGCATATGCATACAGATGATTTTTATCATTATCTTAGTAAAGGTGCGATACCGCCGTATTTGCCGGAATCAAATGAGCAGAATATGATTGTGATTGAGGCTTTTTTGGAAGCAGCAAAGTGCTATGTACGCGGCGGATATGATGTGATTGTGGACGGGATTATTGGCCCGTGGTTTTTGAAACCGTGGTTAAACATCGTTCAGGAGGGTTATGAAATACACTATATCATTTTGAGGGCAAGTAAAGAAGAAACTATGAAACGAGCGGTTGAGCGTACAAAATTAGATAAAGAAACAAATACGGACTTAGTGGAAGTAATGTGGGAACAATTCCATAATATTGGAGAATATGAGTCAAATGTTATAGACACAACAAATTATTTAATTCAGGATACTGTTTCCGCAATTCAGGAAAAAATTTCAAATAAAACAGCTTTACTCAGTAATTAAGCAATTTGGATTATAAATTTCGGGCATCTCTTCGGAGATGCTTTTTTTTTAGCATTTTCAAGGAAGAAAGGGACTCTTGTAATTTGGTGATTTATATTTGGAACAAGTATTGACCGAATCGGTTATTTGTGGTATTGTGGATGTAAGATAACCGATTCGGTTAATGAGCATTTTGAAGGATACGAGCCAAAGGAGGATATTGAAGTCGCTATAGTTAGGAGGGAAAAGATAGAATGGACAAATTTTTAGCACTTTCAGAAAAAAAACAAAAGACGATTATCAATGCAGCACTACAGTGTTTTGGAAAGTTTGGGTATGAGAAAGCTTCAATTAATGATATTGCTGTAGCTGCACATATTTCTAAAGCATCCGTTTTTCAGTATTTCGGCAGCAAAAAACAATTATATATTTTCTTGCTTGAATACTGTAAAAAACTGATAACAGAAATATTTGATAAAACAGCTCTTGATGCAGAGTCAGATTTGTTTGACCGGATTTTGGCTTCCAGTCGGATGGAAACAGTAAGCTTAAAAAAACAGCCTTTTATTATTCCGTTTATTACCAGTGTGTGTGAGGAAAAATCCCCAGAAGTGAGTGGAATCCTGACAGTTATGCTGGATGAAGTCGGAAAATACAGAGATGCATTGGTTCTGAGGAAGAGGGATACATTAAAATTCAAAAATCCTGCCGATGCGGAGCCGGTTTTCAAAATGCTGCTTTTGATGGCAGAGGGATATGCTGCTCGTTATCGTAATGAAGAAGTGTTTGATTTTGATACCGTGATGGATGAATTTGAAAAGAATATTGCAGTATTGCGGAACAATTTTTATAAGGAGGAGTATCTTTTATGAGCGACCAGATGATTATTTTAAACGAATTGACAAAGCATTATGGAAAACACAGAGGAATCGACAGCTTAAGTTTTTCTGTGAACCAGGGGGAAATCTTCGGATTTATTGGACCGAACGGTGCAGGAAAATCCACAACAATCCGTACTCTGATGGGGCTGATTCGTCCTACAGGAGGGAGTGCAACAATATTTGGACTTGATTGTCAGACTCAGGCTAGTGTAATCGCAAAGGACCTTGGCTATCTCCCTAGTGAAGACAGCTATTATGAAAACATGAAAGTGAAGGAGCTTTTACAATACACTGCTGATTTGTACGGAATGAATTGTGAGTTAAAGATGTATGAACTGGCAGAACGTCTGAATCTGGATTTATCACGTAAAATTGCAGATTTGTCTCTTGGAAACAGAAAAAAAGTAGGAATTGTCTCTGCATTGATGACATCTCCTAAGCTGGTGATTATGGATGAGCCAACTAGTGGTCTTGATCCACTGATTCAACAGGAGTTTTATGAAATATTGAAAGAAGAGAATGGGAATGGAACAACTATTTTTCTTTCTTCCCATGTTCTGAGCGAGGTGCAGAAGCTTTGTGACAGAGTAGCAATTCTAAAAGAAGGGAAATTGGTCGATATTCAATCCATTAAAAAACTTCGGGAAAAGGGCTATAAAAAGATATCCTTGACTGTAGAAAAACCGATAGCACAGGACTACTTTAATATCCCAGGAGTTGCAAACTATACAGAAAATGCGGGAAAAACAGAGATTTCTTTTATGTATAACGGAAATATCACTCTTATCATGGATAAGATTCATATGCTTTCTCTTGAGGATGTGCTGATGGAAGAACCTTCTCTTGAAGAAATCTTCCTGCATTATTATGAATAGGAGGTGTCGGTTATGACAATTTTCAAATATGAACTGAAAAGGCATAAGAAATACATTCTTGGCTGGGCAATCACTCTTGCAGTATTTATTCTCATGATGACACCTGCTTATTACAGTTTTATGGATGTATCACAATCATCAAACGAACTTTTTGAAACATTAGGTAACAATGATTTTTATAAAAGTGTGGGCGTATCCATGGAGCATCTGACATCACCCATGGGAATTTATTCTTTCCTGACGAGCTTCTTTATGATTGCATCGGGTATTTTCGGATTACACTTTGGGATTTCCATACATACAAAAGAATTTGAGGAAAAAACATCGGAATATCTTTATACAAAACCGCACACCAGAAAAGAAATCTTCTGGGCAAAGGCAGGAACAGTTTTTGTGGGGGTCGTGATTGTGGGAGTGATATATGTGATTGCCTCATGGCTGGCAATGGTACTGTCCCGCCCAGAGGGACCGTGGGGCGAATTTTTCCTTGTTTCCATGTCCCTGCTTTGGGTGACTCTGCTCTTCGCAGCAATGGGGATGTTGGTTGGAACAATCTTTTCTAACAACAGAAGTCCGCTTCTGACGGCAGGTCTTGTTATTTTAGTAGAATATTGTATTAACAGTTTTTCGAATATTGTCAGCAGCAAAGGAATCAGTTTTTTATCTCCGTATTCTTTTTTCAGTGGAGCTAAAATTTCACAGAATGGATTCTATGAAATAGATTATTTAATATGGTATCTTGTGTTGTTTGCGTTATTCATGATTATCGCATACAGGCATTTCCTGAAAAAAGATATTCAGTTCCGGGTATAAAAGGAGGGGGCATTATGAAAACATTGATAAAAAAAGAACTGCGCCAAACGAGGAAAATACTGATTATTTGGCTGGCGATTATGCTGTTGCTATGTGGTTTCTGCTATTTTGAATTTTTATCATTGAAAAGCAGTATTGATGAGATGGCACAGACAGTAAGTCAGTTTCCACGTCTGCTTATGATTATGTTTGGTGTAAAAACCGATCTGAATACAGCGTTGGGATGGTATACATGCCTTTACTTTTGGACAGGAATTTTGGCATTTGCTTATGCCATGTATCTGGGAATTTCCTGTATTGCGAAGGAAGTAAAACAGGGAACTTCTGCATATTTGTTTACAAAACCTGTCAGCAGGAAAGATATTGTATTATCTAAAGTGGCAGCATCTGTTTTGAATCTTTTGACTTTTGTAGTTTTTACAGGGATATGTAATTATACTATGATTATTCTTCCGGCAGGAGGTTTAGAACAGGCTGGTGCAGAAGTTACAACAACCATAGGAATGTTCCTGACACAGGTAATATTTTATGCAGCAGGGCTTTTCATTGCAAGCTTTATGAAAACTTATAAAGCAGCAGTTCGGATTGGTGGGTGTTTTGTGTTGGTGGTGTATACGATTGCAATTATAGCAGAATACACAGGGATTCATTTTATGGATTATCTGACACCACTGCGGTATTTTGATGTATATGAGGTATCATTGCATGGAATAGGTATTTCGTTTTTGATTTTGACAGCAGGTATTATGGCAGTCTGTATCGTAGGTTCTTTGATACGATGGGAAAATAAGGAACTGTAAAAGGTCTGTATATGTAAAATTTCATAATTAATTTGAAAATGTAAAAGAACTAATCTGAGTTATTTGGGTTGGTTCTTTTTTGTTTATAATGAAACGGTGCATGTTGGATGTTCTGATTTTTGAACCCCAAAATCCGTATGATTTTTGAATCATGGGTGTTAAAAATCAAAAACATGAGCATACTACAGATATACATGGAAGTTATTGGAAGTTCATTTTCATTTTTAATTAAATAAGCGGGCATAAAATAATACATCACGGTAGGACAGAACGGTCAGGTTCAAAGAAAGGAGAACATATGTGCAAGATATTATGCCCGATATGCGAGCGGCGAATTTGTGATGTAACGACAAGTTCTAAAGAGAAAATATTTATCGAAATGAAATGTCCACACTGTAACCGGATTGTGAAAATTGAATTCCCCATAGCAGCCGTGCTGAAATTGAAAACCAAATAAGACGACTACCGAGCGAGTGGGACCGCATTATGTCGAGTCACCGAAAGGCCGGAGTAAAGCTATTAACCTTAGCTTTCTCCGGCCTTTTTCGCCGTGTTTGAACTTGTCCCACATCTTATTTAAGCGTTCTTAGCTTTACGAAGCCGCAGAGAAAGGAACGCTTTATGTCTAAAAGACTTATCACGGTCAGATCAGGTAAGGAAGAAATCCAGATGGAAGTTACGGAAGAAGAATATCAGAAATATTACCGTCCATGGTGGCTACAAAAGAAAAGGGAACAGAGGAACCGGGAAGCGATGGAGGAACATGGATATAGAGAAGAGTCCTATGAACAGTGGAAGGAAAATGATATGAAGTCAGAACTGTTTTCTGATAGTTTGGAAGAATTGACGGAAAAGAAAGAGATGCTGGGGATTTTGCAGGAGGCTTTGGAGAGTCTCATGCGGGAGGAAAAGGAGTTAGTGAAGATGGTATTTGGGGAAGAAATGCAGGTAAGTGAGTATGCAAAATTTAAAGGAGAATGCCGGACAACCATATCATCCAGAAAACAGAAAGTGTTGGAGAAACTGCGTACTTTTTTCATAGAAAGAGGGTTCGATATAAGAGAATAGATTGTTTCGACAAGTTTTTTGTGTTTGTCGAATGGTTTTTGAAAAAGTTTTAATTTTTCTTCGTCACATTTCAAAAAAGTGTCATTACGACAGTGAAAGGGATAGAAGAAAAACACCCTTGGAAAGGAGAAGCTGGTGTATGGAAAATTCTCAGGAATTAATCGGTGTTCTACAGGCCATCAGTGTTGTGGCAAAGAAGCTGGCAGAAAAGCTGATGCGAATTGACCGGGAAATCAAGGATTATGAAGCTGCACGGACAGAAACAGCAGATAACAGAAAATCAAAGAAAGGATGGAAGTAACGATGCAGAAGAAAATATTTATCTGCAGCCCGTTCCGTGGGGACATGGAAGGTAATACAAAAAAGGCAGCAGCTTATAGCCGGATGGCATGTGAGAAAGGATATCTTCCCATTGCTCCGCATCTCTTGTTTCCACAGTTTCTGCAGGAAGGAATAGAGGCCGAGCGGAAGCTGGGAATCAAGATGGGACTGGAACTGCTCCTATGCTGTGATGAGGTATGGGTGTTCGGAGAAGTCACGGAAGGAATGGCAGTGGAAATTGCTTTTGCCACGAAGAACGGAAAAGAAATCCGGTTCATGGAGCCGGAAGTTATGGAAGGAGGATGTTCAGATGGAGATGGTCATGGTGGTGACACAGCAGACAGGGAATAGGAAAATTGACCGCCAGAGGGCAGCAGAATATTGTGGGTTTGCTGTCCATAAAGGGGTACTTCCTGTCAGTCCTTATCTGAGTTTCCATGGGGTGTTTCAGGATGAGCTTGGAGGAATCGTGGAGCATCTGCTGTCCAGACATTTGGCGGGGAAGGTTGATGAGATATGGGTATTTGGTTCAGAAAAAGATGATAAGGATGCGTACCAGATGCTTCAGGCGTGTTGGGGATTTGAGGATAAGATTAAATATTTTGATGTAGCGGAAATCGGGGAACAGATGTTGGTGTGTGCGATGTACACGGAAGAGCTGATTGAAAGGTAAAAGGATGACAGATCAGAGAGTGGCATATAAGCAGCGAGGTTATTTTCTCGGTGCCTATTCTTGGCAAATCGGCTTTATGATTTGCGAGCCCTCTGCAAGAGCCCATTCATAAACGGCGTTTATGTGTTATGGGTAACACAATTTCACAAATTGTGTTGCTTCCAGAACTAGCATACTTGTTTATGAAAGGGGGAATTAGATATGACTGATATATTTAAAAGAACAGGAAACAGTTGTGTAGTGGTTATGAAAGAAAGAACTTCCAGAAGGGAAATAAATAATGCTGAGGCACATACAAAGCAAAGAGTACTTACAGGAAACGCAAGGCAGGATTTAAAGAAATATAATTATTCACTTCCAACGGAATATAGTGATATGAAGTATAGAGATGTGATATTTAGCAAATTGCATACTGGTACTAAATTTGATAAGTCACAGTTGGCAGAGGGTGAGTTCTGGTGTGGTAAAACCTATAAAAAGAAATCGGGTAAGACTACTTGTTATATGGAAACTATGACAGTATGCCCACCATGGAAGATTCATCCATCGGAAATAGAAACATTTCTTGTCAGTAATGCAAATGAATATTTTGCAGATTTTAAGCGTTTCTTAGAACAGGATGAAAGATTTAGGGATGTAATTTTTCTTGATTTTCAAATACACATGAACGAATGTTATTATCCAGAAACAAGGGAATTACCAGATGGTACGATTGAATTGATACCAGAGGAAGAAAGGGAAAAATATTGTTATATTAAGCCACACATGGATGTTTCATATATTCCTGTTGTGCGTGATAGTGATAAAAAAACAGGTAAAAAGTATTTAAAACTTAGCCGAAAGGATTTGTGGCACTCGGATAATGGTTTTTCTCGAAGTTATTCGGAATTTCTTGATAGAAAGATGGCGTTAGATAAAGAATATGAATTTGATCGTGGTAATGTGTTTCAAGATATGCCAGCAGATGAACAACCCGTTCGTATGACTTTGGAACAATGGCAAAAAACATCTGACCGAAAAAATGCACAGCAACTTATTAAGCAGGAAAAAGAAAAGATTGCGGTGGAAACGCAACAGATACAGGAAGAAAAGGAAAAGGTGCAATTTGAAAAAGAAGAATTAAACGAAGCAAAGGAACGCATTGAATCCGATATGGAAGATTATATTGATGAATTAGGTAAATGTGGCTGGGATAATAATACTTTTGATAATGTAGCAAATAAATCTAAGAATGATATTTTGGTTATGGCACTTATGGCGATTGAAAGTATTATCAGACCGCTTCAAAAGAAATTTCCAGAAGCATTTAAGGAGATTATGGCGGTAATCGTGGGAACAAGAGAAAAATTAAAGGCGGTT
>JBGVOM010000173.1:0-11886 GCA_045126515.1 Lachnospiraceae bacterium
GTAGGAGAAAAGAACCAATCCACAGCATCTTATATATCATAGTCGAACCTGCAGAAGAGGTAAAGAAAAGACTATGACTTAATAGTTATAAAGACCTTGGAGAGGGTCTCTAAAAACTACTACTATATAATACGAGGAGAATAGTAACAGTTCAGACTTGAGGTTATCAGGACGCCCATAGCAGATACCATGCTTCTCCGAAAGGCAGGGAATTTAACAGCCTTTCGGAGAAGCATGGTATCTGCTATGGGCTGTGCTTGGGAGACGGCAAGTTTGAATGTGACTGCTTCATTTGGTCAAAATATGAATTGTTGGATTGTTACATTCAGGCCTATCGGTTTCGAGGAACAGCTCATAAGTGACACAACTTCTTCTCTGGAAGGCAATTTAAGAGGCGTTTTTAGTGAAGGGGAAATCCACTGTCTAGGGCGGCTTAGGCGTGACAGCCTTCTGGAACGTCTTAGCCGCCCTTGACAGTTAGTTTCCATTCACGTTGCCTCTGCCTTCCAGAGAAGAAGTTGTGTCACTTATGAGCGTACGTCTAACCAATAAAGCTGAACTGTTACCAACAACAGCATTTTGTAAAAAAATTCTTTGCAGGGCAAGGGGAATGGGATATAATAGACGAGAATGACAATGTTTAGAAAGGTTTGATTGGATTATGAAATATATTGAAACTTTGAAAGAAGGAGAAAGAATCTCAGATATTTACCTCTGTAAGCATAAGCAGGCATTGGTGACCAAGAACGGTAAGCCTTATGAAACAGTGATTCTGCAGGATAAGACGGGAACTCTGGATGCTAAGATTTGGGACCCGAATTCTGCAGGTATTGATGATTTTGATGTTATGGATTATGTGGAAGTCATGGCGGATATTACCAGTTTTCAGGGGGCTTTGCAGGCTAATGTAAAGCGGGTGCGCAAGGTTTCTGAGGGAGAATATGACCCGGCAGATTTTCTTCCTACTTCCGAAAAGAATATCGAAGATATGTATAAGGAATTTGTATCATACATAGATCAGGTGAAAAACCCTTATTTAAATAAGCTGTTAAAGAGTTTTTATGTGGAAGATAAAGAACTGATTCAGAAATTTAAGTTTCACTCAGCAGCGAAAAGTGTTCATCACGGATTTATGGGTGGATTACTGGAACATTCTTTAAGTGTCACAAAACTTTGTGATTATCTTTCTAAAACTTATACTATTTTAAACAGAGATTTACTGTTGACTTCTGCCATGCTTCATGATGTGGGCAAGACTCAGGAGCTGTCTGCTTTTCCGGTAAACGATTATACGGATGATGGCCAGTTGTTGGGACATATTATGATTGGTGCAGAGGAAATCGGTTATCGTGTTCGTGGAATTGAAGGCTTTCCGGCAAAGCTTTCCAGTGAATTAAAGCATTGTATTTTAGCTCATCACGGTGAGTTAGAGTATGGTTCTCCAAAGAAGCCTGCGTTGGCGGAGGCGGTCGCATTAAATCTGGCAGACAATACAGATGCCCGTATGCAGACCATTAAAGAATTATTTAATGCAGCACCGGACAATGACGGATGGTTAGGTTACAACCGTTTATTTGAATCAAATTTCAGAAAGAGTACGAATTATAACGACTAGGTGAACGTATGGATTTTAAGAAGAATGATGTGGTAACAGTTACAATTGAAGATATGGGAACGGACGGAGAAGGAATCGGCAAGGTGGACGGTTTTACCTTGTTTATCAAGGATGCCTTAATCGGTGATGTGGTGGAAGCAAAGCTTATGAAGGTGAAGAAAAATTACGGCTATGCCCGTCTGATGAACATTATTACACCATCCCCTGACCGTGTGGAACCTAAGTGTCCGGTATACCGTCAGTGCGGTGGTTGCCAGATACAGGCGCTGGATTATCAGGCACAGCTGAAATTCAAGGAGCGCAAGGTGCGTGGAAATTTAGAGCGAATAGGTGGCTTTACTGACCTTCCTTTGGAGCCTATTATTGGTATGGAAGAGCCTTACCATTACCGGAATAAGGCCCAGTTTCCTGTGGGAACGGACAAAAACGGTGAAATTGTTACCGGTTTCTATGCAGGAAGAACCCACGACATCATTCCCAATACAAAGTGCTATTTAGGTACAAAAGTGAATGAAGAAATTCTTCAAGTGGTGCTTGAATACATGAAAAAATACAATGTCAGTGCATATGATGAAGCAAGCGGCAAAGGCTTAGTGCGCCATATTCTCATTCGAACAGGCTTTACTAGTGGTGAGATTATGGTTTGTCTTGTGATTAATGGAAAGAAGCTTCCAAAATCCGAAAAGTTAGTAGAAGCCCTCACAAAAATTCAGGGTATGACTTCCATCACCTTAAATACCAACGAAAAGCGCACCAACGTAATTCTTGGTGAGGAAATCCATCTGCTTTGGGGAACCACTTACATTCAGGATAATATTGGTGACATCACCTACCGTATTTCACCACTTTCCTTCTATCAGGTGAATCCTGTGCAGACGAGAAAGTTGTATGAAACTGCGTTGGAGTACGCAGATTTAAAGGGTGAGGAAACGGTATGGGATTTATATTGTGGAATTGGTACCATCTCGCTGTTTCTGGCGCAGAAGGCGAAAATGGTCTATGGGGTGGAAATCGTACCTCAGGCTATCGAGGATGCCAGAGAGAATGCGGTATTAAATAATATTGAGAATGCTAAATTCTATGTGGGAAAGGCAGAGGAAGTGCTGCCGGAACTGTATGAGCAGGAAGGAATTTACGCGGATGTGATTGTAGTAGATCCGCCAAGAAAAGGCTGCGATGAGAAGTGTCTGGAAACCATTGTGAAAATGCAGCCGAAGCGGGTGGTGTATGTGAGCTGCGATTCCGCTACGCTGGCGAGGGACTTGCGGTATCTTTGCGACAGAGGGTATGAGGTGAAGCGGGGGAGAGCTTGCGATATGTTTCCGATGACTGGGCATGTTGAGTGTGTAATAATGATGCAGTATTGTGGAAAAGAGAAGAAAAAGTAGGGTGTGACCACAAGATGTTGTGGTTTGGGGGGGCGAAAATTAGGCTGAAAAATGGCTAGTTTTTGCCCAATTTTTTTGCCCATTTTTAAAGATACATAAGGGTGAAAAAGTGGTTTTGGGAGTGATTCGGAGAAAAAACGAAGGAGGGAGTGGTAAGCAAAGGTAAAAATGAATATGGGTAGGAACGCAAGGCGGTACTTATTTTAGAAATGGAATAGGTGCCGCCTTATTTTTGTTTGTGGAGGTAGAAATGTCAAAATTGTTTTGTTTAAGTCCCGGACTTCGGGTACTGGAAAGGCAGATGCAAGAGCCGCCGGGTTACAGACCGAGAGGATATGGCATCTGTATCATTGAGGAGATGGACTGGAAAAGCCGGGGTAATTACTCTGAAATCGTGGACTGTGTTATCAGCCGGATGCAGTTGGAACATCTGAAGAAAAGGGTAGAAGAAATCTTTTTGGAAGCAGTGATTGCAGAAAATGCAAGGGTAGGTTCCTACACCGATGAGTTCGATGAGAGGTACCGCAGAATAGCAGAAGATATCACCACTTTAAAAGAGGAGCAGATAGAGGCCAGACGGAAGAAAAAACTGGCGGACAGTTACGAACAGCGGTTGAAGGATATGGACAGTTTCCTAGAGAAACAGACCTGCCAGATACCGGAATTTGATAATGACCTTGTAAGAAGGCTGATAGCAAGCATCAAGGTAGTCTCTGCCGAGAAGCTGATAATCCAGTTCCAGTCGGGAATCGTAATGGAGCAGGAAATCAGATATGAGTAAACAACAGGCAGGGATGACAACTGAATAAGGAAACGGAATTCCTGCCTGTTTATTGTTGGCGTAAACAAAAGAAAGATCAAGGAGGATTGAGTTACATGAATTATATAGAAATAGTGGAACAAATATGAATGATTTTTAAGGCAAATGACTTACCAGATTCTAGGCTAAGTTTTTGATAAATGTTACCGTGTATGCGATAGGTACTTTCAGTTTTTAATTTTGTAATGATTCAAGTGTAACATAAAGAACGATGTTTGTTTTCATAAAAATTTCATTAAATGTCTTTAATGAAATTGACAATGATAATGTAAAGTGATAGATTAAAAGTGTTAGCACTCTTTTATGGTGAGTGCTAACAAAGAGGAGGCTATTTATTATTTAGAAAGGAAATGTTACATGAGTTTACAGAAATATTTTAAAGACTTTAATAAAACAATCAAAATGGATTATGAGGTAAAAGCGGAATTAGCCAGTAAAAGAGATATTTTACTGAAGAAGCTTCGAGACAGTGGAAAATTACCGGCGTTTTGTGAATTAAATCAAGGTAGCTATATTATGTATACTGGGGTTGAGCCACTTGACAAAGAATATGATATAGATGTTGGGCTTAGATTTAAGGTTAATAAAGAAGATTATGAGAATCCGGTTGAACTAAAAAATACAATTTATGATATTTTGCAGAGTCATACTGAGTACGGTGCCGAAGTGAAAAAACCTTGCGTAACGGTCACATATAAGAAGGACGGTGAAGCAGCATATCATGTGGATTTAGTTGTTTACACTTATGAAGATAAGGATGATACAGACAGTCAATTATATCTAGCAAGAGGAAAAGACAGCACGCCGGAAGAAATATGTTGGGAAAAATCAGATCCAAAAGGGCTGGTTGATTACATTAATGATAAATACGAAGCTGAGAGCGAAGAGAGAGCGCAATATCGGCGTGTGATACGATATATGAAGAGATGGAAGAATCTCAAATTTAACAGTTCAGGTAATGCGGAACCACCGAGCATCGGTATTACATTGATTGCAGCTGATAAATTTGAAGTATACAGAACATATGATTACTTGGAAGAAAAATGGAAATATGATGACTTAGAGGCACTTATAAGATTTGCCAAAGAGATTCAGAACCTGTTCATTTTTCAGGGAGTATCAGATAATGGCAGATTATTGTATCGTATTAAGTATCCTTTGCCGTCTTCTTTGAACTTTGAAGATGATACAGATGTCTTCAAGAAAATGACAGATATTTATATGACTGATTTTAAGGACAAAATTGACAAACTGATCACTGATTTGGAAGCGGTTAAAAAAGAGGTTGACGAAGTTGAGCAGTGCAAGTTGTTGAACAAAATTTTCGGTGATGATTTCAAAGTTCCAGAGACAAAGGATGCTTCAAAAAAGCAGATGAATTATATACCGTCTTCAAGTTCTTCAGGAGTATGATATTTATGGATTTAAATGTTATTGAAAAAGTTTTGTATGCTTGTTCTGATGTTCATAATGTGAAGGTTGTTGATATGACAATATTTAGAGAAGAAGAATATCAGAAAATAATTGAATGTGATTTGTCAGTTGCAAAGCAGGTTGTTCCTATCGTAGTTGCTGTTCCGCAAAACTGGCAAAGGACATTGATTGATATTTATATTGCACAGCATATGACTTTCCCCTTTATACCCCATGTAGATATAAAGGGGAAATTTTGTTTGTTTGAAACGGAAGGTATTTTGATAGATCAGAATCTGTGTGGAATCATCTTGCAGTCAATTGAGAGAGCAAAAGAAATTATTGAAGATGGATTAGCTGGCACTAATAGAGAAGATTTTATTGAAGAGTTTGAGTCATATTGGCTGCAATTGCCATCTATTCGTTTGGCGAAAGTTGATGTGGTGGGTATTCAACATATTGGTGTAGTAAAATATTTTACAAAGACTGCAAAAAGATATAAGAAAGAGTCATATGCTAAATATATGCAGAGGGCAAAGAGTGGTAAAATATATGTTTCTCAAGATCCACAAAAATTGAAATATTATTATAAGGAAAACGAAAGTGTTAACATAAGAAATGGAGTTTATATAAATATTGAAGTAGAAGATTTTCTGTTTCCGCCAGATGCAAGATGTGTAGATATAAATGAATATTTCCAAAATATATTAAGATATGTAGATGTGAAAGAATTTCAATCAATTAGTTCTAAAATAAGCAGTGATAAACTAATAATTTTTGCAATTAAGCAACCAAATGGTGTAAGCACTGTTTTAGGATTTTTACTTGAAAAATGTATGATTTCTTTTGAAAATGCTGTCTGCAGATTACGGTCAGTGAGTCAGATTACACCAATTCTAATTGACAGAACTGATAAACAATATTTAATGACTCGTTCAAATGAAGTTAGTAATATCTTGGCGGACAAAAAAGTTCTATTAATAGGATGTGGTTCTTTGGGTGGGTATATTGCCAATGAATTAGTAAAAGCAGGTATAGAAAAGATGATGTTACTTGATGCGGATCATTTGTACGAGAACAATGTCTTTAGGCATTTGCTTGGATTAGAATACGTAGGAAAATATAAATGTGTAGCTTTACAGAACTATCTCGAAAAAAATATTCCGGATTTGAAAATTTCATCATTGGCAGAAAAGATAGAGGAAGCAGTACAGGAGGGAAATATTGAATTTGGCGAATATGATTTGATTATATCTGCGACGGGAGACCATAATGTGAATAGATGGATTAATCAGTATGTGATATCAAATAAGCTGATGGTACCGGTTGTTTATGCGTGGAATGAGGTATTGGGGTTGGGAAATCATGTGGCATATATTGAATATGGGAATGCTGGATGCTATGAGTGTTTTATAGGACGAGATGAAGATACTGGGGAGCTATATGATCGTACAGCCTATTGTCGGTCAGGACAAAAAGTCGTTCAAAAAGTTGCAGGTTGTGGAAGTTCTTTTATACCTTACGGTTCTACAATATCTCTTAAAACTGCTGGCATGTGTGTTGATACTATAAAAAAGATTTTTGAGGGTAGATATTCAGATAATGTAATTATTTCAGCAAAGGGTGATGATTATCATTTTAAGAGGGCCGGGTTACAGGTTTCGAATAAATATTTGAATCAAAAAGACAGCATCGTGGAATGCAATGGAAAACTCTTTGCTCAACCGAAATGTAAATTTTGTGGAGAAAAGTATGGTAATTGAATATGGAGACAGAAAGATAAAATTTTGTAATAATATATTGCAAGTAATACAGAAATATGTACAAAGTGAACGGAAATCTTACGAAGCTGGAGGCATTTTAATTGGACGGGAGAATTGCGGCAATTCAAATTTAATTATCGAGTTTATTACAGAGCCAATGACCGCAGATCAAAGAAGTAGAAGTAGATTTCTGCGCAAAGATAAAAGACATCTCGATTTTTTTAAAAAGTTATATGAAGAAAATGAGGGTGTATATGGTTATATGGGTGAATGGCATACACATCCGGAAAATATTCCTCAATATTCATTTATTGATTCAAACAATTGGAAAAAAATTGGGAAAGAAATGAAGGGTGGTATTCAATATCACATTATTGCTGGAATTCAGGAAGTGGGTATTTGGGAATATAATGCTGTTCAAAAGAGAATCACTAAAATATGTAGTATAGATTGGAAAGGAATTCTGAAAGAAAATGAAACAATTATTTAAAAAATTGCAGGAGAGTGCTCATTCCATAGTGGAAATTATTGGTCTAGTAATGGCCTTTTTAATACCCTATATAATAAATGTTAAAGGATTAATTGCATTATGTTTTGAAAATGTGTCTGTAGATTTTGATAACATAGGGTATTATCTTTTGCTAAATACCGAAAACTGGGTTATTAGTATAGTACTTGTGTTCTCAATATTGCTTTGGATTAGAAAATTTAATAAAGAAAAGGTATTTAATACCAAAAATGTTTATCACAATTACCCTTATCTATGGTACTGGTTTTGTGCGAAAGTTCTGGGATATCAAACTTGTAATTTAAAATTGGTTCCTTCATATTTACAATTCAAACTGGTATTAAATGATACTTTTTCAAGTTACAATGTTGGAGAAGAAGATGATTACCCGACAATAGAAGATGAAGAAATAGAAATTAAAAAGGCAAATTTTGTTCAGGTATCAGATGAAGTAAATTTAGTTCTTGCGGATACATATCCTATTGAAAACCAACAGCTGCCGATTGTAAAACGAAGATTATCAACAATTACAATTAATCGTGTGCGTCCAGACGTATCCAGATATTATAGCCCACAGTTTATAGCGAAGATTGTGGATGAGGTAAGGAATTTGCCGAGAAATGTGACTGATGTAAATGTTTTTCCTACAACAAATCCAAGACATACATTGAAGATTGCAAGGGATGTTTTCAAATTGGCAGAGAGGGGCAACATAAAAAAATTAGTTGTTTTTCCACAGGAGAAAACAGGAATTAGAAAATTTGCAAGAAAAGGTAAAGTTATCTATAATAACAAGTAATATTTATGTGTGATGAAATCCAAACAGAAAATTGGTTTAGATAAATTCGGTTGGTGTAGCAGGCTAATGTGTTTATGTATAAGAGGACAGCAAATTATGTTGGTTTTACAAGGTGCTGGAAAGGAGTAGATATGCTACAGACATCGGCAAAGAGAAAGTATCCAAATACTTGCCAAACCTCAGTAGGACAGGTATACCAAACTGTCAGAAAAGGAATTGAGGGTAGCGGTCTATTGCTGAGTTGGCACGGATCTTGGGGAGCAGGAGGCAGTTACGAGGAATAGGTGGAATAATACACACTCCAAATATATGAAACTGATAATTGGAAGATGAATGGGATTTATGCCGATGATGGTAAGGAGCACCTCTAACACCCAAAAACGTGACGATTTTAATGTTGTGATAAAGAATGCAATGAAAAGCAATAATATTTAGAAGAGTATAAAGAAGAGGTCGAATAAATTATTTGGCATTAAGTGAAGCATTTTAGCATATACTATGAGTAACTGTAGAAATTGCTTGACATGAAGTTCAAAGTCAAGTAAGATAAATACAGTGATCGCGTTGCAGAAACCTGTGAGGCCTGCGACCGGGGGAGAACCTGCGGGGTCTCCTCTTTTTTACTTTAAGGAGACATTGAATATGCCAAAGATTTTTTTGAGTTATGATCAGCAAATAGAAAAACTGAAGAATGAGAAGAATCTGCAAATTGATGATGAGGCATATGCCAAAGAGATTTTAAGACAGACAAGCTACTATTCATTAATTGGAGGGTATAAGGATATTTTTAAAAATTCGACAACCAAGAAGTATAAGGACGGAACAAGATTTGAGGATATCGTAGAGTTATATTATTTTGACGAATCCTTAAGGCAGTTATTTTTGAGATATCTCATTAAAGTAGAAAATGAAATAAAGTCACAAGTTTCTTATTACTTTACAGAGAAGAATGGCGAGAATCAAAAGGAATATCTCGATACTGCAAATTACAATTATGTAGGTAAGAAAAATCAAAGAGATATTGACCGTTTAATAAAAATATTAGAAGGGTATGTTACAAAGCCGACAGATTATCATTACATAAATCATGCACAGAGAAAATATGGAAATGTTCCGTTATGGGTACTGACAAATGCATTGACATTTGGAAATATCTCAAAAATGTATATGCTGCTTCCGCAAGATATACAGATTAAGGTTAGCAGGAATTATCCATGCATCAACGAGAGTCAAATGATTTCTATTTTGGCTGTAATGGTAAAATTCAGGAATGTCTGTGCACATGGTGAACGATTATTTACTTATAGAACTACAGACAGCATTCCAGATTTACCGATACATATGAAATTAAAGATTGCTCAAAAAGGCACACAATATGTGAATGGAAAAAATGATTTATTTTCAGTTGTGATTGCTTTAAGATATATGCTGAGTGATAGTTGGTATAAGGAATTTATAAAGGAGCTTAAAGCATTAATTGACAAATACCTTAAGAAACATGATAGTATATCGGAGCAAGAATTATATGAGAAAATGGGCTTCCCAGAAAACTGGCGAAAAATAACCAGATACAGAAAACAATAAAATATAGAATGACAGAAATCAAGCCTCCAAGTCCCAAAAGATTTGGAGGTTTTCTTCTGCCCATTTTTATTCGATTATACTTGCAGATTATATAATGGAAATTCAATTTATGGTACAATGGAGTTGTATGGAGTGAATTGATGGCAGTATTTATAAACAATACATAAAGAACGGAAGGTAAAAAATGATTGATTACGTTAATAAAGATAAGGAAAAAATGATTATTACGTTTGATGAATTTATCAATATAGAAGAACAAATACAAGATATGCAATGTATATTTCATCCATTATATGCAGTTGATGGAAGGCTATCCATAAATCAAGTAATGCAATTGAAGGCACAGGGAAAAGAAATTATTGTAAATTTGGATAGAAATATTTTTACGGATATTGTAAAAGTAGTGAGACAGGGAACTCTAAAAGCAGAGGATGATTTGAGAAAGATTGCACTATTAATGACATGGTCTGGAATAAATGGAATTGCAATTATGTCACACGATGCAATTGCTGAAAATGCACGTAAGTTTCAGAATAATGTAGAAGCCAATGCAGAGATGGACTGTTTTGATTTTGCGTTTAGAAGAATAGAATGTAAAACATGGCTGGATGTGGCATTGCGCGGAAAGAATATTGTCACACCAACAATTACAGGAAGTTATGCTTTAAATGATTTGGAAATAGATTTCTGTAACGAGTCAATAGATTATTTGTATCATTATGCAGCTATGATACATTTTGTACGCATTGCGAGAAGCAAAGTGACTTGGGAAGAACAGATAAAAGATTTTTTTCGGTGGTATTTGGATAATTCTATAGTGTGCCAATATGTATTGGTATATGTGATTTTATACTACGCAAATCAATATAAAGTTAAACTACCAAAACACGCTATGAGTAAAGAACTCAATAAAGTAATTGAAGGTTGTAAAAATCAAGCACGTGATTTGTGTTATTTGTCAGAATGGAGCAAAATATATGCTAATGATTATTATGATGAGTATGAAATGTTTTTTGCAACATTTGATTTTTTGTTAGGAAAGATTTTTTCAATTTGTCATAAAGTAAATGATGAAAAAGAGTTGTTTGCTTTTTTTACAAATGGAAAAGGTAACAAATTATATGAATTTTATCACGAATTGTGTCTTAAGCATAAAAAGATTGAAATTGATGGAGAACAGAAAGATTATTGTTGGAATTTGATAGAGGAAGAGCTACAAGCACTTAGACGGGAAATAAATGAGTAGAATCAAGCCTCCAAGTCCCCAAAGATTTGGAGGTTTTCTTCTGCCCATTTTTAGAGGAAAGTAATTTCCGAAACAAAAAATCTATGGTACAATATCCTAGAAGTTATCAAGGGATAGGTGGACCATAAGAAAAGAGCAGAACACAAATCACACGCAGGTCAGTCAGACCTGTATTTCAAGCACAAATCTAATCTTTTTCTTTGGCAGATGCAAAGTGGTGCATCATGCTTTATTTTGTAAGTCCGGTAGAGGACTGTTGCATCATTTTTGAACCCAGACTTAACGGATAAGTCATGGGATGTGCATCTTTATTGCACACTCATGGCATGTGGAGACGGTAGTTCTCTTGTCCCAACGGAAAGCGGATGATATAGTGAGTAGGTTGTAGCAAAATTCCTTACTAAGGAGGATTATTTGTGAAAGAAATTAGTGATAGAAGAAGCATACGAAAATATAAAGAGGATGCCGTTAATAAAGCTGATATTGAAACTATTCTTAAAGCTGGAATATTAGCACCGTCAGCTAAAAATAGACAACCCTGGAAATACTATGTATATGCAGGAAATGGAAAAAATGAACTGCTAGAATGTATGGAAAGTGGATTAGTAAGAGAGCGTGGTGGGAATAAGTTATTACCTAATTCACAGAATGGTTTACCAGATGCTTTTAATACATTGAGAATAATGAAAGAAGCACCTATTCTTATTATCATTGAAAATACAAATGGATTATCTCCATATTCCGAAATTG
>JBGVOM010000174.1:0-2490 GCA_045126515.1 Lachnospiraceae bacterium
TGTAATCGATGTCGGTGCATTTTCTCTTCATGTAACGTTCAGCTGGTTCAGACGGACCGGCTTTTTATTTTTCCGGCCGGTACAGAACCGTTTCAGCACAACTTCCGTGGAGTTTAGGTAGGAAATCTATAATTTAGGACATCCATTCCCCATATATCGCGTAAAAACCGTCTAATTTCTCATAAAACATCTTAATTAAGTCCTTTTTTAATGCCTTTTAGCTTGGTTTTTCTCTTTAAAACTGTTATAATTTAGGTATACGGTAGTTATACAAAAGGATGAATGCAAATGAGTACTTCCAGTGGGCGATATGCTGTTCCACCAGAAATTTTGAAACACAAGCCAAGAGGCTCCATGGTTAAAAAAATTCATGGGGGATATTACGTATATGCAATGGAAAACGTTAAGAATCCTGTAACTGGTAAATGGCAGACAAAAACAAAAGAGATTTTAGGAAAAATCACAGTAGAAAACGGATATATACCCAATGAAGACCGTGGTTACACTGTCCTTGAGTATGGGGCATACCATTTAGCAGAAGAATGCACAGATGAAATAAAGGAACAATTTCAACTAGCGTTTGGAAAGGATGAGAATGCTAAAAGAATCTGGGTTTTAGCACTGATTTATTCCGTTAATGGTTTTCGACCTATTTCTGCTATTTCTCTACTGTATAAGAAGAGCTCTCTATCTGTTGCTTATCCTAATCTGAAAATGGGAGAAACTGCCGTTTCCAACATCCTGGAAAATCTAGGAAGAAGAGATACCGAAGCAAAGAAATTTCAGGATATTCTTCTTCAAAATGTCAAAGAAATAGCAATAGATGGTCATGTTATTCCTAGATATTCTAAGTTGGATGGAATGACAGAGTACGGATACAAGTATAAGAAGTTAGGCAGTGAACAAATCAATCTGCTTACGGCATATGACGTTACTAAGGGACGTCCTGTTGCGATGAAAATGTTTGACGGAAGTAAAAATGACAAGGCATCGGTCAAGGAATTTATTGAAGACGTCATCGTAGAAGACTGCCTGTATTTGATGGATAGAGGCTTCTACTCTCCGGAATTAAAGACGATATTGGCAGAAAAAAAATCCACCTATATTATGCCTGTCTCCTCAAACATGACTGCGTATCAAGAAGCACTAAAACGCGGTAGAGGTAGACTTAAAACCTTTGTCTACAAACGCAAAGAAGGATTGCGTACTATCAAGAGTGTTGTTGAATATCAGGAATCTACTGATGAAGGTGGAACCAAAACCATCTACTTTAGAAATCTCCACGAAACTGAATGCGAGAAAGCGAATTATCTGGAATGCATTGAAAAGAAGGTTCCAGGATATACCGAAGCTAAACTTGAAGCTATAGAGAAAACATTTGGCGTTATCATACTGGAAACTACTCATAATGCAACTCCTCAGGAAATTTACGAATATTATAAGGAGCGGTGGAGTATTGAAACATTTTACGACTATCTGAAACATCAGATGGATTTCAATGCGTTGGGCGTGCAGGACTGGGCAGAATTGCAGGGGCTTGCATTTATGATGCTACTGGCGACACTGATTAATGGAGCTATTAGTGAAAGATTAAAACAGAGTTCTCTAGCGGGGATCTATATGCCAGAGGTAATGCTGACTGCATCATCAGTTAAAGCAATAAAAAGGAATGAGGCATGGGCTATCGAAAATGCATCAAAGAGTGAGCGTGATATTTTTGATGCATTAGAAGTACCTATTGGGAGTGAATTGATCCCGTCAAATTCTTGGTTCCCTACCTAAACTACGCGGAAGTTGTGATACAACTGTTCTGTACTGTATCTGTTTTTATAGCTGTAAATCCAACTAATCGAAGTAAGAGCAGCCCAGATTGTTGCTATCATAAGGAAAACAGAAAACCACAACAGGTTGCCGTAGAACTGACAGCAAACGGCAATAACAGAAATCAAACCCAGTAAATCTGCAGCCAATTGTGTCCTTGATTTAACACCTTCTATACTGCCCCGTTTCTCAAGTAAAAGAAGAAGATCTTGTTTGTTGATTTGTATTTCATCACTCACAGTCACCCCCTGTTGAAAATTTACTTTGCAGTGCCTTATAGTATTTCTGAACGCTGCCTATTTTATTTTTCATATCTTTGTAAACGCTCCATAATAACCTTTGATGCTATTTAAGATTGTTTAAAATCAACAATCCAACCTTTTCTTTTTTCAATAAGACTTAACTTTTTATAAGAAATACCACTTGAAATAATATTTCCATCTATATCTTTAACAAGGCAGGGTCCACTCTGTCTCCGACCGTATATAAATCCTGTATGATTGTTTATCCTGACTTTATCTAACAGTCTGATCCGTGAATTATGTAAGGCTTGATTAAGTTTCCTTATGCCGCCTTTTAAAGTTTTAAACTTATGTATCTGCCTATTATGGCACCTTACTTTTTTATATAAATATATTCCGTCCGGCTCTGCCGAGAAATTTCCGGAAA
>JBGVOM010000175.1:0-12430 GCA_045126515.1 Lachnospiraceae bacterium
TTCCATGGTATGTTTCATCTGGTGTTGTAAGTCCTGGGAATTTATCCTTATGAGCATCCCAGTCAAAATTACCGCTGTCTACGATACAACCACCAACTGAAGTGGCATGTCCATCCATATACTTTGTTGTTGAATGAACGACTATATCTGCTCCCCACTCAAATGGACGACAATTAATCGGTGTAGCAAATGTATTGTCAACAATCAAAGGCACCCCGTTTGAATGTGCCAATTCTGCAAATTTTTCAATATCTAAAATAGTCAATGCAGGATTTGCAATGGTTTCTGCAAATACACAGGTAGTATTTGGCTGAATTGCTTTCTGAAGTTCTTCCAACGGTGCATCCGGATCTACAAAAGTAGCTTCGATTCCCAATTTTTTCATTGTGGTTCCGAATAGATTAAATGTTCCACCATAAAGAGCGGAAGAACAAACAATGTGACTTCCGGCTTCACAGATGTTAAAAACCGCATAAAAGTTTGCTGCCTGTCCGGAAGAAGTAAGCATCGCTGCTACTCCACCTTCTAAGCTGGCAATTTTGGAAGCAACTGCATCGTTTGTCGGATTCTGAAGTCTGGTATAAAAATATCCGGAATCCTCTAAATCAAACAAACGTCCCATCTGTTCACTGGTATCATATTTAAAAGTAGTACTCTGGTAAATAGGAAGTACGCGCGGTTCTCCCTTAGACGGTTTATACCCTTCCTGAATACATTTTGTTTCTATCTTATACTGGCTCATAACGTTCCTCCTATTGGTTTAACAAATATTCAGCTTCCAGTCCAAGCACCATGTCACTGTAAATTTCCTTACACTCTTCCTTTTTGTCTTCTTCCAACAAACGAATACATGGTGACAAATATTGTGTATATATTTCCCTGTAAATTTCAGCTCGATTACCCCGTTTATTAATACGCTTTACAATGGATGGTGCAATATCATAATAAGCATTTACAATTTTTTCTCCATCTTCTGTAGAGCGCAAATAGGTATCTCTGTATTCTCTTAGAATATTCAATTCATAACAATCATCTTCTTTACCAAGGCTTTCACATACTGCCGTAGTAATATAACATAATTTGTTACGAAAACCGGAATTAATTTTATGAAAATCTGCTTTGCTAATCTTGTACTGAGGAAAAGCTTCCTGCCAGCCCTGCACAACACATTCCGTCAAACCATTCATGGCTTCCCCTTTATATTTTAACATTGCAGGAATCATATATACAGTAAGTTTCAGATTGTCATTAATCAGCTTAGCCTCCCGCATACTTTTCTCTACTTTGGCTAACAGCATTTTTTCTGTTTCTACTAACTGATTTACCATGCTTTTGAAAAATTTCTTTTTATCTGCACTGGCCGCATATAGTCGGTCAATTGCCATATATTGTTTATAGTGACTGCTATAATATTCTTCAAAGGCTTCTTTATATGTATCTTTTTTAAATTTTTCGACTCCTTCATTATAATCAAGCATCGTCGGCAATGCTTCTAACACTTCATTTAATTCCTGAGTATATTCATTCTTATCCATAATTTCTACAACGATATTCTTCTTTACTGTTTCCATAGCTTCCTTCACATCAATGGGTTCACCACAAAAATTGCAGCGTACACTCTCCTGATCTGATGGAATTTGTATGGTGCCATAACATCTGGGGCATTTCCCTTCTGTAAATATCATATTGGCTCCTTCCACTTTCAAAGATATGCAACCTTATCTACAAAACTTTTTGTATTATAGCACACTAATTTTAAAAAGCAAAGATTTTTTTCTTAACAATTATCAAAATATGAATTTTTTGTTAATTTTTTTCTTTTTTTTACATTTTAAAAAGCTTTTTTGTACATGTTTTTGTACAAAAAAGCTTATATTCGTCTCGGTTAGAATTTATTCATCCCAGTTATGGTATACCATCTGAACATCATCATCTTCATCCAGCAAATCCAGAGTACGCTGAATATTTCTGATATCCTGTTCATCTGTTAATTCTACATATGTCTGTGGAATCATGGTAACTTCTGCTTCCACCATTGGAATTCCAGCATCCTCTAATGCCTGGCGCACTGCACTGAAATCTTCCGGTGCTGTTAAGATTTCATAGCTGTCTTCTTCTTCACTAAAATCTTCTGCACCTGCATCTAAAGCAGTCATCATAAGCTCATCTGCATCCGCATCATAAGCTTCTTTATCGATGATAATCTGTCCTTTTTTATCAAACATATAAGATACACAGCCCTGTGTTCCTACGTTACCATGTCCTTTGGTAAAGGCATTACGCACGTTAGCTGCAGTACGGTTCTTATTATCTGTAAGTGCATCGACAATAATAGCCGTTCCATTCGGACCATAACCTTCATATGTAACCACTTCATAATTTACACTGTTAGCATCACCGGCAGCTTTTTTGATACCTCTGTCAATCGTATCGTTTGGCATATTGTTTGCTTTAGCCTTCGCAATAACGTCACGAAGTTTGCTGTTATTTGCCGGATCCGGACCGCCTTCTTTTACTGCAACAGCAAGTTCTCTACCAATAATCGTAAAGATTTTTCCCTTTGCTGCATCATTTTTTTCCTTTTTATGTTTAATATTCGCAAATTTTGAATGTCCTGACATACACTTCTTCCTTTCGTTTCCTAATAATTAAATAACGCACATCGAATATTCTACCATTCTTTTATTCCATTGGCAAGTCCTGAAGCGGCTTTTTCTTTACCTTTACACTACCAATTTTTTTATTGTCAATGGACAATATTTCAAATTCATACCCCTGATATTCTATCACAGCAGTTTCGTTTTCCTCTGGAATATGCTCTAACTTAGAAATAAGTAAACCATTTAATGTATCAAACTCTTCCTCTATTTTTATGTCCAGTACTTCTTCCACTTCCTCTAATTCGGCCATTCCGTTCATAAGGAAGCTTTCATCTCCAAGTTTTGTAATTGCGTCTTCTTCCTCATCGTATTCATCCAGAATATTTCCAACGATTTCTTCCAGAATATCCTCCATGGTGATAATCCCCGACATCTGACCATATTCATCAATTACGATTACCATCTGCAGCTTTTCGCTCTGCATCTGTTTAAATAATTCATGAATATTTCTGGTTTCCGGAATAAACTTTGCTTCCCTTATTAATCCGTCAATTTCCTTCACTTTCAAGTCCATAAGCCGGGTGTCATTATGTATAGTAAAAGCATCGCGCAAATGAATAATTCCTATAATATCATCTAAATCTTCATCAAACACCGGATATCTGGATTTGTGTTCACCGAGCATAAATTCCAGTGCATCCCTTAAGGTGGAATTTCCATTCACTGCCACAACATTTAAACGATGATTCATAATATCCTGAGCTTCTTTTTCATCCAACTCCACAATATTACTAATCATTTCTGCTTCATTTGCTTTCAGTACACCCTGCTCGTGACCTTCGTTTACCACGGATAAAATTTCTTCTTCCGTCAAATCCTCCGGGCTGCCTTGTACCTTTACACCAAACCACTTATAAATTATTTCTGAAACAAATTTTAATACCCTGTCTGCCGGTATCGCCAGACCGATGAAAAAAACAACAATGCTAGTTAAAAACCAGGGGTAATTTCCCTCCATATGCTCTCCTTCCTATGTACATAACTCAAGACTTATATTTAACGCTATATTTACTCTTACCAGAATATCATCATCTAAATGACATACTTTATCTTTTAATCTTTTTTTATCGATGGTTCTCAGTTGTTCTAATAAAATTACCGAGTCCTTCACCATATCATATTTTTGGGCATCCAACTCCACATGAGTAGGCAGTTTAGCCTTATTCATTTTTGAAGTAATTGCCGCACATATTACTGTAGGGCTGTGCTTATTTCCTACATCATTCTGAATAATCAGCACTGGCCGGATGCCACCTTGCTCTGAACCCACAACCGGACGCAAATCCGCATAAAAAATATCTCCTCGTCTTATAATCACTTTTTCCACTCTCCGAACTACTTTAAACATATTTTCAAAACAAAGAACTTCAGAACAAAGAAACTTTGTTTTCATACTATAAGTTTTTCCGCTATTCTTTAAGTGTATTCATAAAACGTTCTTATTTTATCGACATTATCTGAGCCAGGTTATTTCACTATCATGATAATAGTCTTTACAAGCCACTTCTTTTCCATTTTCCAGATAAAGCCTTGGAACTCTTTTTCCAATGTCACAAACTAACTCATAATTAAACCTTCCGGATAAATCGCCCAGTTCTTCCGCAGTAATCTGCAGTCCACCGTTTTTTCCAAGAAGTGTTACAGTATCTCCAACATTTACATCGGAAATATCCGTCACATCCACCATCATCTGATCCATACATACTCTGCCACAAATTCTTGCACGCTGTCCGTTAATCAATACGTAACCTTTGTTAGATAAGGTTCTTGGGTAACCATCTCCATACCCTACCGGAATGGTAGCAATGGTTTTTTCCTCTTTTGTCACATATGTATGACCATAGCTGATGCCTGTCATTGGAGCAACTTTCTTCACATGCACCACATGACTCTCTAAACTCATCAATGGTTTTAAAGGTACTCTGTCTTTCTTTACTTCGTCTGAAGGCATCAGTCCGTAAAGGATAATTCCTGCCCGAACCATATCAAGATTTGCTTCCGGCATATCCATAATTCCTGCACTATTCGAACAATGCCTTACCGTAAGTTCAATTCCTTCCCGTTCCACATTGCGAATAAATTCCTTAAATCTCATTAATTGGGAATTTGCTGATGTTTTATCACTAAAATCTGCTTTGGCAAAATGGGTAAAAATACCTTCAATTTTAATATTCGGAAGAGCCGCAATTTTCTTGATTTCCCTTAGAGAATTACTATCTGGGGGAAATCCGATTCTTCCCATACCCGTATCCATTTTGATATGTATTTTTGCTGTTTTCTGCAATTTCAAGGCTTCATAAGATATTTCTTTCGCTGTTTCGTAGGAAAACACAGTCATACGGATTCCCTGTTTAATCAACATTGGATATGCATAAGGGAATACTGCTCCAAGGATTAAAATCGGTTTCTTTATTTCCGCCTGTTTTAAGATATCTGCTTCTTCAGCAGTTGCTACAGCGTAGCCCCAGATTCTATTGTCTTTTTCAAGACATTTTGCAATAGGAATTGCGCCGTGTCCATAACCATCCGTCTTAATAACAGCTACCACACCGGCATTTTTATTAACAGCCGATTCAATGGATGAAATATTATACTTTAAGGCATCTAAATCAATTTTTGCACATACTCTCTTGTATTGTTCCATAACCTTCACTCCCTTATCTTATAATATTGTGTAAATTTCCTATTAAATCTCTGGCAGTCATACTATATCCACCGAGCTCTTTCTGTGCAGCTTCTCCTGTCAGTCCGTGAATATAAACTCCCAGACAGGCAGCTTCATATAATGGCATTTTTTGTGCCAATAATCCTGCAATAATACCGGTAAGAACATCACCGCTTCCACCGGTAGCCATTCCACTGCAACCGGATAAGTTCAAATAACACTTCTTTTCCTGTTTTCCAACTACGATTGTTCTGGCATCTTTTGCCACTACTATACAATCATAATGTTCTGCAATTTCTTTTGCTGACGCAATATGTGTTCTCTTTACCTCAGAAACTTCTCTGCCGCTTAACCGGGCCAGTTCTTTCATATGAGGTGTGAGAATACACGGTGTGATTCTTGATTTCAGCCATTCTGGATGCTGTGCCAGTATATTGATGGCATCTGCATCCACTACACAAGGTGGTTTGGCATTTGCCATAGTATATTCCACCAGTTTTTCTGCCTGCTTTGACAATGACAATCCCGGACCAAGCACAATAACATCTGCTTTCTCTATGGAATATTTTAATTTTTCCAGAGAATCCGGAATATTTTCATATGTTGTCAGTACTGCTTCCGGAATTCGTTCCTGTACAATCACCCTGTTTTCTTCCACGGTAAAAACTTCCACCAGTCCACAGCCAGTGCGATATGCGCTTTCTGCTGAAAAAACTGCGGCACCTGCCATGTTTTTAGAACCGGCTATCACAAGTACTTTCCCAAAAGTGCCCTTATGCCCGTTTTCAGCTCTAAGAGGCAGTCTTTTTATGTCTTCTGGTTCATAACAGAATAATTCCGGTTGTATTTTGTTTTGGTCAATTGGTTGTGATGAAATACCAATATTTGTTACCACCACCTTACCTGTATATATTCTACCGGTACCGAGATGTAAACCTGGTTTGCCATACTGAAAAGTAATGGTTTTGTCTGCCTGTACTGCACATCCAAGCATTTCTCCCGTATCAGCGTGAATCCCCGAAGGAATATCTACTGCATAAACAGATATCATTTTCCCTTCGGTTTTCTTTTGATTGATCCATTGGATGGCACTTTGAAATATTCCCTGCACCTGTCGGGACAGTCCGATTCCAAAAAGTGCATCTACTATTACATTATATTCTCCTTTAAGAGAATCGTCATACTTATTTATGCAAATTCCCATATTTTCTGCTATGGCCATCTGCTGTTTCATTTCTACGGAACACTTTTCTAAATTACCTGCCGTTACGATTTTAACCTTTGCACCGCATTCTTTCAATATTCTTCCAATGGCAATGCCATCTCCACCATTGTTCCCTGTCCCTGCAAAAATAATGGCTGTAATTTCTTCCGGTATATAATCCTTTAAAATTTCCTGTACTACTGCCAAAGCCGCACGTTCCATGAGAACAAGAGATGGTATTCCGATTTCCTCTATGGTATATCTGTCACATGCCTTCATTTGACTACTGTTTAATAGTTCTCTCATTCTGTTTCATCATTACTTTCTAAATCAAATATATCTATTACTTCCGGTCCAAAAATATCATGCATATAAGAATACATCATTTTATTTCTGAGTTCTTTGTCCTGTTTGCGCAAAACATTCTTTTTTAATTCTATTCTAATATCTTTAATCCATTCTGCAATCCTTGCGATTTCATCCGCATTTTCATGAAGTTGTTTGTGGCAGTAATCCATAGTTTCTAACATTAATGCTGTGTTCGCCGCTTTTAGCTGGTTTGGAACCTCCAACAATTCATTCTCACAATTTTCTATCTTTTCGTTAATTTCTAAAATCAGCCGTTGGCTTTCTTCCATTTTTTTGACTTGCTGCTTACTTTCTGTTTCTCCCATATTAGAAACAATTCCATCCATCAGCTTTTTCTTCAGCTTTTTTAAGTCTTTTATATCTGCCCGCAAGGCACTTTCATGTTTTACGCATTCGTTTACCTCTGCCTCTAAAGCTGCGATTGCTTCCGGTTTATTTCCCTGAGGAAACAGCTTATGCCACTTATGTTCCAGTGTAAGAACCGCTATTTTTTTATTTTTTAAGTAGGCGGTATACCTTTCTCTTTCTTCTCCTGTCATGTATCATGCCCCCCGTACATTTCCCTCTATTTTTTTCCCTGTTCCTGCTTATAGCTGTTAAGGTTATAGGATAATCGCATCAGACTTTCAGACAAGTGAACATTTTCTACTACCACATCTTTTGGTACATTAAGATCTGTATGAGCGAAGTTCCAGATTGCCTTAATTCCACAATTAACCAGTCTTTGTGCAACCACGATAGCACTTGCTTTAGGAATAGCAAGTGCCGCAATGTGAATATCATTTCCCTCAATAAAGCTTTCAAGTTCATCCATACCATACACTTCGATTCCGCGAACCTTTATTCCACTCAATTCCGGTTTTTGATCAAACATTGCTTTTGTGATAAAACCTCTTGCTTCAAAATTTCCATAATTAGCAATTGCCTGTCCTAAGTTTCCTGCTCCAATAATAATCATATTATGTCTTTTATCCAGTCCAAGTATCTTTCCAATTTCTTCATAAAGATATTGGACATTATATCCATAGCCCTGCTGACCAAAGCCACCAAAGTTATTTAAGTCCTGACGTATCTGGGATGCTGTCACATGCATTCTTTTGCTCAGTTCACCAGATGAAATTCTCTCCACGCCGCTGTCCATTAATTCTCCCAGATATCTGTAATATCTTGGAAGCCTTTTAATTACAGCTTTCGAGATTTCTTTTTCACCCACAATTGTTGCCTCCCTTGTTCCCTTGCATTCGTTTACTCTCGTCACGAAAACATTCTTATATTTACTAATAATTATACTGAAATGTTAAATTAATGTCAATCCCGCTGGCGTCAGCAATTCTAAATTTCTAGCTTAATATGTCAAAAGTTCCATAGGAGTTATCTTACTAACACCTATGGAACCATTCACCTGTTCTTAAAATATTTTGTCTCCTTACACCACCACTTTCTTCAACCCATGGCGGTTACAATACACATAAATATTTCCATGTCCTTTCCGTAAAAATCTTGCCTGAATCTCCTGCTCCGGGTACAGCTTAACCATTTGAACCATATCGGAGGCTGCATACGCGATGAAAGATATATAATGCTCCTTGCTCATGGAATGTTCCATTGTCACATAGTATTCATTCTCAATCAAGTCCACCTTTATGCTATGTTCTTCATCTTCTTCCTCTGCTTCTAGAACCGGCAGTGACACACCACAGCAGGAATACATACCAACTCCCACTGACTGAATCACATTGCCGCATATAGGACATACATAAAAAGAAGTCTTTCGCATATTCCCAGATGCATTGTTGTTAATTATCTGCTCTCCTGCCAGTAACTCTGCCACTGATACCTGTAGTGATTCTGCCAGTTCAGGAAGTATGCTGATATCCGGCAATCCTCTTCCTGTTTCCCATTTAGAAACCGTCTTATCACTGACACACAAAATTTCAGAAAGTTCTTTCTGGGTAATTCCTCTCTTTTCACGCAATTCTCGTATTACTTTTCCTGTTACATAATTCATAAATTTGTACCTCTTTTCTCTTATGATATCCTCATTGTAATTTCCAAGACATAAACTTACAACCTACGAAAAGTAGAGTGTTTCTCCTTCCACATATTTTCTCTCCATCTTATGTCTTAACTTCCTATTCTCCACTGTATCAAAAATAATAGAAAAGTCATAATCCTCCGGATATAGTTCATCCGCGGCTACCAAAAGTTTAACTCGCTTGTGATTAATCCAAATCTTTTTTCCCTGAAGCTGTACTCGTAACACACCTTTTTCGTTTAACGTCTCACACACAATTCCTATTTTTTTATCTGGATATACCATAACACTATCACCCAGCCGGTATTTTTCGGCTTCCTCTAATGATTTTTTAGATGCTTTCTTCTTTCTCAGTACAGCAGTGCTTTCCTTTTGTATCTCCTTTGGAATATTTTGAAAATTATAATCCTTTGCTTTCTCCTGACCATAAGCCGCATGAACAGCACATTGCAACATTGACTGTGGCATTCCCAGTTTTTGTGCAATATAAAAGGCACAACTTTCTCCGGCTTCCCCAAGTACCAGCTGATACAAAGGGTGCAGGCTTTCCTTGTCAAAGGTCATCCTTGCATTTAAAATTCCTGCTTCCTGTTCTGCATACTGTTTTACTTCCGGATAATGGGTAGTTACAAGGAATAATGCACCACTTTTCTTTAATTCCTGCAAGATAGCAATGGCAATCCCCATTCCCTCGGTAGGATCCGTTCCTGAACCCAGTTCGTCCATAATCACTAAGCTATCCTTATTTACCAATTTCAATATATCCAGTACATTGGTAATGTGAGCTGAAAAGGTGGACAAATTTTCTGAAATGTTTTGCCCGTCACCGATATCACAAAGAAAATTGCTATTCATACAAATTTCTGCTTCCGTACATGCAACATGCAAACCACATTGTGCCATCATGCAATTTAGAGCAACTGTCTTAATTGCAACTGTTTTTCCGCCTGTATTTGGTCCTGTAATGACGATTCCCTGAATTTCATTTCCAATTTCAAACTGTAATGGCACACAGATACTTTTATCCATCAGTGGATGCCTTCCATTTTTTAATACAATCCGTCTGTCCACATTTATTTTAGGTTCTACAGCCTCAAACTCCTGACTTAATTTTCCTTTGGAAAATATGAAATCCAGTTTTTCTATTAATTTTATATTACTGCGCATTTCTTCTCCTACGTCTGCTACCATGGAAGTAAGTGAATATAAAATTCTTCGTTCTTCATTTTCCTCATCAATCTTTAATAACTGCAATTCTTCATAATACTTTGCCACAGAAGCAGGCTCAATAAATAAAGTATTGCCGGTGGAGGATTTATCGATGACACTTCCGCTGATTTTAAACTTATATTCTTTCTTCACAGGAATACAAATATGACCGTTTCTAAGAGTACTGAAACTGTCTGACATACATTCTTTGTGGGACTTCATTACCAAGTCCGCCTTTTCGCGCATTTTACGTTCGGCTCTTTCTATGTCACTTCTTAAAGATTTTAGCAGTTTAGAAGCATTATTATCGACCGCTCCATTTCGAATCTGCAAATGAATCATTTCCCTGATTTCTTCTAATTCCTGAAGATTTTCCTCATAATAGGCAAGAGAAATTTCAAACTGTTTGCATCGGTTTAGATAATCTTTCAGCCTTTTTACTGCCACCAGAGTAGTTTCCATCTGTTCTAATTGTTGTCCGCTAAGACAGCCGCCTTTCTCTGCAATTTCTATTAATTCTTCGATGCCCTCCAACGATACCAAAGGCGGTGTTCCACCTTTTTCTAACAAAATCCGTGCTTCGGAAGTTTCTCTTTGTCTTGCAAGCAGCTTGCTTTCATCCATAATTGGAATTGTTTTTTTAATTTCTTCCTTTGCCCATTCTGTATAAGCAAACTCCATCCATTTTTCTTTTATTTTATCAAATTCTAAAATATGTTCTATTGAATTCATTTTAATTCCTCCTATAACAAAAACCATGGATATCTGCCCAAACGGCATAATAACTCCATGGTTTTTTTGTTAGCTGAATTAAAGAAAGAAAAAAGCATGATGAACCATGCTTTTTCTTCTCTTCATCAGATTACTATATAAAATACGAAGCATATGGTAAGGCAGATATCTCAGTAAAATCACTGAGAAAAGGGCAAACTCCAAGCGTAATACTTAAAATCTTTCCTCTCCAACTATTTAGTTAGCTGAATTCTCCATTACTACAATGCTTAACATACACTTACCTCTTTCTTTCCTTTTTCTAGTAGATAGCATATAACATAAGAGGTGGGATTGTCAACCTTTTATTTAGATTTTCAAAATTAGATTGTCATTTCCCCCCATTTAAGGTATATTTATAAACAGATGCATTTTTACATATTGTAATATATTACGGAGGAATACAATGATACTTTCATGTCAAAATATTTCAAAAGCATTTGGAGAAGAAGTAATTCTTAACAATGCTTCATTTATTATAGAAGATAGAGAAAAAGCAGCCATTGTGGGCGTCAATGGTGCCGGGAAATCGACGTTGCTTAAAATCATTATGGGGCAACTCTCTCCTGATGAAGGACAGGTAATCCCAGCGAAGGATAAGACCATTGGTTATCTGGCTCAGCATCAGGATTTAAACAGTAACCGTACTATCTACGAAGAACTTTTAACCGTAAAACAGGAGATTCTAAACATGGAACAAAAGATTCGTTCTTTAGAGGAAGAAATGAACCATGTAGAGGGAGAAGCTTTAGAAACTTTGTTAAATACTTACACAAAATTAAATCATGACTTCGAATCTGCCAACGGATATGCCTACAAAAGCGAATTAACCGGCGTTTTAAAGGGACTGGGATTTACAGAGGAAGATTATTCCCGTCCGGTTAACACATTATCCGGCGGGCAGAAAACTCGTGTTTCTCTGGGTAAGTTGCTTCTAACCAAACCGGATATTTTGCTTCTGGACGAGCCTACCAACCACTTGGATATGGAATCTATTGCCTGGTTAGAAACTTTTCTGTTAAATTACAATGGCGCTGTTGTTGTAGTTGCTCATGACCGTTATTTTTTGAATAAAATTGTCACAAAAATTATTGAAGTTGACCAGGGAAAGGTTTCTACTTTTAGCGGTAATTATTCCGACTATGCCCAGAAAAAAGCCATGTTGCGCACTGCTGCTTACAATGCTTATGTGAACCAGCAGCGTGAAGTAAAGCATCAGGAGGAGGTTATTGCAAAACTCCGCTCCTTTAATCGTGAAAAATCTATCAAACGTGCCGAAAGCCGCGAAAAGATGTTGCAAAAAATGGATTTCGTAGAAAAGCCGTTAGAAATTAATACGCAGATGAAACTTATGCTGGAGCCTGACTGTGTCAGCGGCAATGATGTACTGTCCGTATCAGAACTTTCTAAATCCTTTCCGCCGCTTACTCTGTTTGATGGAATTTCCTTTGAAATCAAACGTGGAGAACGGGTGGCGCTGATTGGCAACAACGGAACAGGAAAAACAACAATTTTAA
>JBGVOM010000176.1:0-11003 GCA_045126515.1 Lachnospiraceae bacterium
GCCATGGACAATGGCTTATTAAAGTACGCTTCTTTTATAGAATGATAGAATAAATCAGAATCTTTTCTTGAAATTAATCAAAAAACAGCAAAAATGAAGCTGCCGCTTCACGAATTTTCATTCGTTAAAGCGACAGCCCCCTTATCAGTAAGTTTTTGTAGAGAGAACAACTTGCCTGTTTTAGGTGGAAAGATAGAACTTACAGATGGGATTGCATGTTATCTTGATACTGGGAAAGAGTTAAAAACTTCTTCAAGGACATATTTGACAATAAAAACGAGCCTGCGTTACAATGTGATGGTGCAGATAAAAATCATAATATGGGAAGAAGATAGAATTCTGATTTTTCACCGAAGGAGAATGAGATGAAAAGTATTTTATTACTTGAAGATGATGAAAACTTAAATAGAGGAATCCGTCTAAAGTTAAGCAAGGAAGGATATCGTGTGTTTTCAGCATGTACTATATCGGAAGCAGAATCAATATTTAGTAAAGAAAATATTGATCTTGTCATTAGTGATATTACTTTACCGGATGGAAATGGTTTGGATTTTGGAAAAGTGATAAGAGAAAAAAGCAATGCAGTTTTGATTTATTTAACAGCAATGGATCAGGAAATAGATATTGTAAATGGATATGATACAGGCGCGGATGACTATATCACCAAGCCTTTTTCGGTAAATATTCTTACATCGAAAGTAAATGCTTTTATGAGAAGATTAGGCAATAGTGAAGAAGGGGTGTATATTTCAGGCGATATTGAAGTGTTTGTAAATGATATGCAGGTGAAAAAAGCCGAAACACCTATTACATTAAGTAAGACGGAGTTACAGCTTTTGATTTTTCTTCTTGAAAATGCAGGACATATACTATCCAAGGAAAGCATTCTTGAAAAAGTATGGGGGCTGGATGGACAGTTTGTGGATGATAACACAGTAACAGTAAATATCAGCCGTCTTAAGAATAAGCTTGGAACAGACAGCATAGAAAATGTAAGGGGGCTTGGATATTTATAGACAGAAAAGGTAAACAAAAAATAAGTTTTATATGCTTGATTTTAGGTGTTATAGCTCTATTTGTAACGCTTTCCTTCTGCAAAGTATTATGTGAGAATAGAAACTGCGAAGAACAAAAGAAGGAATTATCCACGATTTATCCGGAAATTGCAGATGAACTAAGTGAGAATATTTCCTATTATGCAGCTAAGAACATTCAAACAGATTTCTTGATTATGTTGGTTGTCATGCTTCTGACAGTTATAGTCCTGACAGGTGCATATTATTTATTAACTTCTGCAAATAGACAAAAGCTTACAGAAGCAGAAAATGAACTGAATTATATATATGAGCAGCTACTTCGTTTTCAGAATGGAAATGTGGATATGCTTCCATTACCAGAGGAAAGCAGTTTGCAAAAATTTGGAGATGTGTATGATAAATTAAAAGAGTTAGGATATTATTTTTCTAATCTGAAAGAGCGCCTTAAGCAGGAAGAGAATAGTACGAAAGCATTGATTACAGATATTTCGCATCAGTTAAAAACACCATTGGCTTCTATAAGAATGAGTCATGAGTTGTCACTTTCCTCAGATTTATCTGAGGAAGAAAGGCAGTCATTTATGGAAACGGAAACCCAGGAAATTCTTAAAATGGAAGCGCTGCTGGATGAGCTGGTGAAGCTTTCACGCCTTGAAAACAGTATGATTCAGATTAAATGCGAAAAGTGCAGCATTAAGAAGACCATTAGCGAAGCTGTAAGTCAGATATACATAAAAGCACATGCTAAGAATATAGAAATATGCGTGGATATGGAAAATGATGTGGAAACTCTGCATGATCATAAGTGGACGGTGGAAGCTCTGGTAAATATCCTTGAGAATGCAGTAAAGTATTCCGCACAAGGGACTACGGTAAATATTTATGTGAGCTGTTTAGTAAATCATGTTCTGATTCAGGTTGAGGATGAAGGAATCGGCATCCCGGAAGGGGAAGTGCATGAGATATTCAAACGTTTCTACCGGGGAAGTAATACGAAAGATATTGTAAAGGAAGGGGCAGGCGTAGGACTGTATCTTGCAAGAAGCATTATAGAGCAGCAAGGTGGCTCCATTGTTGCGAAGAGAAAAAATGGTAATGGAACAATCTTTCAGATTATGCTGACCTTATCTGATTTTGAAAAAAATAAGACCCTTACAAAACTGTAATAGTTTCTGTAAGGGTTTTGTAATGTCTGAGAGATAAGATAAGAACATCAAAAATAGAAAAGGAAGGAAATAATTATGAACGAAATCGTAAAAATATCGGACTTGGTAAAGTATTATTATGTTGGTGAAAATGTTGTAAAAGCAGTAGACCACACGAACTTAGAAATCGAGAGAGGAAAATTCACAGCCATTGTTGGACGTTCCGGTTCCGGAAAGTCTACACTGCTTCAGATTATGGGTGGCTTGGACCGACCGGATTCTGGAGAAGTCATCATAGATGGAAAGAATCTTTTTGAACTTAAGGGAAATCAGTTGGCTATTTTTCGAAGAAAAAAGATTGGTTTTATCTTTCAAGACTTTAATCTGATTCCGTCCTTAAATGTTTGGGAAAATGTTGTTCTTCCCATGGGACTTGATGGAAGAAAAGTAAATAAAGATGATGTAATGAAAATACTAGAACAGATTGGACTTGGAGAAAAGACAGAGGCTATGCCTAATACCTTGTCCGGGGGACAAAAGCAGCGAGTTGCTATAGCAAGGGCTTTAGTAAGTTCGCCTGCAATTATTTTGGCGGATGAACCAACGGGAAATCTTGATTCCAAAACGGAACTGGAAGTTATGGCTTTGCTAAAAAAATGTGTAAAAGATTTTAATCAGACATTGGTTATGATTACACATGATGAGACCATAGCACAAATGGCAGATGTTGTGGTGGTTATCGAAGATGGTAAGGTGGTGAGAAAATCATGAGTATGGTAGCTAGAATTGCTTTATCAAATATGAAATATCATAAAAGTAAGAATATATTAACTGGAATTGCGATTTTCCTTACTACCTTATTACTATTTCTCGTCCCAACGATGGGAATGGATCTGATCAATAGTCAGAAGGCAGCAGTCAATGAGCTGTATCCTACGTGGCACGCCTTGTTTCGAAATGTGCCGGAAGATACCGTGACGAAATTGGCTTCACACCATTTGATAGAAAGCTATGGTCTGCGAAGTGATCTTGGATACATAGCGGTTGATAATATGAATATTTCTATGATGTATATGGATGCGCAAGCTATGGAAATGTATAAGTTAGAACTTTCGGAAGGAAGATTACCAGAGGCAGAAAATGAGATTGTTGTTTCGAGAGGAATCTTAGAGGCACTCTCTTTGTCAGGAGAACTTGGTGATACTGTCACAATTCTATATCAGGTGTATAGAAATGAAAGCTTAGATTTTATACAGAAAAAAGACTTTGTAATTTGTGGATTTCTGCCTGATACGGAAATAAATAAGGAAGAAAAGTCTTATACATCGCTGGTTTCGAAAGCATTTTTGAAGGAAGAAATTCCGTCAGACCAGATTGGTTACCGTTTTTTGTTTCAGATTGATACAGAGTATGCAAATGATACGGAGAAGATTGAAATAAATATAAAGCAGATAGCAGAGCAGTTTGGTGTTTCTGAACAGGATTACAGGATAAATGAGAACTATTTGTGGTCCAATTATGTGGATCCATCCTTTATACCGATTATGGTTCTTATCATGCTGATTATTATAATAGCAGGGATTATCACGATTTATAGTATTTACTATATTTCCATGGGGGAGCGGGTTCAGGAATTTGGAAAGATAAAAGCAATCGGTGCAACCACAGGTCAACTTAGAAGAATCGTTTTGTTGGAAGGCTTTCTGGTTGCCGGAATTGCAGTCCCTCTCGGACTGTTGGCGGGTACTTTGTTAGCTAAATATGTATTTTTATGTATTTTCAAGTTATACAAAAATGAGAATATGCTCATGTCTACCATTCAGGGGCTGATTCAAAGAGGAGAAGTACCGTTGATTGTTCCGTGGATTTATCTGCTTGCAATGGGTGTTGCAATGATTACGGTTTTCCTGTCATTACTTCGACCAATGAAAATAGCTGCGAAGGTTTCCGAAATAGAAGCTATGCGATACAGAGGAGAGCAGACCACGAAAAAGAGCAGAAAAGGTTATTCTGATATTACAGTTACCCGACTTGCTATGATACATCTTGCAGGCAATAAGAAAAAGAGTATGATTACAATCTGCTCCATGGCGATTACAGGCTTATTCTTTATGGTGGTTGCCACGGTATTGTCATGTGCCAATCCAAGTGAAGCTGCGGATAATTCCATTATGGGAGAATATCAAATTTCTCCAGTGATAGATTTTAACAATAAGGAGCATCCTGAACTGGGGTGGAGTCAGGTACAGAAAAATAATCCGCTTACAGAAGAACTTAAGGAACAGATTTTACAGATTGACGGAGTAAATTCCGTAGAATGTTATCTGGGAAATTATGTGGAAGGGGATGCATTTGATGGAAATAGAGAGGGAATGATTGGGGTTCCTGAAAGTGGCAAAGAATTGCTGGAAAATGGAATCATAGAAGGAAATGTAACCTATGAGGAATTAAAAAGTGGAGATAAAGTAATCATAGATAAGAATCTGCTTCACTGGTATCCAAATCTGAAAATAGGAGATGTTATGGATGTAGTAATCGAGGACGGAGATGAAAAATGCCACAAACAATTGGAGATTGCAGCAATTGGTGATTATGATTTAGGTTTTACAAGGTATCATTATCTGATTATGGCCAAAGAGGGACTTCGTTCTTTCAGCAAATATAATTTGAATATGTATTACCGCATATTTGCCGATAAAAAATATGACGCAGACGTAGAAGCCGAACTAAAAGCAATTGTCGAAGAAAATGGCAGGACCCAGATGGAAACCTGGAAAGCGTTCTATGATGAGTGGAATTCAGCTTTGACTCTGACAAGAGGTGCCTGCTATGCATTTCTTGGAATACTGGGTGCAATCTGTATTATGAATATGATTAATACCATGATTCATAGTGTTCATGTCAGAAGAAAAGAAATTGGTATGCTACAGGCGGTTGGAATGTCGGATTTGCAGCTCCTGAAAATGCTGCAGCTCGAAGGCTTATTTTATACAGCTGGAACGCTAATTGTAGCGGTAGGAGGCGGAAGTATGGCAGGATATCCTGTTTTCTTATGGGCGAGAAATACTGGAATGTTCAGTATCAGAAATTATCATTATCCTCTGGCAGCAACCCTGATTATGGTTGCCGTGCTTGTATTCGTTCAGGTAATTATGATATTTATAATCGGGAAATCTGTGAAAAAGGATTCTCTGATTGACAGAATACGATTTGACAGTTAAGTAGAAGTTATTTGGTATAGACGTTTCTAAATTGGACAGATTTTTCCTAAGACTTCAAATGGAAACGGGAGTGGAACTGATTGAAAGAAAGTCAGTTATCATTTTTGATGAAATTCAGTTGTTTCCAAAGGCAAGGCAAGCAATAAAGCATCTTGTGAAGGATGGTCGATATGATTATATTGAAACTGGTTCGCTAATCTCTATAAAGAAAAATGTAAAAGACATACTGATTCCTTCAGAAGAACACAAAATATATGTTTATCCAATGGATTATGAAGAATTTTTGTGGGAAACGGGCGGAAACCCAAATGTACTAGATTTATATTATGACGATTTAAAGAAAATTGATACCTCTGGAAGGATTACGGATATGTATAAATCTGTTCCAAGTCAATTGGCAGGTAAGAAAAAGCATTATGTAATTACGGCTGCAACGGGAAAACAGAAGACTAGAAAAGATGAAGAACGTCTCTTTGAGCTGATTGATTCAGGACTGGTGTTGCCTTGCTATAATGTGACAAATCCCGGTGTCTCATTATCACAAACAAAAGATATAGATTGCTTTAAGTTATATTTATCAGATATAGGCCTGTTTACAACGATGTTATTTAATGATTCGGAAAATGGGATAGAAGATATTTACTGTCGCAGAAGGATGTGGGAAAGGTTGGAACGCTGAAGTTGAAACCAATATATATGGCTCCTTTTCTACTTAAGGATATTTAAAAAATGTAACATTGATAACAAAAAATTGCCCAAAGGATGCGTTGTAAAAGCGAGGATACATGCTATGGGCATCCCTCTAATCGTCAAGTATAAACTGCGTGAAACATATTGAAAATAGAACAAATGTTTGCTATAATAAAACGTATCATAGCAGAGGAGGACAACAAATTTGGTTAAGAAGTATATAGCAATAGATTTAAAGTCCTTCTATGCCTCGGTGGAATGTGTAGAAAGAGGCTTAGATCCATTAACGACTAATTTAGTTGTTGCAGACGAGTCACGAACAGAGAAAACCATCTGTCTTGCAGTGTCCCCTTCCTTAAAAAAGTATGGAATACCGGGGCGGGCAAGGCTGTTTGAAGTAATACAAAGATGTAAGGAAATAAAGGCAGCTACCGGCAAAGAGGTGTCGTATATCATTGCACAGCCGAGAATGCAGTTATATATAGATTATAGCAGTAAAATATACAACATTTATATGAAGTATATCAGTCCGGAGGATATACATGTATATTCCATTGATGAAGTTTTTATGGATGTCAGCAAATATTTGAAATTATACCATGATGATAAGGGACAACCGTTGTCTGTACATGATTTGGTTAGCAAAATCATAAAAGATGTATATGGGGAAACTGGAATTACGGCAACTGCCGGAATTGGAACCAATATGTATCTGGCTAAAATTGCCATGGATATTGTTGCAAAATATTCAGAAGCAGATGCGGATGGAGTGCGTATAGCAGAGTTGAATGAGGTGTCATACAGGCAGTTGTTATGGGAACACAGACCGTTAACTGATTTTTGGAGAGTGGGGAGAGGAATTAGCAAAAAATTAGAAGCTAATGGCATGTACACTATGGGGGACATTGCCAGGATGTCTGTAAGTAATTTAGGATATGGAACAGGGGAGGATTTGTTATTTGAGTTGTTTGGCATCGATGCAGAACTTTTGATTGATCATGCATGGGGAATAGAGCCTTGCACCATGGAAGATATTAAAAATTATAAACCGACCACCAATTCCATATCATCAGGGCAAGTCTTAAGTTGCAGTTATGATTTCGAAAAATGCAGAATCGTTGTGAAAGAAATGGTGGAGTTACAAGTGTTGGAATTGGTGTCAAAGAAACTGGTAACGGATAATGTCACACTTGATATTGGTTACGACAAAAATATAGAAAAGCGCAAATACAGTGGACCTATGGCGGTGGACCATTATGGAAGAACGGTTCCAAAGCCTGCCCATGGCTCTTGCAAATTAAGGGAGCCTACATCATCTACGGAAAAAATAATGGCTGCTGTTCTGGAGATATATGACAGGATTGTTAACAAAAATTTGTATATAAAAAGGCTTACACTTGCATTTGGAAATGTGCTGGATGAGAAAAAAACACAAGCAGAACATTTTGTTCAGATGGATTTATTTACCGATTATGAAAAGCTGGAAAAAGAAAAGGCGAAACAGGAAAGAGAACGGAAGATGCAGGAAGCGATGCTTAAAATTCAAGGAAAATATGGAAAAAATGCAATTTTAAGGGGAACAAATTTGCAGGAGGGGGCAACAACCATAGAACGTAACCAGCAAATTGGAGGGCATAAAGCGTAAGAGGATATTATGGGAAAGTATGATGATATTATAAATCTGGAAAGACCAAAATCAAATAGAATACCTATGAGCAGGGCAGACAGGGCAAAAATATTTATGCCTTTCTCTGCCTTAAAGGGGTACGAAGAAGCAATTGAAGAAAAACAGAGAGTAATCACCGAGAGAGTGGAATTGGCAGAAGAACAAAAAGAAGAATTAGATAGAACCTTAAAGGTTTTGGAGAAAATGCTTTTGAAAGGAAGAGAACCTGTTGTCAAAGTGATTTATTTTCAGGCAGATTTAAAAAAATCTGCCGAAGCACATGGAAATTATGGAGAATATGTTGAAACAGAGGGCAGATTGAAGAATATTGACAGGGTATATGAAATTTTGGTATTGGAAGAAATTACAATTCCCAGGGAGGATATTTTCAATATACAAATACATGCAGAATGAAATGTGAAGGAGAAAAACATGCTTAGAACAAAACGACTTCAGTTAGTTGAATTTGATGTAAAATATGCAGAGGATTTATATGAATTATGGGGGGACTTTGAAGTAATAAAGTATACATATATGCCTCAAATGCATTCAGTTGATGAATGTGTAAAAAAAATAGAAATGTTTATAGAATATACGGATGAAAAATGGACGAACAATTTTATTATTTTATTGGATAACAAGGCAATTGGAATTGTTGGAGCACCAATTATTGATAAATCTCAGGCTGTTTTTGGCTTATATTATCAATTGGCGAGAAAGTATTGGGGTAATGGATATATTAGTGAAGCTGTTATGGCATTGAAAGATTATATAGCGAAACAATTTCCACAAGCACAAATTCATGCAGAAGCGGTAGCAGAAAATAATGTCAGTGTGAAAATATTAAAGAAAATCGGTTTAAAAGAGGGAGCTGTGGAAGTTGGAGGATTTACATTAAATGGCTTAAAACTTGATTTACTTAAATTTGAAGGCACGATTTGAGGAAAAGCAGATTGAGGGCGTTGGAGCAGAATTTGTGGAGAAAGAAGCAAATTTTTTATAAAAAACTGTAACGAATCATAAATAAAAAACATTAATGGATAGATCAATGAAAAACCAAAAGAAAGGAGGCGAAGGAATGCAGTCAATGGATGAAATCTATCAGACTTATGCAAAAACAGTATATAAATATTTACTGCTAAAGACGCATAATGAAGATATTGCTGAAGAATTAACACAGGAAACATTTTATCAGGCAGTCAGAAGCATCAATCGATATGATGGAAGCTGTAAATTATCCACGTGGCTTTGTGCAATCGCAAAAAATCAGCTACTGGCATATCAAAGAAAGCATCCTATAGAAGAATCGATAGATGATAATGAAAATCTTCCTGGGACAAGCGTAGAAGCTGAAGTTTTCAGTCAGGTGCGACGAGTAGAACTTATGAAAAAACTGCATATGTGTCCAGAGCCTTTTCGAGAGATTTTATATCTTCGAATTTTTGGAAGTCTATCCTTTAAAGAAATTGGTGGTATCATGGGAAAGACGGAGAACTGGGCACGAGTGAACTTTTACAGAGCCAAACAAAGAATAAAAAAGGAGATTGAAGAGAATGAGTAAAATTCCATGTGAAATGATACAGGACCTGTTACCGTCTTATATAGATGAACTTACCAGTGACGTTACCGATAGAGAAGTTGAAGCACATATGATGGAGTGCGAACAATGTAAAAAAGTATTAGATCAGATGAGAACTCCAGATATTGAAACTACAGAAAAGGAAATAAAGGAAATTGACTTTCTGAAAAAGACGAAGAAAAAAAATCAGAAAAATATAATTCTTTGCGTAGCGATTGTTTGGGCAATTGCAGTGATGATTTTTTGCGCAAGAAATTATTTTGGCGGACAATATATGAATACAGATTATCTTGCGTACAATCTTGATGTTTCAGGTACAGAACTGTCAGTTGCAGTAAATACTACCTCGAAGCAGGGAATACAGAAAATAGATATCAGTGAATCTGAAGGAGTTGTAGAAATATCTGTACGTTGTGTGCCAAAGAGTTTTTTCTATAAAACTACTGCAGAATCAAGATATGTTGCGTCAGAAAAGATTCGTCAGGTATGGATAGGTGATCGGATTGTCTGGGCAAACGGGGAGATGATTTCGCCACTCACTTCCAGACTATACGCAGTCTATAATCCATATATTGGAAATATGTCTTCTAATGGAAAAATTGTAAATGCATTGAATATGACTGCATATACGGGAAAATTTACAAATGAACTCCAGACATCAACGGAACCATATTCATGGAAAATGATTTTGGAAAATGATTTTTCTTTAAGCAGACAGGAAGCATTTGAAGAAAGATTAAAGATGTATGCTTATATTTACCTTGCGCAGATTGGAAATTTGAATGAAGTTATATTTGAATATAAGGTAGATGGTGAAACAAAGATTCTTTCCGTCACAAGTAGTGAAGCATCAGAATTTGTAGGAGTTGATATCAAAACAGTTGGAACAGACATTAATCTGCTTGAAAAGTTAATCAGAAAGACAGAACTATCTAATGTTGTATTAGGTGGTGCATCGGTTGATTCAAATGCTCAGGTTGATTTTTCCCATAGTGAACAAACGAAAGAAGTACTTGAATTTACAGTTGTTAACTACGCAGAAGATGCAGTATATGGTATGGACCTTAACGTAGAGAGTGGAAATGTATTCGGACATCAGTCAATGAGCGAGGCAAACGGAAATGCATTACAGAGCGGATTAAATGTAAACTTCCAGTTAATCCCGGAAGATTTTGCAATAGAAATTAAAGATGGTTCTAAAGCAACTATACGACTTAGTGTCATAGATCAGGATGGAAATGTTCATGAAGTACAGGGTGAGGTATACGCTGACTTGTTCTGGGGGAACAAGTACAAATTGAATCTTTCAGGAAATGCGGATAGAGGATATTTTTTAGGACAATAGACCGTTACTAGTCAACAATGTTGTATGGAGTATCATGGCGACAGATAAATTGATATGAAACAATACTGGAGAGAAAAATAGTGGGGCTGTCGCACTAAGTGATTAGTGCGCAGCTTCTTTTTTTGTACAAAAAATAACTGCCAGACCTCGAAAGTATCTGGCAGTTGGTGTAAAATATTAGTATGCAACTACTTAATATATTACAAAAAGATTATACCCAAAATGCAAGCGGATATCAATTAAAACTTCCGCTAAATATTGAAACAATTATTCCGGAAGACGATTCTGTGCGTTTACTAAGTCAGTTTGTGGAGGCTATG
>JBGVOM010000177.1:0-5183 GCA_045126515.1 Lachnospiraceae bacterium
TTGACTATTTGTCAAGTGTTTTTTGATTTTTGTAAAAAAAGAACAGATGCGATACTTTTCACATCTGTTCTATAGGGTATGTTTTCTTATCTAAATGACATTGTATGGGCGTCCTGTTAACCGTCAAGGCTGAACTGTTACCTAGAAAAATTACAAAACTGCAAGAAATCTTGACAAAACCCTGAAAGGCAGATAAAGTGTAATACTGTGACTATGTGAAAAATTTCACAAAAAGAGAGGAGTAAAAAGGGTGAAAAAAGTAGTGAAGAAAGTGGTCAGCATACTTATGATGACCGCAATGGTAAGTACTGTACTGCCGCAGGATTTTGTCGTAAGGGCAGCGAAGAATCAGGCAGTAGAAATTGATTATTCGGAATTGAATAATGAAATTTATGATAACTTGGAGGATTATCCGGTAGGTAATATGGAAGATACCGGAGAGATACCTGATGATGCAATTCAGGTAAAAAACGTGCAGGAATATTATGAAGCAGTCGGTGAAAATGCACCGATGGCTTTGGGGGATGAAACAGCACTAGCAGACAGTTTGCCAAGTGCAGTAGACAATTCTACCAATGAGAATGCAAAGTATTTTCCACCGATTGTAAATCAGATTGGAGGTTCTTGTACTGCTTATGCGTATATATATAACATGGGAACTTATACCCTGAATAAAGCAAGAGGAACGGATGCATCGAAAACGGAGAATCAGCTTTGTCCCTTGTTTGTATACAATGTAATACGTGACAGTTATTCTACGGGTGCGGGAATATCATGTTCAGAGGCAAACAAAGTGATTCAAAGTATAGGAGTTCCCACAGCAGAGGTAGCACCTATAAGCGACAGCTATGACAATTACAGGTATACATGGTACCCAACCGAAGAAGCATGGACCTCAGCAACAAACAATCGTATCGAGTCAGCTGTTTATCTTCGTGATATCCGTCGTACGGGAACACCAATTACCAGTGCCCAGGATTCTGATTTGGATTTATTAAAGACGACCCTTTCCGATGGAAACTTAGTTGCTTTTGCTACATATTTCTGCACGTTTAATTACACATTGATTCCGGAGGGTTCTGCCAGTCATGCGGGTGAGCATGCGGTAGATCGTTGCGACTATTATTGGAGTAATGGAGATGGTAGCAGATATGTTGGTGGTCATTCCATGGTTATTGTTGGATATGATGATGATATCTGGATTGATGTGAATCAAGATGGAAAGAAGCAGTCAGGAGAGTTCGGAGCATTAAAAATTGCAAATTCACATGGAGATGATTATAAAAATTCAGGTTTTGTGTGGGTGGCATATGATGCGATAAATAAAGTATCTTCTGTTATTACGGATGCAGATGCAACAAGAGTGAATAATGCCATTGATGCGGGAGAAATGACGGGAAGTAAGATTCAGAAACAATATCGTGTACCATTTTTCTCATATTCCCATTACTGCTATACTTACACAGCATCTTCAGGAGATGATGAGTCTTCAGGCTGTCGCCTTGTGGCAACTTTAAATACATCAGACCGCGATCAGGTATCCATGGATATCATTGCAACAAATAAATTGACAGGAACACAAGAAGAATATGAAGTAGAAGTTTTTGAATTAACAAATTGGACAGAAAAATTTGCACTGGATGGTTCTAAAAATGCAACGGACGGAACCATCGTAATAGATTTAAATCATGTAGTTGCGGATATTTCTAAGGAAAAGATAAATGATTATATATGGAGTGTGCATCTTAGGGATGACGATTCTTCCTCTGCGCCGCTCACAGTAAAAGATTTACATATTACAGCTGATAACGCAGAAATTTTAAAAGCAGATGTTTCAAATGATTATTTAAACGGATATTCTAAAATCTATGAAATCACGAAAAAAGCATCTGTGGAAATAACAGATTTCAGTGTATCCAAACCTTCTCCAATTTCAGTGGTTGATTGTTTTGAGTTAACATCGGATGTGGAAGGTGGAAGCGGAAACTATGAATACCGTTTTGGTACTATTTTTAATGGAAAAGAATATGAATTAAGTAATGGATATCAGTCTAGTTCTTCGACAATTGTATCGTCACTTTCACATCTGATTAGTTCAGGAGATGGCAGTGGTACAGCAGAGGCAGTGGGAACTCATACCTTGTTTGTGGATGCAAAAGACAAGGAGAGTGGAGAAGTAGTTAGAAAAACAATCAATAATTATCAGGTAAAACCACTTGAAATTACTTCCTTTACAGCAGACAAGGTTTCGCCGCAAAGTGTTGGAACAACCATCAAATTGAATGCAGAAGTAAAATATGAAGCACTATATCGATACAATTCTTACCGATTCTCTATTATGAAGGATGGTGTGGAAGTAGCTTCTACTTCCGGAGGTTATTCCATGTCATGGACGCCAAAAGAATCGGGAACTTATACGATAACATATTATGTTAGAGATTACTTAGGACAGGAAGCAACAGCTACCATGGACTATGTGATAACAGACACAAAGACAGTTGTTTACTATCAGAACACATCATGGGATCAGGCATATATTCATTATAAAGCAGATAATGGAGAATGGACTACAGTACCGGGCATAAGAATGGAAGAGAGTGGAGAACAGAACGGATACCGCTGGAAATATGTCATTGATGCAGAAAATGTAACTCTTTGCTTTAACAACGGAAAAGGAAACTGGGATAGCAGAAGTGGAGCAAATTACAGCGTAGAAACAGGTGCTTATGGAATTAAAGATGGAAATATAAATAAACTGAACGCTGTGGTAACACCGACCGAGAATCCAACCGTAACACCGACCGTGACCCCAACTGTGAAACCAACAGCAACACCAACCACAGGACCCGTTCCAACATCTATTGTTACAAAGTACCAGTCAACGATTTATTACAGCAACGCGGCATGGAATCAGGCATACATTCATTTCAAGACAAATGATGGAAGTTGGACAGCAGTACCGGGAGTAAAGATGGAAGACAACACATCTGCCAACGGATACACATGGAAGTATGTGATTGATTTAAATAAAGCAGATGGTGCAACACTCTGCTTTAATAACGGAAATGGAGGCTGGGACAGCAACAATGGTGCGAATTACAGTGTAGGAAAAGGAAGTTTTGGTATCAGAAATGGAAAGACGGAAGAACTTCAGGAAGGAATCAGTGTAACAGTAGCAACCGATAAAGAAGTGGGGGGAACATTTACAGAATCAGTATTTACAGCACAGGCAGCCAATGGAACAGCACCATATACATATCAGTTTGCAATTGTAAATGCAGGACAGGTACCGTCCGAAAATGCTTATGTAAAAGCAAACGGAAACACATACAAATATACTCCATATAGTGCAAGGGAATATACTGTATATGTAAAAGTAACAGATGCAGCCGGAGAAACAGCCCAGACAAGTATGAATTACACAGTGGAAGGACCTAAGTGGGGGGAATTCACTGCAACGGCAGATAACCATAAAGTAGGAACTATCGTAAAATTAAAGGCAGAATATTTGAATTATAAGCAGGACTCCTATAATTCATACTCCTTTGTGATTGAAAAAGATGGAGCAGAGACAGAAAAAGGTGCAGGAGTAACTGGCTACTTAGAATGGACACCGGAGGAAGAAGGAACCTATACTATTACAGCATGTTTCCATACTTATACAGGAGAAACATACAAAACATCTATGGAATACACAGTATCCAATGGAAATACAGTAACAGTATACTACAACAGCACTTGGGACAATGCGTATATTCATTACTGCGTTGATGAAAAATCATGGACAGCAGTACCGGGTGTGGCAATGGAAAAATGCACAGAAAAAGAAGGCTACAATTATAAGTATGTAATTGAACTTGGTGATGCCGACAAAGCTACCGTATGTTTTAATAATGGAAATGGAAGCTGGGATAGCAAGAATGGTTCAAACTATACCTTAACAACAGGAACACGCTGCATCAGCAACGGAAATATTTATTAATATAGAAGAAATAGAGAAAGCAGGCAAAAAGATAAAAAATTGCTTGCTTTTTCCTATACACAGTGCTATACTATTATGCGTACGTTTAAAGATGCCTGTTTTTTGTCTGACTAACCCACAGACGGCAGGACGTAGCACAAGAAAGGAGGATTTAACGTGAAGGTTAGATCATCAGTAAAACCAATTTGTGAAAAGTGCAAAATCATTAAGAGAAAAGGAAGCATCAGAGTAATCTGTGAAAATCCTAAGCACAAACAGAGACAGGGATAATTTCTTGTCAATTATTTAGCGGCTGTGGTAGGAACCACCAGGAGGTGTTGTTCGTACCGGATTATAGTGGGCAACCACGGGATATTGCTTTTTGATACCGAGGAAGCTTTATCGGATAGACTGCTGAAAGGCAAAGCCTATAAGCAGTTGGGCATACAAGTTCCGCAATGTGCAGGGACGGCGCTACTTTCCATAAGGGAATGGAAAACCTAAAGGGTTCTGCGCAAGCAGACGGTTTTCACACTAAGTCAGTGTCAGTCGCCATTGCCCCAATCAATTAGTAACTAAAGGCGGCAGGTTCGGGAATAACCTGTAACAGAAAGAAAATGGAGGAATATTTACATGGCTCGTATCGCTGGTGTAGACTTACCAAGAGAAAAACGTGTTGAGATCGGCCTTACCTATATTTATGGTATCGGCAGAGTAAGCTCAAATCGTATTCTTGCTGAAGCTAAAGTAGACCCTAATACACGTGTTAAGGATCTTACAGATGAAGAAGTAGGCAGAATTAAAGACGTTATTGACGCAAGTCAGACAGTAGAAGGTGATCTCAGAAGAGAAATCGCCCTCAACATTAAGAGATTACAGGAAATTGGATGCTACAGAGGCATTCGTCACAGAAAAGGTCTCCCTGTCAGAGGACAGAAGACAAAAACAAACGCTAGAACTCGTAAGGGTCCTAAGAAAACAATTGCAAACAAGAAAAAATAATACCCGATAGATGAACGGGAAACCCATAAGGGAGGTTAGTTTAGAAAATGGCTAAAGTTACAAAAAAAGTGACAAAAAAGCGTGTTAAGAAAAACGTTGAACGCGGACAGGCACATATTCAGTCATCATTCAATAATACAATCGTTACTATTACTGATACAGAAGGTAATGCATTGTCATGGGCTAGTGCCGGTGGTCTTGGTTTTAGAGGTTCAAGGAA
>JBGVOM010000178.1:0-2817 GCA_045126515.1 Lachnospiraceae bacterium
TGATCAAGGTATGCCGGATAAAAACGATGAAAAATATCCTGTACTGTGGGATTATCCATTGGCTGTACCATCCTTTCTGTCAAAAGGACTGCGGATGCCCATAAGGGATTTGTTGCTGACATGAAGATAAACTTCTGTGGATTTCGGATCGCGGTGTCCAAGCAATGCCTGAATATTCCGCTGTTCCACTCCCTGCTCCATAAGGTGGGTGGCAAAGCTGTGACGGAGGCAGTGAGGAGTAACACCAGATAACCCGGCAGTCGCTGCAGAACGTCGGATAACCTGTTCCAGTGTACTTACGGTAAGATACTGCCCTGTAAACTGATTCGGAAACAGAATGCCCTTTGGTCTGCCTTTCCGGAACCAGTATTCCGTAAGAAGTGCAAGGTTTCTTTCAGACAGAATGGTATAACGGTCCATCCGGTTCTTGGTATCCCGGACATGAATCTGCATGTTTTTGCGGGAAATATCATCATAATGAAGATGAATCACTTCCGAGACACGCATTCCGGAAGAATACATTGTGGCGAACATGGCTTTATATTTCAGGTCATCCGTAGCATCAAGAAGCCGGTCAATTTCATCAGTAGAAAGTACGGTTGGGAGTTTGTGCTCTATTATCATGCGTGGAACAGTGATATCATCCCACAGAACGTGAAGTACATTCCGATAGAAAAAACGGATGGCTGAATTATAAAGGTTGAGGGTGGTCGCTTTCAGACCATCGTCCTTCTTGGCAAGAAGAAAGTCCCTGACATCCTGACAGGTAAGCTCTTCCGGGTGTTTATCCATGTAATTAAGGAAATAAGAAACATAGTTTTTGTAGCAGTTAATGGAACGCTCTTTAAGGTTACGGATTTTTCCAGCTTCCTCAAGCTGTAATAAATATTTTTCGTACATAATAATTCCTCCATGTAAAGTCAGTAATTTCGGGTATCACTGCTTACATGGAGGTGCATTGGAATAATAAAACCGCTTGCTAAAAGAACGGTTAGGTGTTAACTTAAACTTCCCACACCAAAAAGTGTGTTAGTACCTTGAAAACTTTATATTTTTGACCATAAAAAAGGCATATATCCATTCCTTTATGGTATAATTGAATCACCACAAAACAAATTACCGTAGGAGGATTATGCCTGTGTCTATTATACCACATACTAATGAAAATGACCATGAATTAAATACATCTGTTTCTCGCTTTATCAAAGATTACAAAATCAGTAAACTGCTTCGTATATGCAGAGCAGAAAAAGAAAAGGGTGTTCCAATCATTACCGTATTCCAGTATCTTCTCTGTCTGGTTTTTTCTGATAGAAGTATGTATATGCAGATCAAGACGAATGCTTTCAAAACATCATTTTCCAAGAATACTGTTTACAGATTTCTTAACTCTGCGAAAACAAACTGGCTCCGCTTTACTACACTGCTTTCTGAAATGGTGGTAAATCAGTTTATGCGTAATCTTACAAGTGATGAACGTGAAGATGTATTTATCATAGATGATACTTTGCATGCAAAAGCCGGATACAAAAAATCAGAACTGGTATCTAAAGTTTTTGACCATGTGACCATGAAGTATAAAAAAGGATTCCGACTTCTTACTGTTGGCTGGGGTGATGGAAATTCTTTTGTTCCAATCAACTTTGCCCTGCTCGCAAGCTCAAATGAAGAAAACGTACTTGGACCACATAAGGATTTTGATAAGCGCTCTGTTGCCGGTCGACGCAGAAAGCAGGCACAGTCAAAGGCTACGGATGTACTGATTGATCTGCTCAAGACTGCTATTCATTCAGGTCATTCTGCAAAATACGTCCTGTTTGACACATGGTTTTCTACTCCGAAAACAATCTGCCAGATAAAGAATGACTGTAAACTTGATGTGATTGCAATGATCAAAAAAAGCTCTCGCATCAAATACGAATGGAATAATCAAAAACTCGATGTCAAAGAAATCTATTCCCGTAATAAAAAGCGTCGTGGTCGTTCAAAGTATCTTCTGTCTGTGCCTGTGAACATCACAACCAAGGATGATAAAGGAACACAGATCAGCATTCCGGCAAAAATCGTATATGTGCGAAACGCAAAGAAGAAAAAGGACTGGATTGCTTTGATCAGCACTAACACTGAGCTTTCCGAGGAAGATATCATCCGGATTTATGGGAAACGCTGGCAAACCGAAGTCTTTTATAAAACCTGCAAATCATGGCTAAAACTTGGTAAAGAATGTCATGGTCTTTCTTATGATGCCCTTACTGCGCACGTATCACTGGTATTTACACGCTATATGCTGATTTCAATTGAACAGAGAAAGAGTGAAGATTCCCGTTCCATTTGTGAAATATTCTATGTTCTATGTGATGAACTTGCCGATATCACTTATAATGAATCTATGCGCATCATTGTAGAAGCTATGTTAGATAGCATAAGAAGCATCTTTCACATTACTGACGAACAACTTGAAGAATTCACTACAGATTTCGTTAACAGGCTGCCAAAATACCTGCAGGTATCGTTGGGTTACACATCGGCAGTCGCTTAAAGTGTATTCAATCGTCAAAAATATAAAGTTTTCAAGGAGCGAAGCCCGTTTTCAGTATGGGAAGTTTGAATTAGTTATTTTATCACCTTTTTTTACATACGAATCTTTTGCTGCACCTGTAACATATAATGCATCTTCATATCTTCTTACTCGAAATGGTACAACTTTATCATCCTGTGTATCATAGAATGAAAAATGTCCTTTTACTCCGTATTCACCAATATATTGTTTCATTAAAAAAAGGAAATCTCTATCTGACATATCATCTGATATTTTAT
>JBGVOM010000179.1:0-2792 GCA_045126515.1 Lachnospiraceae bacterium
TCTTCTCAAGTCTCTCTGACTCATCCCCCGTCGGGGTAAAGCGATTCTATGCCAGCTGCAATCATCATGTAGTATCCATGCCCATCAAGGACTTGCATCGGTAGCCACTCCTCGGAAATGCTTTTCGCTGAAATCCGAATGCGTTATTAAACTCATTATCTCCGGGTGCTAATCCGGTAGGCTCTGCCCTCTGCTCTTAACCTTCACAGGCACACATAATATCTGTTTCTCATAATCAGCATAAAAGTGAGGTCAGTCATCGCACGAAACGGGGCATCGCCACCCGACAAATGTCAGGCGAGAAATAATTAACGGAATCGCCGTGTCCTATTCAGTTTTCAAAGATCATTCAGGTTTTGCCATTCTGCTTCATCAGTGTTTATTCGCTCTTTCCTTCGGAAAGTTGTATCTCCTGATTTCGCTTTGGTCATCAACCATGGTTAAATTGTATAAAAAAAAGACGCATCCAAAAACGGAGCGTCCTTCCGAAAACCAGATATTTTTTCGTAAGATTTTACGATTTTTATACGGCTACTGGTTTCATTCGTAGTATTTTCAGCATTTCCATAAGCTGCTGTTTCTCTAAATCGGTGCACTGTTCCAGCTCTTTTGTAAATGCATCTGTAATGATTATCGTGTTATCCTCTACCAGAGGCTTGTCTGTTTCAAAATAGAAATAATCAGCAGAAACATTGAACTCCTGACAAAGTCTCTTTATCAAATCATGTGGAATGGCAGTCTTGCCTTTTTCATAATTATAGATGGTATCTTTGCTCATGCCCATTCGCTCTGCAAATTTTTCCTGACTCAATTTCACTTTTTTTCGTAACTTCTTCAACTGCTCGCCCATGACTTCTGCGTCAAAGACTTCATTCTGAGTTCCCATGTTCTGCTTCACCTCCTTCGTACTTATTTTTTCTGCGGAGGCAAACAAAAAAAGACCTCCACAACAAAACAGAAAATTCTCTTCAAGTCTAAATTTCTACTTTTCCAATCGTTTCTTTAATTTTGTTATGTAAGTCTTTAAATTTTTTCCTAATTAAATCAAATATGTATTAATCTATTTTATCTTCTCTGCCTAATTACTTTTTATCTCTAATCGTCTTCTCTAAATCAATCTTGGCATAATATCACTAAATTACAATACACTTAAAATATTCATTCTTATCCATCAATTTCATTACATTTTTCTAAGTTTAATATTCATTCATTTGATTTTAGACATTTCAATATTCAGTTGTAGTATTGTATTTTACCATTATTTTCCTGTTTTTGTCAACGGTTTTCGACAACTTCTCGACAAATTTCTTACAATCGGTAATATCGGTAACTTTGACTTACATAACACTAAAAGTAAAAAAGTGTCTCCGACACATCAACTCCCCTAGCCCCTCATTCATGAGGGGAATTAGGGGTTTCTTTTTTCTTCATTCTTTGTCATAATAATCTTATGAACATATTACAACAAATTTTCACCGACTATTACGAAGAAATGATTTACACTTTACATCCACGTGATTCTGTCATTGAAAACGTGGATAAAATGCTTCATTGTGGTGACCCTGCTTTTGGCGGTGCCATGTACGGCTGTCCTAATTGTGGCAAACTTAAATTTGTACCTTTCCGTTGTCACAGCCGTTTCTGTCCCACATGTGGCAATAAATATTCCATGGAACGTACTACCAATATGTCTTTCAAACTCATTGATGTCCGACATCGACACTGCGTTTTTACCATTGATGAAAACCTGCGTGACTTTTTCTTACAAGACCGTTCCTTACTTAACTGTCTTTTTCATGCTGTTTCCAGTGTCGTTTTACGTATGTTTCACAAACAAAATAAATCAAGAAATTTTACTCCCGGTTTTATTATGGTTCTCCATACTTTTGGCAGGGATTTAAAATGGAACCCTCATATCCACTGTCTCATCACTGAAGGTGGTTACAGTGATGACGGATTTTGGAAAAACATCAACCATTTTAATTACAACTATCTTCGTAATGCTTTTCGCACTGCACTACTAAATGAAATGGAAACTCTTCTTGGTCCCTCTTTCAAAAAAGTAAAAGCAAAATGTTATACTGATCACAAGCAGGGTTTTTATGTTTATGCCAAACCAAACAAATGCGATCCGAACGTTGTTGCCAAATATATCGGGCGTTATCTTGGTCGTCCTGTCATTGCTACTTCTCGTATTGATAAATACGATGGTGAACAAGTTACTTTTCACTATAACCGACACGAAGACGACAAGTATGTCGTCGAAACGATCCCTGCTATGGAATTTATTCAACGATTAATTCGCCACATTCCGGAAAAACATTTTAAAATGATCCGTTACGGTGGCCTTTATGCACGCCATCGTGATATTGATAAAAAACTCTACCGTGCTATTTCTAAAGATGCTCATCCTATTTACCGCAGTTTCAATCAGTGGCGCACTGCTATTCTCGGTTCATTTGGCTATGATCCACTGGAATGCCCGGATTGCAAACATAAAATGGTATTTTTAGAACTCTACTTTAACCACCAGCGTGTTTCCCTCGAAGAAATGTACGAGAAAGCTATGTCCAAGTCTCGTGGAAAGCGATCCTCTTCATAGTTTTCAATTTCTTCTGTTATATGATACAATGCTCTAAAAGGAGGATTGTAAAATGCAAACAAATATCGAGGAACTACGCAAAAAATACATCAATAATCCCCCAGAAGGTTTAACTTCAAAGGACATTCGCTCTATGAGTGATGAAGAACTTCTGGATATGGATTATTTCATGAACGAAGAATTGGATGAT
>JBGVOM010000180.1:0-2742 GCA_045126515.1 Lachnospiraceae bacterium
GTGTTTTAGTGGTAGAGAAAATTGTACTTTTGGTATAGGGTTTAGGGTTGTGACAGCTTCTATGAAAGTCTCAGATTTATCAAACGGTATCTCATCCATTGTATTCAAGGCGAAAGACGGGAGTATGCTTAAGGATTTTGCACATGATGAAATAAGCGAGATTAAGATAGACTCAAGCATGATTCACAAAGTAGAAGACATTCAGATTAAACAGGTTGTATATAACAAGACAAACAAAACGTTATCTGTTAAGCTGAGCGAAAAAACGAATTCCTCAGTATATGGAGCTGATTTTGTACTGAAAGTGGATGAAACGGAGTATCGTTTGGGTGGTCAGGCATATCCTCCTGATTTTTCTCCACATGACACATGGATATTTAGAGAGGAAGCAATGACAGATATTGATTTTGGTAATTATTCATCAATACAGATTAAGTATGACGGGACATACTCCGGAATATCTCCTGTAGTAGGTAAACCGATGGAATCTACAGAGTACATGGATGTTACAATTGAAGAATAATTACAGTAATTAAATAGCAATAATCATTTGAAACTGTCACATGCTGAGGTCATGTGGCAGTTTCTTAACCTGTTGATTTTTTTAATATAGAAGGGTCAATCATTTTTTCTGTGGGGTGATGACCCAACTCACACCCACTATATTTTAAAAGTTGCATAAAAGAGGTTCTGCCTTTATGATTGTGTTGCATTTAGCGGATGCACAAACCCAATCATAAAGGAGCCTCTACTATGGATTATATACGAACCGACTCAAATGGACAACTAACTTTTTCACAATCGACAGATTTTTTATCAATTCCATCCTGTCTGTATGGATTTCATAATACCGAAACCACTACAGCTGTTGCAGAATCCGGCAGAACCGTTGTGTGCTTTCACGGAGAGATGGAACTCCCGGAGGAAGAACGCATCTGCACTTGTGGCTGTCGTATGCATAAAAACAACAGTCCTGACATTGAGCTTCGTCACCTTTGCATTGGTGGAAATCTCAGTCGTGTTATCTTTCCACATTTACAACTTCGTTGTCCGAAATGCAATGCTACGAAGCAGCAGTACATTTCCTTCAAAGCACCAAAACATCGGATTACCGAAGAACTTTACCAGTACACCAGAGACCTTCTTGCCATCGGTACTTATACCAACAAGCAGGTTGCAGAGATTACCGGTCTTGGCAAGAACACTGTTAAAGACATTGATAAAACACGCCTTGAGGAACTCTATACCATCAACGGCAAGCTCATAAAGCCGGAGCGACAGGCTAAATACCTGGGCATTGATGAATTTAAGCTTCACAATGGCAGACGTTACGCCACACACATCATCGACCTTGAGACAGGTCACATCCTCTGGATTGCCAATGGCAAAAAGAAGCAGGTTGTATATGACTTTATTGACCATGTTGGCTTAGACTGGATGGATGGAGTGGAGGCTGTTGCCTGCGACATGAACTCTGACTTTCAGGAAGCATTTGAGGAAATGTGTCCTCACATCCAGCCTGTTTATGACTACTTTCATATCGTCAAAAACTTCAACGATAAGGTAGTCAGCGAAGTCCGCAAGGATGAGCAACGCCGTCTTTATGCCGAGGGCAATGTAGAGGCAGCCAAAGCCTTGAAACGCACCCGATATATCCTTATGTCCAGAAGGGAAACCTTACAGGCAAAGGATAAGGATGCCTTAAACGGTCGCATCATCCATAAGGGCAGTCAGCTGTTCGGTACAGAAAACATCGTCCGTAAAACCGGCTATGAAGCCAAGTACGATGAGCTTCTTCAACAGAACTCCCTGCTCTTTACCCTTGACCTTATCAAGGAGAAACTTGCTGATGCCTATAAGACAGCATATGAAGCTGTTATGGCAGAGAGGGTCATTGACATCATGGATATGTGTCAGGCAAGCAAAAACAGCCATTTAATGTGGTTTGGTAAACTGCTTGATTCTCACTTTGAGGGAATTATAGCACATGCAACTTATAAAATATCATCAGGTAAAATCGAGGGGATTAATCAGAAGATTAAGACCCTTCGTCGTCATGGCTACGGATATCCTGATGATGAATATTTCTTCCTAAAACTCTTTGACATGAGCAGGGGAAGCTATGACAGGAATCCGGCATCACACAGAATTTGTGATTGAGCCTAATAAATACAAGAAAATTGGACAATCGTACTTATCCACATAAGCCTTTAATTTCTGCTTATCATCATCTGAAAAAGTAAAAAGATAACTAATATCTTGCTCATTCTTTCCACCAGTTTTCGGTGACGCATATTTAAAAAACAAAATACACTCTTGCGATGTATTTGTCATTACTCTATATATCTGTCTTGATTCCTCATGCGACATTAACACTGGCGATGCATCTGGATTATATTGGCATAATGCATCTAATATTGCTCCATAATAAAAATGATTTTTCTTTAGCTTTGCCATTATATTCACCTTCTCATATATGTATTTTTATACCCCTATCCATATAGTGAATCCATTTATTGTGAATCACGATACACACAATCATTATATATAATTAATTCCAGCAAGTAAAGGAGTTTTATCTATGGAATATGGCACACTAACATTAAATATAAACGACATATTAATAGAAAAAGGTATTAGCAAAAATCAAATCTGCAAAGATTTAGATATACCTCGTTCTAACTTCAATAGATACTGTCGCAATGAATTTCAACGCTTAGATGTAGGATTAGTCTGTAAAGT
>JBGVOM010000181.1:0-34292 GCA_045126515.1 Lachnospiraceae bacterium
CTTCCTGTCTGTATTTCAGAAATGTTTTGGCAACCTGAAGTGTTTTTGTTCTTTCTTCCAAAGGTGTTTTACAGTTATTTCCTTTGATACAGTCCTTTTTGTAGGGACAGCCCCTTTTTGTTTTTCAATAAATTATACATATTTTGAAAAAAATGCACAAATTTTTCCGGAAGTAGTGACATTTTTTGTCAAAAATGGTAAAATATAAAAGTACAGTGTAAAAAAGGAATGGAGGGGTAGCATGAAAAGACTAAAAACAATTCGTGCCAAAATTATTGTTCTGGTTGTTCAGTCGGTTATTTGTGTATCTGTGTTATTGGCAGTGTTAAGTATTTATTTTTCCAGAAATATGCTTACAGAAAATGCAAATCGGACGTTAACACTGTTAGCAGAAGGTCAGGAAACAAAAATTAACGCTACAATTGAAAAGATTGAACAGTCAGTTAATAGTTTAAGCGACATTACATTGGAAAACATTGGAAATTTTGGGGAGTTTAAAAAAGATTCTTCCTACGAACAGAAATGCACCAGCAAGCTGGAGGTACCTCTGGTTAAAATGATGATGAATACCCAGGGGGCAATCTTCGGATACGTTCGTTATAATCCGGAATTTACCAATCCAACGTCAGGTCTGTTTCTGTCAAAGTCAGGGGACAGCTTCGAATACCTGACACCAACGGATTTTAGTATGTACGATCCCGATGATACAGCACATGTGGGCTGGTACTATATTCCGGTAAAAGCAGGAGAACCTGTGTGGATGGATCCGTATTTGAACGAAAATATTAATGTATACATGATTTCCTATGTGGTACCGCTTTTTATCGATGGAGAATCTGTGGGAATTGTGGGCATGGACATTGATTTCTCTGAAATTCAAAAGCAGGTAGCAGAAGCTGCCGTATATGATACAGGTTATGCATATCTGGTCAACGGAGATAATATGATTATGTATCACAAAGATTATGAAACAGGAACTTCTTTGGAAGAAATTGACAGTGAAGTGACAGCGGTATTAAATGATACAGATAAGGAAGGAAGAGTACAGCACGTAGGTAAAAATGCCGTTATTTATACTACACTGGAAAATGGAATGAAATATGTTATGACTGTTCCGTACAGTGAGGTTACCGCAGATGTGAACCGTTTATCTGGATTTATCTTGTTGGTGGTAGTTATCGGTTTGTTTAGTGCCGCTGTGTATGCAGCAATGATTAGCAAACAGATTTCAACACCAATAAAACAATTGACGACCATTATCACAAAAACGTCAGATTTCAATTTTGAAAAAAATCATGGAAGCGAAAAGTTGATGAAGCTTCGAGATGAAGTCGGGGATATGGCACGTGCCATTCACCAGATGCGTAAGAAAATGCGTGTTATGGTGGAAAATATCGATAAATCCTGTCAAATGTTAAACGAAAATTTTGAAAGATTGCAGGCGGCTTCTGATAACATTAACGCGATGGCAGAAACCAATTCTTCTCTCACAGAAGAACTGGCGGCAGGTATGCAGGAAACAAATGCTACCACAGAAAATATGAAAGAAAATTTAAACAGTGTCAACGATAACGCTGTGGAAATAGCAACACTTTCTAATGAAGGAAAAGATCTGTCAAAGGAAATTATGGAAAGAGCCGTAAGTTTGGAAAAATCTACGGAAGATTCTTCTGAAAAGACAAGACAGATGTATGAAAAGGTAAAAGTAGACGCACAGGCGGCACTGGAAAAATCAAAGGCAGTAGAAAAGATTAATAAATTAACAGAAGCTATTGCGGAAATTTCATCCCAGACAGGACTTCTTGCATTGAATGCTTCCATTGAAGCGGCGAGAGCAGGAGAAGCAGGAAAGGGATTTGCGGTAGTTGCTTCCGAAATCAGTAATTTATCCAATCAGACAGCAGAAACTGTTTCCGATATTAATACTATTGTTCAGGAAGTAAATGAAGCGGTGGCAGATATGTCAAGATGTCTGGATACTTCTATGGAATTTATGGGAGAAACGGTACTGTCGGATTACGAAGAATTCAGTAAGGTAGGAGAGCAGTATAAGGAAGATGCTACAGTGATTGAAGAAAGCATGAATAATGTAAATCAGGCAATTGTAAATCTTACAGCCAGCATAAATAAGATTACAGGTGCAGTAGAAAATATCAGTCAGACCATCAGTGAATCCAGCATCGGAATCAATGAAATTGCCGAGAAAACATGTGATATGACAGTGAAAACCAGTGATAACACCTCGGTGGTAGAGGCAAGTACAGAAAGAATTACCATATTAAAGAAAATAGTTGAGCAGTTTAAGCTTTCCTAACTTTCTTATATAAATTATAAAGAAAAGATGCAGTCTTTGATGTTATGACTGCATCTTTTTTTCTTTTTGTTCTAAATATGCACTATAAGTTGTGATATCCTGTAAAATATCAAACAATACTCGGGCAATTTCATCCGGATATTTATTCATTAGAAGCTTTTTATGGAGATGATAGAAAGCTTCTTCATAAACTTCCTGATTTGGGGCATCAAATTGCGTCAATATTCTCACATCATGGGAGCATTTCAGGCATATGCGGGCATTTTTCAAATGAGGGGCAAGGCTTGCTCCGGTAAAATTAGCACTAAATTCGGCATTGCATAGACAACAACGGTTCATGAAATTCTCCTTTCTTAAAATCTGCGTATTTACTTAATTATAGTGGAAAACCAAGCGATTGTAAATGAAAGAACCGGAGGAATTATGGAAAAGCCATGGCGCATAGAATAGATAATAAAATGCAGAAGGTAAAAAATGAATATTCTGGTTTCTATTTCAAATATGATGATACCATTGGTAATTTTCTATATTGTAGCCATGGGGATTTTAAATAAGCAGGATGTATACAGTGATTTTATTGAAGGGGCTAAAGAGGGATTTAAAACAGTAATTAAGATTATGCCTACTTTAGTGGGGTTAATGATGGGAGTGGGAATTTTAAGAGCTTCCGGTTTTTTAAATATGCTTTCAGAACTGATAAAACCGGTCACCAATCTTGTGGGATTTCCGGCAGAACTGCTTCCACTTGCCATTGTGAAAATGTTTTCATCCTCGGCAGCAACAGGCGTAGCTTTGGATATCTTCAAGGAATATGGAACCGATTCTTATCTGGGGCTTGTTACTTCTATTATGATGAGCTGTACAGAAACCATTTTTTACACCATGTCCGTTTATTTTCTTGCCGCTAAAGTCACAAAAACACGCTGGACTCTGGCAGGGGCACTTCTCAGCACCATTGCCGGAATTGTAGCAAGCGTGTTTTTGGCGGAAATTCTTATATAGTTAGAAAATTTAAAAATTATGGTGTTACGGTAGGCGTTGGAGACGGAGTCAAAGTACCTTCCGGCAACGTATATTCTATGTATTCATATGCAACATACCCTTCTAAGTTATTGCAGGTTACTTTTGCCCATTGGTCATTGGCAAATTCTAAAATCATTCCTGTACTGTTGTTGGAAATAGTACCAATGATGCTTCCTGTCTTGGAAGGTTCTTTTCGTATGTTCAGTTTACCGGTTCCGTTATAAGAAAAAGCAAGCGGAAAATCCTCAGAAGTATCTTCTGTGCTGTTATCCGGTATTGGAGTCGGTACAGCAACAGAGTCATCATAAATATCGCTTTCAGTATCTTCAGTATGAGGTATGGCAGTATCGTTGATATCATCCTCCGTCTGGATATCGTCCGTGGTATCTTCCGTGTCTTCACTGTCATCTTCTACATCAATATATTCTTCATCGTCAGAGTCTTCTTCGCCATCAGAGTAGTCCTCACCGTCAGAGTAGTCCTCCTCGTCAGAGTATTCTTCCTCGTCCGAATATTCTTCGTCCATGGATTCCTCATCAATGTCCTCGTCTTCCGTATTTTCAGAATCGTCTTCCATGTATTCTTCTCCCTCATCCTCGGAACTTTCTTCCTCTCCGGAATCTTCTTCCTCGTCCGAATCTTCCTCACTTTCAGAGTAGTCCTCTTCGTTGGAACTTTCTTCTGCATCGATGTAAGGAAGATACATGGCAGTTCCGGTGAAAATAGCAACTAATGCATAAAAACCAAGCAGAAATAATAGAAATGTTTTTTTATTTTTTAATTTTTTCATGGCAATTCCTCATTTTCTTTCCTAATGTAATCTGCTATTGCGACACTTCAGGCTGCTTTTGAAATCTGTTGCAGACAGGAAGCTTTAAATATACGGCAAATCCCTTGTCCGGTGAAGTTTTACACCAGATATCACCGCCGCATGCCTGAGTAGCAGCTTTTGCCTGTGCAAGTCCAAGACCGGTTCCGGAAATATGGTTGCTGCCCTGATAATTTAAATGGAACAGCATATCGGTATTCTGAATGAGAAGGCCATTGCCGTTATCCTTTAAGATAATCAAAGCATCTCCGTCATCTTCTGAAATAGTGATTACCAGTTTTCCACCCGGTGTCAGATGCTTCACTGCATTATCCATACAATTCTTAAGAATCAGAGAAAAACATTCCATATTTACCTTGGTAAGCAAAATTTCATCATCATAAAGGATTTCAAAGAAAATCCTTTTTTTAAATAATGCAGGATTAAACTGTAATGTAACTTTATGTACAAAGGCAATCAAATCGTACGGATTTGCCTCGTCTTCAGGATAGGCAGGAATCAGGGATTCCTGTAAATAGTTGAGCTTGGAAAGCTGTTCTTTTGCATCCGTTAATTCTCGTATGGTCTGCTGATATTTGGTATCTAATATCCGGTAGTCTTCTAAAGAAGGCAGTTGGGTTTCTTCCTGATTCAAAGCATGCATTTCGGTCAGAAAAGCGTCTTCGCCGGGAGAACCGGATAGAGAATGTATCTGTGCAACCTGTTCCTCCGGTTCTTCTTCTGTATTCTTTTTCCTTTTTAAATATGGCTTCAGCAGATAAACCGGGTACATGCAGGCAAGCAGAAATAGCGCAAAGAGTGCCAGAAACAAGTCAACATCATATAAGAAAAAGGCACCTGCCAGAAAAACCACTGTGTTAATGAGAAGTAAAGCATTTTCAAATCGTTTCAGTGGACAATTTTTTAAAAATAGTTTTATATTTTCTTTGGTGAATTTTGCCTTCAGTTTTTGAAAGCATGTTTTAATAAAATTTTTTATTTGTGAGATCAAAAGAATTCCCCCTCAAAGTGTAAAAGTTTGCTATAAATATTATACATATTTTTCAATGAAAAGACAGATTCTTTAACAAATCTTTAATAAAGGAAATTTGCCGTATGATATAATAAAATATAAAAATACATTATAGGTGATGGGGTGTTACATTTGAAAGAGAATCAGACATTGAATTTTATACGAAATCGTTATTATACAGGAAAAATGCTTACTTCTAAGGATTTTCAGACAGAACAGTTATACATGAATCAGAAACGAAGCTTTTTAAATCATATGATGTATGGTACTGGCGTTATGTGTGGGCTTAGTGTGAGAAAATTGGATGAAATTTCTATTCTGGTTGAAAGCGGTGCCGCAATCGATGAGCAGGGACGTGAAATCATCGTTCCTGTTTCCCTTGTGAAAAAAATATCAGCCATTGAAGGTGTGGAACAGTTGACAGGAAGCCGGGCAGCTTTATGCCTTCGTTATAAGGAGGATATGGTACATCCGGTTTATTCTGTGGAGCAGGAGGAAGAAGGAAGAGAATACGAATACAATCATATTCAGGAAGGATATGAATTGTATTTAGAAGATATTTCAGAAGAAAGCAGGGAAGAGGAAGACTTCCTTTGTAAAAGTGTCTTTTTTAAGCAGGATGATTACAAAATTACCCTTATGATTCCCAAAACAGTAAAAAGGGGCAAAAAGGTAAAGTTAGTAGCAAGAATTGAGAAACTTTCTGACAGGAATTGTGAATTAAATTTTGGCGCGGTATTACAGTTGCCATCATTTCGGCAGGAGGACGGAAGTCAGGAACTTTCATTAGAAGGAAGAGGCATTTACCTTGGTGAAGGTGCTGTGATGGAGCAGGTATTCTGGCTTTGGGCAGAACAGAGTGAAGTGGAGCAGACAAGTATTTTGTTAGTGCAGGGGACAGGATATGCCAGTGTGGCAGATTGTGACTGTAAAGTCAATGAAACGTTGGAGCTGCAGGTAAATATGACTGATATGGACATAGAGAAAATAGCAGCTTCTGAACTTGGCAGAGAAAATTATGAAAGCAGAGCAAAAAGAGCAGAGCAGGAAAAAATTGTTCTTGCCGAGCTTTCCTTATTGGGAGCAGATGGCGCTTACATCATTACCGGAATTAAAGAAAGAGAAGCAAAAAATTATATTAACACCCCGGAAAGTCTGGGAAAGAGATTAACTTATGATAGTTATTTTGCAGAACCGGAAATGAGATGTGCAACTGAACAGCCGCTGGAAACAGAAGCAGTGGAAGAGGAAGAACGTGAAGACGAAATTGTGATGACCAACGGTTTTGTGGAAATTCCGCTTTCTGTGGGAATGAAGAAAGGCGATGTCTGCTATTCTGACGAGATTCTTCATGGACTGGGAAAAGGCGATGTGTATGTAAAAGTCGGTGTACAGTGTTTGGAGGAAGACGTAAGGACCAATCAGAATACCAGAGCAACAATTTATGGAAATTCTGATTTGTTTAAAGAAGATGACCATATGAAGGTAGAAACTGCAGTGAAAGTATATAACGACAAGGGCAGCTTTCAGATAGCAGCAAAACTTACCGGAGCACAGAAAAGCATTGTACTGTTAGTCCACTGGGTAGCTGTTAAATTCCAGGGAGGCGAAGTGGAATTAGAAGAGGAATATGCAGATAAAAGGATTGTTCCAAAGACTTCAGCAGTAAAACTTTCACCGAAAGAAAATTATTGTTTCCAGGTGGAATTTGAACATATGACAAGCAGCAGATTAACTTATGAATTAACAGAAAGTGACAGCGGAGAAATTACCCAGGATGGCATTTACACGGCACCGGAAAAACCAGGTGTTTATGAAATACATATTTACTGTACAGATATGCCGGAAATCTCCACGTACGTTTATGCAGTGGTAAAAAAGGCGGATGAGGAAGAAACCGTGAGCCTTGCGAAGAATGAGAACCAATAAGGCAGAGGAAAGTCTATGGAATATTATAGCGGAAAACATCATTTCAAAAGAATCGGAGAAATCATAAGCAATCAGACAAATGAAGTGTGTATTTGTGAGGAAATAGGCGGTCAGTCTAAGATTTATCGTTTGTTGTGGATTATAAAAGACCGGATGCTTGCCAGAACATTACTGGAGGTGTTTCATGAAAAAAATGAAACACCTCTTTATCTGGAAAGTTTTTCAGTAAAGGAAAATACAGCATTTGTATTTCCTTACCACAAAGAACGTTCCGTGTTCCGTTTTCTTGGCGGTGAACTGCTGACACAGAAAGAACAGGAAAAAGTCTGGCGCGGGCTGGTGGAAACCTGTATGGCAAGTGACATTCCATATGCCATTTTATTTCAGATATTAAGACAGAGAAGGCTTCAGATACAGCCACAGGGTGAGATTATATTTTCTTATGCCTTGGATTTGCGGAAGTTTGAAGCGGAGCGTGGAGAAGCAGACTGTGCCAATATGTGTGCGGAAATTATTTTGGAACTCATGGAAATGTCTAAGACAAGTGATACAAGATTAAAGCATGCATTACAAAATAAATGTGCAGAGGAAGGTTATAATTCTTTTGTAGAGCTATTTCAGGACATAAAATCAAATGCAAAAGCCTTTAAAAAGAGGAATGGGGAAAAGGTCAGAAAAAAGGCAGGGCAGGTAATAAAAGGACATAGAGGAAAGGCAGTAAAATGTTTCGTAGGCCTCTGTCTTATTTTGGTTGTGATTGCCTTGATTTTATTAGCATCACAGTTTATTTATGGAGAAATTCCGGTATTACGGCTGTTTCAGAATTCCTTCCAGACCATTGGAACAGAGAATCTTGTACAATAAGAATGGGGAGATAAAGGGATGAAAAAAAGATTGAAAGCCATAGGCTGTATTGTGCTGGTGATTTTGTTCATTGTAGTATTGTGCCGTGCTGTTCAGAGGGTAATGCCAAATTTGGAAAATACAATTCAAGCTACAGACATTACCGTAAATGGTACTTTTTTAGCTGCAGAAAACGGAGCAGTGGTGAATTCTGTTTATGAAATAGATTATCAGGGAAAAATTGTAAACCACTATGAGAAACTCAATCATTTCTGGAACAGAAAAGAGGAGATTATAGACGTTTCTTATTCCGATAATGAAGAGAAAGTATATATATTATGCCGGCAAAGTGCAAAGGACAACAAGACGAAATATAAAGTATATTGTTTAAACTCCCAGTGGGAAAAAGCTAAAAATCTTGGAACTATAACAAAGAAAAGTATCTTTGAAGTAAAGGATTTTAATGTGGCAGAAGATGGGGTATACCTTACCGGAGTTGATACCGCAGAAGAAAAATTGCAGGTATACACACTGAATGAAGAGCAATCCGGGAAAATGGAGCTTTTGATGGAACGGGGGGCCACGTTAGATGGAGAAAGCAGCCAGAATATTTGCTGGGTAAGTGCATCATTTTCCGGAACATCCTTATATGGACTTTCTAACCGGGGACAACTCTTTGAATATAATCAGGAAAATGAAACACCGTTCAGTCTTGGGGACACAGGCGAAGTGACCTGGATGAGCGGAAATCATGAAGACATCATCTATTATGATTATATGGAAGAAATGTTTACTTCCATAGATGGTACTTCATTTTTGGAATCGGTGGAAGGGCAGCAGGGAGTTCTTGCAGTAAACTATGCAAAAAAAACAGGCGATAGCATGGTGGTCAGAAAAAATGAAGATGGAAATAAGGAAGTAACTCTCTATCTGGAAGATGGAGAGTACTATCTAAACCAGATTTTCATGGGAACTTTTTCATGTCTGGTAAAAATTTGTTTTGTTATGGTGATAGTAGCAGGAGTGTTTCTGGGCGTTTTGATGGCACTGATGGTTGTATGGTTTTTGATGCAGAAATTTGTAAAAAGACCTGTATTAACAGCTGGGATTATTTTGGAAAATCTGTTGGTAGCAGTAGCTGCAGGTGTACTGATTTTTCAGGTGGGAACGCAGCAACTGCTAAAAAGCTACGGCGTCAGTGTGGGTACCTATCTGGCAGAAGAGCAAATGAAATGCAGCCAGATGATGGCAGAATATACAGAAATTGTACCGGAAGAATTTTCACAAAGCCAATGGTTTGAACCTATGAAAGAACTGTTAAAAGACTGGTCGGTGCAGAAAGAAAATAGAAGCATATCTTATCAGATAGAAATGGTGGAATATGAGGGAGAAGACAGCTATATCTTATATTCCGGTAAAAATTCCTACGGAAGAAATATTTACGGAATTTATGAGAACGAGTTGTTGGACCAGTTAGACGAAATACAAAGCGGCGACGGTAAGGGTACCGTGTGCATCCGAAAGAAAAACGAAAATATTGTGTATGCTGTGGAGTTTCTGGAGGAAAATGATAACAACTGTCTTTTGTGGGTGGCAAAAATGCAAATTACAGCTCCGGATAATAAATGGAAGATGAATAAATAAAGAAAGGAGGGTAGAAAGTGCGAAAAAATTTTTTTCAAAGAATACATTATAAATACAGCAAAATGAAGATGCGATATCATATAAAAAGACAGAACAGAAAAAAGCTACAGAAAAAAGAAGCTCCAAGAGCAAGTGTGCTTACGAAAATTTGCACATTGTGTGCAGGTCTGGTAGATGTGAAGCCAAAGAAAGAAGAAGATTATTGTTCCGTGTTGGGGCTGAGAATGGGGAAAAAGCTTGTATTATGGATTGTATTTATAGCAGCGCTCATAAGTATTGGCTGTATCCTGTTGCTAGTGCCTGTGTCCGGCTCGGCAGATGGTGTCAGGACATACCGCTACAATGCCCTTCCTTTAAAATATACCAGTGGACAGGTAAGAATTCTGGCAAAGTCCGGTTATGTGGCGTATGAAGGAGAGATTTCCAAAGGAGCTGCCAATGGGCAGGGAACCTTGTATCGAAAAGATGGAAGCCTTGTTTATGAAGGAGAATTTAAAAATAATAAATATCAGGGCGAAGGTAAATGTTATTTCGGCGGGAATCAGCTCTGGTATGCAGGTCAGTTTGCTGATAATCAATATGAAGGTCAGGGAGTTTTGTACCGAAAAGATGGAAGTAAGGAGTATGAAGGAACTTTTTCCATGGGGCAAAAACAAGGCGAAGGAAAGTTGTATGATGCAGGCGGCCGACTGGTGTATAATGGGAATTTTATAAAAGACAGTATACGATATCAGGAACTTTTGGGGAAAACAGTAACAGAGGTGGCTGAGATGTATACGGGAAATCGTGTAGTATACGAAAATGATAAAGAGTATTGTGTGTCCATGGAGGACATTGACAGTGTTTATGTAAGTCAGGAGGCTTCTAATACTTTAGAGCAGGAAGGTATTGTGCAGGGAATATATGTGCTGTCTCCTTCCATTGTCCTGGAAGGAAAAGAATATACCACGATAAAAGAATTGAAAAAGAAATTTAAACTTATCAGTTATGAAGGAAACACTTCTCTGTCCGTGGCAGATGCGGTGGCAGTAAATGTGGCATCTGAAAAAACGGAAGTATTAAACGGAAAAATTACCATGGATGCGGAGAAAGTGCTGGATGATGTTATTACAGTGAATGGCGTGGATGAATCCTATCAGGCATACATATACCGCCTGGAAGATGAAAATATAGTATATACCTTTTTTTCTAAGGAAAAGAGCGAAGGATTTGATTTCTATTTGATGGAGCAGAAGTAAAGAAAGAGGGATAGCGTATGAAAAACAGAAAGGTAAGAAATTTACTTGCAGGAATTCTGAACGCAGCAATAATTATTGCTGCGGTATTTTCATGCCCTATTCAGGGACAGGCAGCAGGAGAAAAGCAGCTGACCTTATCCCAGACACAGAATCTGGCGGTGGCTGCAGATAAAAATTATCAAAGAATTTATAACCGGATTACAATGAAAGAAATCCGGTATTCTTCTGCATTAAAAGCGGCGCAGATAAAGCAGAAAAGCGACAGTACTTACAGCTGGTCGCCGTTGTTGAATTTCGAACTTGCAAAACAGGCTACATTAACGGAAGAATATCAGTGGAAGTATCAGCCCATACAATTAGAGAGCGAAATAAATTCATTAAAGCATCAGCTTGCGGACTGTCGGTATGAAACGGAAAAGCAAACAGCACTGCTTTATTTACAGGCTTATATTTGTCAGGAAAAGATTGCTTTGCTTGAGGAACAGTTGACCACATCTGAGGAAGACTTAAAGCGGAATCAGGCGAAAACAGCTGTGGGTACCGGAACACAGGAACAGGTAGAAAATACGGAAGAGTCTATGGAAAGCATTAACAACAGTCTGGCTTTGCAGATGCGTATGCTGCAGACTACCTTAGAAAAGATATCAGAGCAGATAAATCTTGATGTGACGGAAGGCTATGTACTTCAGAATCCTATTTCTAAGGACAGTGTGCAGAGGGAAGATTTAGAGCGCGTGATAGCCTATACACTGGAAAATGACCAGTCCTATTATGAAGCTAAGTTAGCAGAATCTGCCGCCTATTTGTCTCTTACTACAGTGGAAGGACTGATGCAGAGTAAGTATGGTTCCCATATGGAGAAGCTGCAAATTTATGTAAATCAGGCGAAAAATGGAGAAGAAATCAATCAGGAAGCATTTAAGGAAGATTTCGATACATTTTTAAAAAATATAGATATTCCGTGGGAGGGAGAACAGGAAATATTATCCGTAAAAGTCAGTAAGGAATGGTTTCAGGGAATAGAAGGTTCTTTTTATTTAGAAGATGATCCCTATGCACTTTATACGGCAGTTTTAGAATATGAGGAATCACTGAAAGCCAAAGAAGCAGTAGAAAAAGAGCTGACAGAGAAGGTACAGGATGGCTACGAAGCTCTGGTTACAGCAAAGAACACATATGAAACAGCAAAAAAGGCAGAGGAAAAGTTAGTCCGGGAGAGTACCAGAGAGGAAACACTGCGACGGTTAGGAGAGAGCAGTGCACAGGAGCAGCAGGAAAATCAGGCAGAGTATGACCGGTACAAAATGGAGAGTCTAGATGCACTGGAAGCCTACGTAAAGCAGCGAGAAGAATATAATCGGTTGACTTGCGATGCTTTGGACAAATTAAATACGGGGGAGCTAACCACCGAGATAGATGAACTGGTAGAGGCAGAAACTATAGAAAGCGCTTATTATTCTATTGATTACCGGGCAGAGGACAGAATTTTTCTCTTTAGTGTTCAAATACCGGAGAATTTTAGTGTGGAACTCACAAACTATGAGCTTTATGTCAATGGAACAAAGATAGGTGAAAAAACAGAAATTGGAAAACAGATTAAGCACTTATCGCTGGATTTTGCCAGAGCAGAGAAGGTGGAAGTATATTTGTATCAAGGAGAAGAATTGTACTCTGTGTGTGAAATTAATCCGTACACCAACAAGGGTGAATTAGAAATCACCGGAGGTTATCAATTAAAAAGTGATGCAGAGCAGAAGGACACACAGAAAAAAGAAAAGCTTGCTTTTTTCTCCTACAAAACAGATAAGGATAAAAAGTTGACCACATTAACCATAAGTCCAAAGAAGCAGGATATTGCTTACTACGCGTTGACGGTAAACGACAGCTTTTTATATTCAGAGGAACCCATTTCAGTTCATGAGGATTACCAGTATATATCTGTGCTAACAAATGAGTTTGATAATATAACAGTGAACTTTTATAATGAGCAAAAGGAACTGATCTATCAGGGAGAGTTTGATATTTTACATAACTGCATATACCAAAAGGCTGAGAATCAGTAGAAGGAGGAATCATATGAAAAGAAAAAAACTGGCAGTAGTTTTAGTGGCAGGAATGGTGATTGCCGCTTCTGCTTATACCTATCCTTTGGCAAAGGCAGTGTTTCAGCAGGAAGATACAGTGCATATTCAGGCAGAGTCCATTGAAAATTCCACATTAATCATAGGAACTCACTTAATTCACATCAGTGCATTAAATGATGAACTGTACAGCATTGCAGAAAAGTCAGCAGAACACTCCGGTCAGAACGAGATATACTACAAGTCGGAGCTGGCAGATGGTAAGTGGTATAATATTAGCAGTGCTTCTTCTCTTAGTGATATTACAGAAGAAGGGGAGCAAGTGTCTGATGAAAAAATAGAACAATTGCCTCTCACCCACCAAACGAAGTCGGACGGAATTACTTATGATTTGAAAAAGAATATTGCAGTGTGCCTGTACGATATTGTTGATCCGTATGAACTTGAAAATTTAGAAGAATTAGAGCCATTATGCAGTCAGTATGAGTTAATGAAAGAACGTGAAAAAAATACGGAATTGCAGACCAGCAATGGAAAACTTGTGGAGAAGTTTTTGGAATTGGATGTGACAACAGCACAGACTAAGGTTTATGATACCCAGTTAGAAGCACTCCAGAAATACTATGCAAGTATGAAAAAGGACGATGCGGCAAAAGAAAATATTTCTGCAGTATTGAAAGTAATGGGAAAAGTCGATGCTTCCAGGCGAAAAGAATCCTTACACGCTGTGAAAAAGGCGTTGGATGAGCTGGAAAAAAATATCAGAGACGTTTCTACTGTCAGTGAAAAAGAAGAAGTGCAGGCTTCAGAAATGTATGACGTGGATGAAGATTTGCTGGCGGCTTTGCTGGAAAGTCAGACAAAGGTAGAGGAAAGTCTGATTACATATGATGGAAACAGCTTTGACGAAGGAACTACCAGAATGTCAAAGATGGAGTATGATTTATCTAAGAGTCTGGTGCAAAACTGCAGTTCCGATTCATCAGAGTGTGATGAAACCGTGGAAAAGCTGGTTTATCTTTCAAATATTATGGAGGGAAACGTGGCAGCACCGGCCAGTGAAGCAGCACTTTTAGATGAACTTTTAAAGGATATGGAAAGTGAATATAAAGCGGTGATAGAGAAAGGCGCTGAGGATGGTGGAGTAGAAACCAAACGAAGCGAGCTTCAATTTTATGTGGAGAGCAAGGCAGAACGGTTAGAATCTGAGGCAGCCCAGAATTTTCTGGAAGAATGCATAGAAAAATCTTCTGATTTTTTAGAAGCAGTACCGGGGGGAACTACAGGGAAGACAATGCTTTCTAGTGTTCACAACTACCAGAGTTGGTTGCAGGTGTTGCTGACAAAATATGCAGCAGGAACCGGTGTTTCAGAGCTACAGACATGGAAAGAAGAAAAAGAAAAGCTAGAGGAGCAAAAATTGTCTGCCTTGGATAATAATCAGGTAGAGCAGGCAAAAAAGATTCAGGTACTGATTGATGATAAGGTAAGCAAAATAGAGGCAGCAGAAAAGGAAATCAATGACGAAATTAATAAATTAAATGAACAAAAGCAGCAGATAGAAGCGGGAGAAGGTGATTCTGAGGGCGAGGGAAGCAATGAGGAAAAAATTGCAGATATTGAAAAACAGATAGCCTTATTGACGGCAAAACTTCCAGAGAACAGCGCTACCATAAACGTACAGGAATCTAAAAAGAATCTGCTGCAGATGATTGAAAATCATCAGGTAACCCAGGAAAATCAGGAAGAAGCTTCCCTTCAGGTAGAAGCATTGGGGGCTTTGCTGGCAGCAGGTTCTCAGACGGCGGGAGAAGCTCTGAAAGAAGTGTATCAGGCAATGGCAGCGGATACTTATCTTTCGGAAAGTCATGTGTACGACACATTAATGAACAGGATTGAGGAACTGGTGGCAGAAAATCAGGTAGCCTTAAATCAAAGTCCTTTGAACGAAACGCAGGCTTTCAAGGTACTGAAAAACATTTTGGGAGATGACATTGGAAATTTATTTATACAAAATTCAGATGCAGAAGAAGAGCAAACAGAATATGAATATGCATACGATGCAGCCAAGGTAGACGAAACAGATTTGCAGGCAGCCATACTTGCACTGGCAGACAGCGCAGAGCAGACAGGAAATACAGCTTTGGAAAATCTGGCCTTGGCAATGGTACAGGCTGTATACAATCAGGGAATGGACACAGGCATCTTTTTATGTAAAAGTGAGGGCATTGAAAGCTTTGCACCTGTTTCCAAGCTTGCTGATTATCTTGGATATCGTTATGTATGGAGCGACACAAAGAAAACGGCTGTGATGTTAAAGGGAAGTGAATCCTATGGATTTCAGGCTTTTCGCAGTGATGTGGACAGAGGAGAAGGCAAACGGGAGGAACTTCCGTGTAATGCATTGTTTTCCAAGGAAGTATACATACCTTTTACTTATATAGAAGAAAAATTCGGATGCAGGGTAATTTCTGTGGGAGATACGGGTTATGGAATCCTTGCAGATGAAGCAATATTAGAAAAAGCAGAGCAAATAAAACAGGAACTTTTAAAGTAATAGTTGATGCAGAACCGAGGGAATATTATGGAAAAAGTAAAATCCGATAGGAGCGTAGAAAAAAAGTCAGAAAAACAGGTGGAAAATTGCAGCCGTCTGGACGAAAACTGTTGTCTGGATGGCAGAGCGGTGCTGGTGAAAAAACAGTCTGGAAACATGGATGGCAGGGGAGCAATGGATCAGGGCATAATGCTGCAGTAGCAGACATTGACTTCCCTAAAAGTGAATGTTATACTTTCCTTAATTTAGAAATTACCAAAGTAGTAGAGAATAAGGGTATTTACGGAAGGAAAAAGAGGAAAGGAAATGCAGGAAAAGAAAAAAGTATTGCTGTTGGGACAAGCACAGCAAGCAAAGAAAATGCTGATAGAGGCAGAGTGGGAAATAGAAAATCTGTCTCCGGTGGGAGGGCATTTAAATATAAAAGAAGTTTCAGAACAGGCATTTGATGTGGCTGTTTTAGAGTTGTACTCGGAAGAAAATCTGCTTTTGCTGCAAAACATTAAGAAAAATACAAAAATTCCTGTGCTTGGCATTGTGAAAGAATCGGGGGATGTTTATTTAACAGAAGCTTTAGAACAGGGAATGGAAGATTTTATGGTGAGTCCTATGAATTCGTGGGAATTTCAAATGCGCATGAAAAATTTGATAAAACGTTGTAGAGCAGGGAAATCAAATCTTTGTCAGATGAAATCCTTTTCTTTAGATAAGGTTCGAAGAAAAGTGTTTCTCAAATCCGATGGTGAGGGTGAAAACATGATTGAACTTTCCCATACAGAATATATGCTTCTTAGTATGTTTGTGGAAAATGAGAACGTGCTTCTGACTTACAAGGATTTATATAAGAAAGTCTGGGACACCGACAGTCTGGATGATGTGAGAACAGTGAAAGTACATGTTTCTAATTTGCGGAAAAAGATAGATCCCCAGGATATAGGTATTATTGCAAATGTTCGGAGAGCAGGGTATATATTTTCAGATTTATAGTTTGTGATTTGTAATGAGAAGGAGGAGGAAATATGGCGTTTGTGGAATTTAAAGATGTGACAAAAACATATAAAATGGGGGAAGTGGACATTCATGCACTGCAGGGTGTGAACTTTGAAATTGAAAAAGGAGAATTTTGTGTGGTGGTGGGAGCTTCCGGAGCAGGCAAGACCACCATATTAAATATTATGGGAGGGATGGATTCTCTCACATCAGGTAAAGTCATGTTAGATGGGGAAGAAATTTCTGCTTACAACAAAAAGCAGCTTACAAAATACCGGAGATATGATGTGGGATTTGTATTTCAGTTTTATAATCTGGTGCAGAATCTGACAGCAGTGGAAAATGTAGAACTGGCATCCCAGATTTGCAAGGAGCCGTTAGATGCCATGACCGTTATTGAACAGGTGGGATTAAAAGAGCGTGCCAATAATTTTCCAGCACAATTATCCGGTGGGGAACAGCAGAGAGTTGCTATTGCCAGAGCCATCGCCAAGAACCCAAAAATACTTCTTTGTGATGAGCCGACCGGTGCCTTGGATTATAATACAGGAAAAGCAGTGTTAAAGCTTTTGCAGGAAACCTGCAGGAAGGGCGGAAGGACTGTGGTGGTCATTACCCATAACCATGCGCTGACTGCCATGGCGGACCGTATCATCACAGTGAAGAATGGAACCATTGCCTCTATGAAGAAAAATGAGCATATTGTTCCGGTAGAAGAAATTGAATGGTAGTACAGGAGGGGTAAGATGAAATCAATGATGAAAAGAACAACCCTCCGGGAGATTAAACAGAGCTTTGGCAGATGGTTTGCCATTTTTGCCATAGTGGCTCTGGGAGTAGGATTTTTTACCGGGTTAAAAGTGACGAAGCAGGCAATGCTGGCCACAGAATATAAGTATTTCAAAGACCAGAATATGTTTGATGTAAATCTTATTTCTACCTTGGGTTTTACCAAGGAAGATGTTACCCAGATTGGAAAAACAGAGGGCGTCGCTAAAGCAGCAGGCGGTTATGAACTGGATGTGCTGTGTAGTAATGGGAAGGACAACGAATATGTGCTGAAAGCACACTCTCTCACAGAAGGTATTAATGAACCGGTGCTAAAATGTGGAAGAATGCCCAAAGAGGCAGATGAATGTGTGATTGATTCCGGGTTTATGAACGGTGAAGAAGTGCTTGGCACTAAAATTTGTGTGTCGGAGAATAATTCAGAAGACACAAAGGATATGTTAAGATATCGGGAGTACGAGATTGTGGGAGTAGTGGACTCTCCCTATTATACGAATTTTGAACGAGGAACTACGTCCATTGGAAATGGAAGAGTGTCTGGCTTTTTTTATCTTTTAGAAGATACTTTTGATTCTGATTATTATACCCAGATTTTAGTAAAGGGTAATATTGATGAAAAATGTTACAGCGATGAATATAAGAATGAGTTAGATGAGTTAAAGGAAAACTTGGATAAAGCTGTGGAAGAGCGGGTGCAGTTGCGCTTTGGAGAAATTAAGCAGGAAGCTCTAGAAGAAATTGCGGACGGAGAAAAAGAGCTGGAAGATAAAAAGGCAGAGGCAGAAACAGAGTTTGCAGATGCATGGAAAGAGTTAGAAGATGCCAGAATACAGTTAGAGGACGGAGAAAAACAGCTGAGTGATGGAGAAGAAAAGTTAGCGGCGGCAAAGAAGCAACTTGCCAGTCAGAAATCCCAGTTAGAATCTCAGGAACAGGCATTATTGGAAGCGAAAGCCCAGTGTCCATATGAATTTCTTCCGGAATATGCCCAGATTGAACAGGGGCTTGCACAGGTGGAAGCAGGAAAACAGCAGATAGCTTCCGGGGAACGCACATTGGAAAAGAACAGCAGTGAGTTGGAAAGTAAAAAGGAAGAACTGGAAAGCGGAAGAAAAGAATACGAAGACGGCGTAAAAGAATATGAAGATTCCATAGCAGAGTATGAGAAGGAAATTGCGGATGCGCAGGCAGACATTGATGATGCGAAACAGGAAGTAGCTGATTTAGAGGAACCGGATTACTATGTGCTTGGCAGAAATACCAATATTGGATATGCCTGCTTCGAAAGCGATTCCGATATTGTAAATGGTATTGCCAATGTGTTCCCAGTGTTTTTCTTTCTGGTGGCGGCATTGGTCTGTATGACTACCATGAACCGTATGGTAGAGGAACAGCGTACCCAGATAGGAGTATTGAAAGCACTGGGTTACAGTTCCGGAAAAATTATGAGTAAATATTTATTTTATTCCGGAAGTGCGGCAAGTATTGGAGGGATTTTTGGATTTTTTGCAGGCTCCATTATTTTCCCAACGGTAATATGGTCGGCTTATGGAATGATGTATCGAATGCCTGGAATCATACTGGTATTTGACGGAACATATGCGGTGATTTCGCTGGTGGTATCCTTATTGTGTTCTATGGGAACCACATATTTGACTTGTAAATATGAACTGGAAGAAAATGCAGCGTCTCTGATTCGACCGAAGGCAGCAAAAAACGGAAAAAGAATTTTATTGGAGCGAATTCCATTTCTATGGAAAAGATTGAAATTTCTTCATAAAGTGTCCATACGAAATCTCATTCGCTATAAAAAGCGGTTCTTTATGATGGTCATTGGCATCAGCGGATGTACGGCACTGCTTACTACAGGTTTTGGTATCCGGGATTCTATTATACATATTGCCTCGGAGCAGTATGAAAAAATACAGACCTTTGATGTGGGCGTGACCTTTAAGGACGACTGTCAGGGAGAGAGAAGAGACGCATTTTTAAAGAGTGGAGAAGGTTATTTGGAAAATGTTGTCTTTGCTATGGAAACTACCGTGGATATGGAAGTGAATGACAAGGTTAAATCTGTGAATCTGGTATCTATGGATGAAACACAGAAAATAGAAAACTGTTTGTCCTTGCATACGGTAAAAGGAGAAGAAATTTTTTATCCGAAAGACGGAGAAGCGGTGGTTACCAATAAACTGGCGGAAAAGTATGACCTTACCGTTGGTTCTGTGATTACTCTCCGTGATGAAGATATGAATATTATGGAGGTAAAGGTTAGCGGAATCAGTGAGAATTTTGTGTATAATTATGTATTTATTTCCAATACTACTTATCATCAGCAGATGAAAAAGAACGCAGAATCTAATACAGCCTATGTAAATATTTACGAAAACATGGACATTCATGAGGCGGCAGCAGAGATTTCGGATCTGGATAATGTAACTGCAGTCAGCGTAAATGAAGATGTTAAGGAACGTTTTACCGGCATGATGTCTAGCTTAAATTATGTGATTATTTTGATTGTAATCAGTGCAGGACTTTTGGCATTTATTGTGTTGTATAATCTTACCAACATTAACATCACAGAGCGGATTCGGGAAATTGCCACCATCAAAGTGCTTGGATTTTATCCGGGAGAAACTGCCAGCTATGTATTTCGGGAAAATGTGATACTGACTGCAATCGGTGGTCTCGTTGGACTGATATTAGGATATTTTCTCCACGCTTTTGTCATGGCACGCATTGACATTGATATGGTAAGTTTTGATGTACAGATTTTGCCGAAGAGCTATTTATTCAGCTTTCTGCTTACCTTTGTGTTTGCGGGAATCGTAAATGGTGCTATGTACTTTAAGCTGGAGAAAATTAATATGGCAGAGTCGTTGAAATCTGTGGAGTAAGATGGAATGAAACAATAAATTTGTTGAATTATGCAAAACGATAGATTATACTATAAATAATGATACTAGCGAAAGGAATGGGGGTGAGAGAAATGGACTTGTATGAAAGTATGAATGAGTTTTTAGTGGGCATATTTCGGGAAATCATGGATATAGAAGAAAAGGCGCTCATTACTTCAGAATTTAAAGATCTGACAAACAACGACATGCATATTATTGAAACAGTAGGTATCAAAGAAGAAAAGAATATGTCTGCTGTTGCAAAGTCCCTTTCTGTCACCACCGGTACCCTTACGATTGCTATGAACAACCTTGTGAAAAAAGGATATGTAGAGCGTGTGCGAAGTCAGGAGGACAGGAGAGTGGTGCTTCTCTCCCTGTCGGAAAAAGGTAAAAGAGCCTACGAACACCACAAAGTATTTCACGAAAACATGATAAAGGCAACGGTAGATAAATTAACAGATACAGAAAAACAGATATTGGCAAAAGCACTGGTAAATCTGAAAAATTATTTTGAAGAATATAAAACATCATAGTAGTCATCCATGTATTCTTCCAAAATAGAAAATGGGGCAGGTCCCATGGATAACATAACTTTATGAAAATTTTTTAAGTCCTGTGAAGTATTTTTAGAGTAGCTTTTCAGGGCTTTTTCTTTTAATTCACAAAATTCCAGATAACCAATATAATATTTTAGATAATTGGCAGGAGCTTCTAAAATAGCAGTCTGTATAGCACAGGCAGTATCTTCTTCTGTAATGCCAAATTGAGACAAAAAGGACTTGATTTCTTTCAGTTTCCAGCCGTCATAATGAATTCCGATGTCCAGTCTTGCATAGAGAGAAAGATTCAGGCTGTTGGTGTGCATATAGTAGGTGGTAGAAATATCATCTAGTCCATAAAGCTGGTAGGAATACATTTCTGCATAAGTGGCCCATCCTTCGGTATAACCGCCAAAGTCCAGTAGAGCGCGAATATTTGACAAACCATTTCGGGTAGAATATACAGTTTGGTACAAATGTCCTGGATATCCTTCGTGCGCCAGTGTAGTAAAAAGAGAAAGTTCTTTTAAATTAGACTCCGGATTTATATAAATTGTATTTTGAGAGCTGTTATCAATGGGTGGTGTCAGATAAAAAGCGGGGCTGATATGCTCTGCCAGGTTTTTGTTGATATATTTTACCTGATAATTTACATCGGAAAGTTCGGGAAAATCTGTGGTGATTTCATGGCTTAAATGAAGAAGAATCTCCTCCGGGTTATCATCAGAAAAAGAGGAAATCGCTTCCGTGGCAATTTCGCCGTTTTCCAAACATGCTTTTAGGGAAAGTAAATCATTTTTGTAATATTTATTAATTAAATTTTTTAGCTCTTGAATGCTTTTGGAGGAGCCGGTGGTTTCTTCCACCAGTGCTTCGTAGTAATCAGTGCCATGTTTCAGATAGCATAAGCCGTTCTGATTGGCAGAATAGGATTTTAATTCTTTTAAGGAAGAAATCAAATCTCGGTAGGCGGGAATCACATGGCTGATAAGGGTCTGCATATTTTGGGATTTATATTCTAAGGCCAGGCGGTTGTCTAAATTTTCCATTTCATCAATTCGTTCATTAAATGTTGTAATCAGCATATTTTCCGAAGGATTTTTTAAAAAGTCTTCACATTGTGATATAATAGCATCAGCAGCCTGCTCTGACATAAAAAGTCCGTTTTGGGCTTTCTGTTCTTCAAAGGTAATGATAGAATGGTAGTAGTCGTCCACTTGGGCTAACAGGTTTAAATATACGGGAATATCTGAAATCTGGTAAAATTCATATTCAGACAGCAAAATAGGAAGTTGTGCCTGAATACCCGTTACAGAGCTTAAAGGTTCTTCATAATAATAAAAAGAACGGTTAGACAGTGTCTGATTGAAATGATATTTTAAAATATCATAAGTCAGTCTGTCTTCTAAGTTCAGGGAATCGTAGTTATATGTATTGAGAATTTCGGTATATTGTTTCACGCGTTTTAAATAGTTCGTCTGGTCTTTGGCATCAAAGCTGCCCAAAGAAACTGTAGAGGTAGTAATCCCATATTCCTTTGGGTTTTTTAGAGTGTAATGCAGGTTTAAGGTGTTTTGAGAAATTTCTTCTTGAAATATCTGTTGACACCAGTCCGAAAAGGAAAGAGAAGGACTTTCCGTGGTCATAGCTGCTTCCGGGGAAGAACAGCCTGAGAAAATGCAGAGGGAGAGAAGAAGACAGCAAAGCAATGATTTCATGTACTGCAAGCGTAAGCCTCCGAACTGTTTTTTATAATATATGAAATGAGGAGAAGTTTTTATGTTAAAAAATCACCAAAACTACAAGGAGAAGGAATATCAGGATTTTTATAATGGAACCGACTTTGAGGCTTATAAATATTTAGGAGCCCACCTATTGCCCGAAGGACAGGGAACCGTGTTTCGTACCTATGCCCCCAATGCGTTTAAAGTTGCATTGATAGGGGATTTTAATGAGTTTCAGGAAACACTTATGGAATCGATTTATGATGGGAACTTTTATGAAGTGGTGATACCGGAAGCTACAGAAGGTATGCGGTATCAGTACCGGATTTATAAAAATGAAAAGGAGTATTGTGACCACTGTGACCCGTATGGAGTTGGTATGGAAGTCAGACCGGGACATTGTTCCATTATCCGGGATTTGGCGTATCAGTTTCAAGATGAAGCGTGGATTGCGGCACGTGAGGACAGCAAGCAAAAACCATTAAATATTTATGAGGTACACTTAGGAAGCTTTCGTAGGAAAGAGGATAGCTCGTGGCTTACTTACGAGGAAATGGCGCAGGAACTGGTCAGTTATGTAAAGCAGGAAGGATATAATTATATTGAATTTATGCCCTTGGCAGAGCATCCTTTAGATGAGTCATGGGGATATCAAAACACTGGATTTTTCAGTCCTACTGCAAGATATGGCACGGCGGTCGGATTGAAAAAACTGGTGGATATTTGTCATCAGAATGGCATTGGCGTAATCATGGACTGTGTGATGGCATACTTTGCCATTGACGGTTACGGGCTGGCAGATTATGATGGGCAGCCTTTATATGAATATCCACGAAAGGATGTGGCAATGAATCAATGGGGAAGTTGCAACTTTATTCATTCAAAAGGAGAAGTGAGAAGCTTTTTGCAGTCAGTGGCAAACTACTGGCTGGAAGAATATCATTTTGATGGTCTGCGATTTGGAAGTATCCATCGACTGGTTTATTGGCAGGGAGATAAGCACCAGGGAATCAATGGCAGTGCAGTAGATTTTTTGAAACGCATGAATCAGGGGATACGAAAGCGTTTTCCTCATTGTATTTTAATCACAGGAAATACCGGTGGATTTCCAAAGGTTACGGAGAGTGTATCTGAAAACGGCTTGGGATTTGACTATAAATGGGACAGTAATTGGGTGCAGGATATTTTAAAGTATATGGCATATGCTCCTGATATGCGAAAAAAGCAGTATTATATACTCCCGTTTTCTATGGTGTATTTTTATGAAGAAAGCTTTATGCTGGCCCTGTCCCATGATGCGGCAGCTCACGGTCAGAACAGCATTTTTCAGGGGATTTATGGGGAAATGCAGGAAAAACTTGCCCAGGCAAAGGTGATGTATATGTACATGTATGCCCATCCGGGAAAGATGTTGAATTTTATGGGAAATGAACTTGCCCAGACGGAAGTGTGGAATGGAAAAGCGGCACTGTCATGGGAAATGGAACAGCAGATGGAAGCCCAAATTCTTCAGTATTTTGTAAAACAATTAAATGAATTATATAAAAAAGAACCGGCACTTTATGAAAAGGATTATGAAGAAAATGGTTTTGGATGGCTGGATTGTCAAAAGAATGGAAATTGTATGTATGCATTTTGGAGAAACGGAAATTCTGAAACTATTTACGGCGTGTTTAATTTTGATGAAGAACCGGTGAAAGATTATGTTTTAAATGTAGGAGAAACCGAAGATGTTAAAGTGATTTTTTCCAGTGACTGGGACATTTTTGGTGGTAGCAGCAGGCAGGAAACAAAAACACTTGCCGCAGAAAAGAAAGCAGGTGGAAACCAGTTGAAATTGGATATTCCCGGGTACACAGCACTGTATTTAAAATAGAAAGAGACAGAAGGAGATTTGGCATGGCATTTGAGAATACAGAGTTATTTGAACACATTGCAGAACAGGCAATAAAAAAATATGATTTTCCAAATTCCTCCAGGGCAAAGATATTACAGTTTTCGGAAAATGCTACTTATTTAGTATATGACAGTATAACACAGGAAAATCTTGGGGCATTGAGAATCAGCAGACCGGGATATCATACGCTGGAGGAGTTAAAATCAGAGATAACATGGCTGAAACAAATTAAAAATGATACCCCGGTGGTAGTTGCAAATCCTTTGAAAGGTATAGATGGAAGCAGTATACAGAGTATTCAGGGAGCGGATGGAAGAGAGTACCACTGTATTATGACAGAATATCTCACGGGAACAACGCCGGATGAAAATGACGAACCGGCAGCAGTAAAGCAGTTTGCAGCTTTGGGAGAAACTACAGCATATCTTCACCGGCATACACAGCGTTGGAAGGGGACTGTAAATTTGCAGAGAATCCATTGGACATATCACAATATGGTTGGAGATACGCCTGTGTGGGGGCGGTGGCAGGCAGCGAAAGACTTAACACCGGAAATGACTGTTACCCTTACAAGGACTTCTGATATAATCAAAAAAAGGCTGGAATGCTATGGCAGAAATGACGATAATTATGGTTTGATTCATGCAGATTTACGTCTGGCAAATTTATTGATGGAAGGGGAAGAGATTAAGGTTATTGATTTTGATGACTGCGGTTTTGGGTGGTATTTACATGATCTTGCGTCTTCTGTAAGTTTTATTGAAACTAAGCCCATTGTTCCTGAATTAATCGACTCATGGCTGGAAGGGTATAGAAAAATACTGCCTTTTTATGAGAAAGATTTTAAAGAGATTGATACTTTTATTATGCAGAGAAGATTACAGCTTATGGCATGGCTTGCCAGTCATGAGGAATCTACGCCGGTGAAGGAATTAAGCGTTGGATTTACGGAAGGAACCATGGAACTGGCAGAGCGATATTTGCAAATTTTTGGGTGAAAAATGAATTATATATTGACAAACTTCAATATGATGTTATGATGATATATAGATAAATTTCAATGAGTGGAGGTGGAGACTATGGATAATAAAAGAGTTGCAGTTATGTTTAAGGCATTTTGTGATGAGAACAGAGTACAGATTTTACAATTATTACGAGATGGAGAAAAGTGTGCCTGCAGAATCTTGGACGAAATGCAGATTACGCAGCCCACATTATCACATCACATGAAAATTTTATGTGATTCAGGGGTTGTGGTTGGAAGAAAAGAAGGTAAGTGGATGCACTATTCCATTTCGGAAGATGGATTAGAAAATGTAATGAACTATTTGGAGAAGTTAATGAAAAAGGAGGATGGCGACTATGAGTCATGTAGATAAAGCAGAAAAGTATTTTAACAATAATTTTAACTGTTCTCAAGCTGTTTTTGCAACTTTTGCGACAGAATTAGGTTTAGACGAGGAACTGGCATTAAAAATTGCAACACAATTTGGCGGCGGTGCACGTAAAGGAGAAATGTGCGGAGCTGTTTCTGGAGCGTTAATGGTATTGGGATTGAAATATGGTCACTGTCATGCAAAGGATGCAGAGGAAAAGGGAAAGGCTTATCAAATTGCAGAAGATTTTATGAATCGTTTTATTGAAAAAAAGGGAACTGTTGTATGTAGGGAACTCTTAGGGTATGATGTTTCTAAAGCAGAAGATATGGAGAAGATAAAAGAATTGAGTTTGTTTAAAATTACATGTCCAGAGATGATAAGATGCGCAACAGAGATTGTAGATGAAATGATAAACGAGCTAGGATAAATTTGAAAGTCGTGTGAATAAGCACGGCTACTGTTTAATATATCACATTGATACATTTCGATTTATAGATATAAAAGGAGAGTTATCATGACAAAAAATATTTGGAATTTCTTTCAAAATGAAGTTTTAGGAATGAAATGGTTGAACAGAGTTATTGGCAGTGGTCTGGAAGCAGGTGGTCTGGATACAAGTGGCAGGGTAGGAGGAAGTATACAGTTTTTTATCTACGATATAATAAAAATCATGGTATTACTTTGCGTTTTGATTTTAATTATTTCCTATATTCAAAGTTATTTCCCACCGGAGAGAACCAAGAAAATAATTGGAAACTTTAAAGGAATATGGGCAAATATTATAGCGGCTCTTCTCGGTACAGTGACTCCGTTCTGCTCCTGTTCATCTATACCGTTATTTATTGGCTTTACCAGTGCAGGGCTACCATTAGGTGTTACATTTTCGTTTTTAATATCTTCTCCTATGGTGGATTTAGGTTCGCTTGTGCTTCTTATGAGTATCTTCGGATGGAAGATAGCTGTCGCCTATGTGGTTGTTGGTCTTATTATTGCGGTTGCAGGCGGAACTTTCATAGAAAAAATGCACTTGGAAGATCAGGTGCAGGAATTTATCCGGAAGGGAAAAAACATAGATGTGCCTCAGGAAGAACTTACGACAAAGGAACGGCTGAAATATGCTTGGGAACAAGTTATTTCTACGGCAAAAAAGGTAGCACCTTATGTTCTGGTTGGCGTTGCCATAGGTGCATTTATTCATAATTGGATACCGGAAGAAATGATTGTAAAAGTATTAGGTACGGGCAATCCATTTGGAGTTATTATTGCCACCATTGCCGGTGTACCCATGTATGCAGATATATTTGGATGTATTCCCATTGCGGAAGCTTTGCTTGCAAAAGGAGCAAGATTAGGCGTTGTGCTTTCTTTCATGATGGGCGTTACCACACTTTCTTTACCGTCAATCATCATGTTAAAGAAAGCTGTAAAATCGAAGTTGTTGGGAATATTTGTTGGGATTTGTATAATAGGAATTATTATCGTTGGATATTTCTTTAATGCAATTCAGTATTTGATAGTATAGGAGGACTTAGAAATGGGATTATTTAATTTTGGAAAGAAGAAAGAAAACACCTGTTGTTGTGGTAGTAACTCTGCAGATGCAGAAACGGAAAACTGTTGTTGCAATGATGTAGGAGATTCTATAGTAAGTATCAAGGTACTTGGCTCCGGCTGCAAGTCTTGTCATGAATTATATGTGAATACAAAGGAAGCAGTGAATAATGCAGGTTTGTCTGTGGAAGTGGAATACATCACGGATTTAGAGAAAATCATGGAATATGGTGTCATGAGTATGCCGGGGCTGGTTGTGAATGAGAAAGTTGTTTCTATGGGAAAGGTACTTAAGGTAGCAGATATTGAAAAATATATCAACGGAAGTGAAATTGTGTCATGAGAAAACCCAAAGTAGCATTTATCTGTGTTCATAATTCCTGCCGAAGCCAAATAGCAGAAGCATTAGGAAAGCATTTGGCTTCCGATGTGTTTGAAAGCTATTCGGCAGGAACAGAAAGGAAGCCTCGAATCAATCAAGATGCAGTTCGTATTATGAAACAATTATATGGCATCGACATGGAGCAGACACAGTATTCAAAATTAATTTCTCATATTCCCGAACCGGATATAGCGATTTCCATGGGGTGCAATGTGAGCTGTCCTTTTATTGGCAGACCATTTGATGATAATTGGGGATTAGATGACCCAACAGGTAAAACGGATGAGGACTTTATACAAATAATAAAGGAAATTGAAGCAAAGATTATTCAATTAAGAACGGAACTGGAGTAGGTATCAAAACTACGTGTAGGTACGGTGCGAATTTCTGTATAAAAAATAAAAGACAACCAATGAAGAGGGACGTTGTAGCTTGGTCTATGACGTCCTTTTAATTTCAACCATGAGGGTTTACAGAAGCTTATAAACATGGTATTTTATTATAAGATACTTGATAACATAGAGGGGGAGAGTTATGTTTCAAAAGAAAAGCTTAAGCTTTACTATATTAAAGCTGGCAGTATTACCGGTTCTTTTGTTGGGGGTTGCAACGACTGTTTTTGTGGGATATTTCACAAACCATATTATGGAAAAAGATATTGAAAAGAATCTGTCCAATATGACTTATGCTATTCGGATGCAGTTCAATTCCGTAAATTCAGATGAATATACCTATCAGGACAATGTACTGAAAAAGGGACAGGTAGTTTTGAATGAAGATTTTTCTAATATAGATGAATTGAAGGAAAAGTCCGGTGTGGATATTACCGTTTTTTATGGGGCAGAGAGAATACTTACCACCATTATGGATGAAACCGGAGAACGTGTTCTTTATACTATGGCACCGGAAGAAGTACAAGAAAAAGTGTTGAATCAGGGAGAAGAATTTTTTACAAATAATATTCAGATTCAGGAAATTCCTTACTTTGGGTATTATATTCCACTCCACAATACAGATGGAGCTGTGATAGGGATGATATTTGCCGGAGAATCCAGAAAAAAGGTGCAAAGCACAGTAGAGGGTTATATTGTGAAAGTGGTAGCATCTATTTTTCTGTTTGTAGTCCTAATGGTGCTGGCAGCTTTTGGGGCGTCGCGCAATATTATTGATTTTCTGAAAGAGGTGAAGATTTTTCTTGGAAAAGTAGCACAAGGTGAACTAGAGGCAGTACCTTCTAAAAAAATAAGCAGCCGAACAGACGAAATCGGAGAATTAGGAAGTTATATTGTGAAGGTGAGGGATTCTTTAAAAGATATGATTGAAAGAGATCCGTTGACCTTGCTATATAACCGTCGATATTGTGACAGACAGCTTAGTAAAATAGCAGAGCAGGCTCTAGAAGGTGAAACTGAGGATTATACAATAGTGATTGGGGACATTGATTTCTTTAAGAAAATTAATGATATGTATGGTCATAGTTGTGGGGATTATGTGTTGAAGGAACTGTCTGCCGATATGGAAAAACTGGTGCGGGGGAAAGGCTTTGTGGCAAGATGGGGCGGAGAAGAATTTCTTATGGTATTTAGAAATATGACACAACAGCAGGTATATAGGGAATTGACGAGATTTTTACAAAAAATCAGAGAAAAGAGATTTTACTATCAGGATAAGACTTTTTCTCTCACCATGACTTTTGGAGTACAGCAGCTGATGAAAAATCAAACTCCGGAAGAAGTGATTCATAAAGCGGATGAAAAACTCTATGCGGGAAAAGAAAATGGACGAAATGTAATCGTTGCATAAAATATTTACATATGCCTAAAAATGGGGACGGGAGGCAATAAGGGATGAAAAAAAAGAAACTTGCACTGGCGGCTTTTACAGTTGCTATTATGTGTTTGACCGTAGGATGTGGAGCAAAAACAGAAGAAAACGGAGAGATGAATGATTTTTACGGGAAAGTAAATTCGGAATGGTTGTCGGAAACGAAACTTACCCATGGAAATTTTTACTACGACACTACGAAAGAACAGCAGGATAAGGTTCGGCAGGAGTTGGATGCACATTTACAGGAAATGGCAACAAAAGCAGAGAAGGGGCAGAAACTTACAGCGGAAGAACAGAAGGCAGTGCTTTTGTATCAGCAGGCAGAAGACTGGAAAAAGAGAAATGAACTTTCCACAGAGCCTGTGAAAGAATGGCTGCAGCGGATAGAACAGGCAGAAAACAGGGAAGACGTAGTAGAAATATTGAAAGATGAAAAATTTGCATATTATAATACCTTGTTTTCATTTCGTGTAAATAAAGACGGCAGTACAGGAAACTATGAAACTTATGTGATACCTGAAAGCATCAGCGGACAAACGGGAATGTTTACGGATGCTCAGTTTTCCCAGTATCAAAAATTATTAAAGAAGGAAATTTCTATGGCGGGATATGCAGAGAAAGATGCAAAAATTATGGCGGAGCATACCATTGCTGTGGAAAGAAATTTGCTGGAACTAACGGCATCCAACAGGAGGGATTATGGAAAATATGCCAACAAGGGAATGACCTCTGTGTTAAACAATCTTCCTTTAGAGGAAATAGCAAGGGAGCAGGGATATTTAGAAAACCGCACCATATTAATCTGTTCCGCATCTCATCTGAAGTTTTTACAGGAACTGTTTACGGAAGAAAATATTCCAGTGATAAAAGATTATCTTCTCACATCAGCGATTGTGAAAAGTGCACCGTATTTAGACGAGGATATGGCTCAGCAGTATGAAAAGGCGCGCAATGCCATAGCAGGCGGAAAAGGTGGGGATTGCAAGGAATACGCAGGGTATCAGGTGGTTTCTGGGCTTATGGAGGATTTTCTGGCAGAGTACTATATGCAGGAATATGTAGGTGCTGATATGGAGCAGGAAATAAAAGAAATGTCGGAAGAAATCAGGACGACTTTTCGAAAAAATATTGCAAAAGCACAGTGGATGAGTGACAGTACCAGAGAGTATGCCATAAAAAAAATAGATGCTATGGAACTTTTTGTGGGGTTGCCGGAAAAGCTTCATGATTATCAGAAAGTGACAGTTACTTCTACCGAGGATGGCGGCAATCTTTTAGAAAATATGTTAGAGTTTTATGTAAGTGAGAAAAATTTTGAAAAAGAATTTTTGCAGGATCAAAATGAAGGCAGCTGCTATTTTCATCCTCTGGAGGTGAATGCAGCTTATTATCCGGAATATAATGCCTTTGCTATTCATGCTGCCATTATAGGATTTGCCCAGTGTGGTGAGGATTCTTCTTATGAAGCAAAACTGGCATCTATGGGTATGGTGATTGCCCACGAAATCTCTCATGGGTTTGATGGAATAGGAAGCGAGTACACGGCAGAAGGGGTTTATCAAAACTGGTGGAAGCCGGAGGACAAAACTGCGTACAGAGAACGTCTTAACAAGGTAAAACATTATTTTGATGGCATGCAGGTGGAAAAATATACTCTGGTAGGAGAAAATGTTATGAACGAAGCCTATGCAGATTTAAGTGCCATGAGTGTCTGTATGTCTCTGCTTTCTGAAAAAAGTAGTAGTAATTATCAGGAATTTTTTGAGACCTATGCAAAAACCTACCGGAGTGTTGTGAAGTCAGCCTGGTTAGAATATCTTGTAAATAATGATACTCATTTACCGAGTAAAATCAGGGTAAATCATATTGTAAATCAGATGGATGAATTTTATGAAACATATCAGGTAGAGGAAACGTCACCCATGTATGTGGCGCCGGAAGAAAGGCTTCAGGTGTGGGAGTAGTCACAGTTCAGCCTTGACGGTTGAAAGGACGCCCATAGCCGATACAATTCTTTTCAGAAAGGCAGGAAATTTAACAGCCTTTCTGAAAAGAATTGTATCGGCTATGGGCGTCCTACTAACCATCAAGGCTGAACTGTTACAGAAGTAACAAGAAATCTTCCCCCACACATTGACTTTGAGCGTAACCCATTGTATAATTGAGTAATTGAATATAGTTTGAAGCCAATAGCTTGCTTGTCTATGAAAAACGAACAAACGCTTAACTGACAGGTAAGCTTACTTTTATTATTTATTATATTTTTCGAAGGAGGAACTATTTTATGGCAGTGAAATATGTCTTCGTGACAGGCGGTGTAGTATCCGGTCTTGGTAAAGGGATTACTGCAGCATCTCTTGGACGTCTTTTAAAGGCAAGAGGATATAAGGTTACCATGCAGAAATTTGACCCTTATATTAATATCGACCCGGGTACCATGAACCCAATTCAGCACGGTGAGGTATTTGTTACGGATGATGGTACAGAAACAGACCTTGATTTAGGTCACTATGAACGTTTTATTGATGAAAGTCTGGACAAGAATTCCAATGTGACTACAGGAAAGGTTTACTGGTCTGTTTTGCAGAAAGAACGTAGAGGAGATTTTGGCGGAGGAACTGTTCAGGTAATTCCTCATATCACCAATGAAATTAAGAGTCGTTTTTATCGCAACTTTACAGACGAAGATACCATTATTGCCATTATTGAAGTAGGTGGAACGGTTGGTGATATTGAGAGTCAGCCATTCTTAGAATCCATTCGTCAGTTCCAGCATGAAGTTGGTCATGAAAATGCAATTCTTATTCATGTAACTTTGATTCCATACCTTAAGGCATCCGGTGAAATGAAGACAAAACCTACACAGGCGAGTGTAAAGGAATTGCAGGGAATGGGAATTCAGCCGGATATTATTGTATGCCGTTCTGAACTTCCATTAGACAATGGATTAAAGGACAAGCTTGCATTATTCTGTAATGTACCAAACAATCATGTATTACAGAATTTAGATGTAGAGTATTTATATGAAGCACCACTTGCTATGGAAGAAGAACATTTAGCGCAGGTGGCGTGTGAATGTCTGCACTTGGATTGTCCGGAACCAGACCTTACTGACTGGAAAGAAATGGTAGAAGCGTTAAGACATCCAAATAAAGAAGTAAACATTGCTTTGGTAGGTAAGTATATCCAGCTACACGATGCGTACATCAGCGTTGTGGAAGCATTAAAGCATGGAGGAATTGCAGAACGTGCTACAGTAAATATCAAATGGGTAGATTCTGAAACAGTGACCGATGAAAATGCAGCAGAAATTTTAGGCGATGCAGATGGAATTCTTGTTCCGGGCGGCTTTGGTGATAGAGGTGTAGAAGGAAAGATTTCTGCTATTCGTTATGCCCGTGAAAATAAAGTACCTTTCCTTGGTTTGTGCCTTGGAATGCAGCTTTCTATAGTAGAATTTGCAAGAAATGTATTGAATTATAACGATGCTCACAGTGTGGAATTAAAGCCGGATACCACACATCCGGTAATTCATTTAATGCCGGATCAGAATGGAGTAGAAGATATCGGTGGAACATTAAGACTTGGTTCCTACCCTTGTGTATTGGATAAAACTTCGAAAGCTTATCAGGTATATGGAGAAGAAACAGTACATGAGCGTCACAGACATCGTTACGAAGTTAACAATGATTACAGAACCGTATTAACAGAAAACGGAATGAAATTATCCGGATTGTCACCGGATAAACGTATTGTGGAAATGATTGAACTGGTGGATCATCCATGGTTTATTGCCACTCAGGCACATCCGGAATTAAAGTCCAGACCAAACAGACCACATCCGTTATTCAAAGGATTCATTGAGGCAGCGGTAGCAAATAAAAAGTAAAAATGTGAGGGAGATAGGTAAGCCTATCTCCTTTTTTGGGAGAAATAATTAAAAAGAGAAAGGGAATAGATATGGAACGTTTACAAAAACAAATGGAATTTATAGCAGAAGTAGATAAATTAAAGAAAATAGGAAGACAGTCCTATCTGACGGATAGTTCGAGAAAGGAAAATGATGCGGAACATTCCTGGCATCTGGCGATGATGGCAGTTTTCTTGTCAGAATATGCAAAAGAAGATGTGGATGTACTTCATGTGATTTCCATGGTATTAATTCATGATTCGGTGGAAATAGATGCCGGAGATACTTATGCCTATGATACCGAAGGAAACAAGTCAAAGCGTGCCAGAGAAGAAAAAGCGGCAGACAGAATCTTCAACATTCTTCCTGAAGACCAGGCCAAAAAAGTACGTGACCTGTGGGAAGAATTTGAAGCCAATGAAACCCCGGAAGCAAATTTTGCCAATGCTCTGGACCGGGTACAGCCCATTATGCTAAACCACAAAAGCGACGGCAAAGCCTGGGCAGAACATGGAGTGGCATTATCCCAGATTATGTCCAGAAACATCAATGTGGAAAAGGGAGCACCGAAGCTTTGGGAATATGCTTTGGAGAATTTTATACAGCCAAATGTGGGGGAAGCCATTAAAGAAGGGTAATTGTATCGATTTAGCTTTTTGCGTTGCAGGGACGCCTATGAGAGGGACAGAATCTTCCCGGACAGGCAATCAGGAAACGCTTTTACCGAAAGCAAAATCCAATTCTTAGGCATCACTTGGTGAAGAGCCCTAAGGCGATGAACCTAGTGTGGCTTAGAATTTAGTTTATGATAATAGAAAGTTCGCAAAGCGTACTTTCTATTATATGCTTGAGCGTTGTTTCCGCCTGTCCGGGAAGATTCTGTCCCTCTCATAGGCGTCCCTGCAACGCAAAAAGCTAAATCGATACAATTACC
>JBGVOM010000182.1:0-7021 GCA_045126515.1 Lachnospiraceae bacterium
TGGCACATCTTATGACAACCCTGAGGATTTAGAAATTGTCACTTTGGAAGATGTAATCTATATGCGGATGAAGAATGATATTTCGTTTATTCTGGATTACCAGTTAAATTTATTCGAACACCAAAGCTCTTACAATCCCAACATGCCATTGCGGGGGTTATTGTATTTTGCAAGACAGTACGAAAAATATGTTATTGAAAATGAGTGTAATCTGTTTGGACGTAAACGTATTTCAATTCCCACACCACAATATGTAGTATTTTATAACGGTGATACGTGGAATGGAGAACGGAAAATATTAAAGCTTTCCGACAGCTTTACTGACAAACAGATTAAAGGCTGTATGGAATTAGAAGTGTTGCAGTTAAATATCAACTATGGACACAACAAAGAGATTATGGAAAAGTGCAGAATATTATGGGAATATGCGGCATTTGTAGGAAAAGTGAAAACACATAATAAGGCTATGCCTATCGAAGAAGCAGTAGATAAGGCAGTAAATGAATGTATTCAGGAAGGAATCTTAAAAGAAATCCTGATAAGCCATCAAGCGGAGGTGAAAGACATGCTTTTAACCGAATATGATGAAGAAAAGACCAGACGGCTGTTTCAGAAAGAATATGAAGAAGAGATGGCAGAAGCGGAAGAAAGAATAGCAAAAGCGCAGGAAGAAACAGCAAAGGCGCAGGAGGAAACAGCAAAAGCACAGGAAGAAACAGCAAAAGCGCAGGAAGAAACAGAAAAAGCACAAGAAGAAATCAAAAAAATGAAAGAAGAAAATGCCAAAAAGGACGAAATGATACGCTCTTTACAGGAACAACTGGCGAGAGTAAACAAAATGTAAAGTTCATTGGTTTGGGGAGCAAGCTGGAAAATAAATTTGACGTACTACCTATACCTATGCTATAATGGGTTAAATGTGTGGCAGTATATTCGGTCACAAAAAAATAGTCAGCCTCAGGTTGCTACGACGTAAGGAGGGAACATGATGAAGCATATTAAGACTTTAACTACACGTGATTTAAAGCAGTCTATGAAAAAGGGTGGATGTGGAGAATGCCAGACATCTTGTCAGTCTGCATGTAAGACATCTTGTACTGTAGGAAATCAGAGCTGTGAAAGCCAGAAATAAGGTTTAGATGATTCATAAGCAGCGGCTTAAGTCGCTGCTTATTTGTGCGAACATCAATGGCATTACAGAGTGAAAGGAGAAAACATGGTTCATCAGTATATTAACAATGGCTATCATATTGTGTTAGATGTGAACAGCGGGTCTGTTCATGTGGTAGATAAAATGGTGTATGAGCTGATTGCGTTTGTAAAGGAAGAAAAGCAGAACGACAGTAAAATAGATGAAGAAACAATTGACAGAGCCGTAAAGCATTTTCAAGGCGTATATGCAGAAAATGACGTGCGGGAGGCAATGGAGGAGCTTAACGAACTGATTGAAGCAGGACAGTTGTTTACAGAAGACATTTATGAGCCGTATGTAAAAGACTTTAAAAAGAGAGAAACTGTGGTAAAGGCTCTCTGTTTACATATTGCCCATGACTGTAATTTAGCATGTAAATACTGTTTTGCAGAAGAAGGCGAGTATCATGGAAGACGGGCTTTGATGTCTTTTGAGGTAGGAAAGAAAGCGTTGGATTTCCTTATTGCAAATTCCGGAAGCAGAAGAAATTTAGAGGTAGATTTCTTTGGCGGTGAGCCACTGATGAATTTCGAGGTGGTAAAACAGCTGGTAGCATATGGACGGGAACAGGAAAAGATACACAATAAGAATTTCCGTTTTACATTAACTACCAATGGTGTGCTGTTAAATGATGAAATACTGGAATTTTTAAATAAAGAAATGGCAAATGTGGTCTTAAGTATTGACGGAAGGGAAGAAGTCAACAATAAAATGCGTCCGTTCCGTAATGGAAAGGGCAGCTATGAGCTGATTGTTCCAAAATTCCAGAAGGTTGCAGAAAGCAGAAATCAGACCAACTATTATGTTCGTGGTACGTTCACTAGAAACAATTTAGATTTCAGCGAAGACGTACTACATTTGGCAGACTTAGGATTCGAGCAGATTTCAGTAGAGCCGGTAGTTGCGGCAGATACAGAAGATTATGCTTTAAGAGAAGAAGATATTCCGGTTATTTGTGAACAGTACGATAAGCTGGCAAAAGAAATGGTAAAAAGAAGCAAAGAAGGAAAATGCTTTAACTTCTTCCACTTTATGATTGATTTACAGGGTGGTCCTTGTGTGGCAAAACGTATTTCCGGATGTGGTTCCGGTACCGAATATCTGGCAGTAACTCCATGGGGAGATTTCTACCCATGCCACCAGTTTGTAGGAGAAGAAAAATTCCTGTTAGGAAATGTGGATACAGGAATTGTAAATACAGATATTGTGGAAACATTTAAGGGGTGTAATGTATACGCCAAGGATAAATGTAAGAACTGCTTTTCAAAATTTTATTGTAGTGGCGGCTGTGCAGCAAATTCATACAATTTTAATGGTTCTATCAATGATGTATATGAAATCGGGTGTGAGCTGCAGAGGAAAAGAGTGGAATGTGCCATTATGATAAAGGCAGCATTAAACGAAGAAGCGTAAATAATTATATTTAAAATATATTCATAATGAAGCGTGCGGGAAAACCGCAGATGAAAGGAGTAAAAAAAATGCAGATGAAAAAGAACAGAGGAATCGTGATTCTTCTGGTAATTGTGCTGGCAACAGGATTTTTAGGATATTTGTCAGCGTTTGGTATTGGCAGTGCACAGTGGGGTTCTGCAAGAGACATTAAACTGGGACTTGATTTGGCAGGTGGTGTAAGTATTACTTACGAAACAACAGAACCACATCCAAGTGCAGAGGATATGAGTGATACCGTTTTTAAATTACAGAAGCGTGTAGAAACTTACAGTACAGAAGCTCAGGTATATCAGGAAGGTGAAAACAGAATTAACATTGAAATTCCAGGAGTGACTGATGCCAATGAAATTCTGGAAGATTTGGGAAAACCGGGTTCTTTAACCATTCAGACAGAAGACGGCGAAGTGGTATTGCAGGGAACCGATATTAAAGATGCCCAGCCTGCAACACAGCAGAATGACATGGGAAACAAAGAAACAGTTGTAGTATTAACACTGACAGACGAAGCAAAAGAAAGCTTCGCAGAATATACATCAGCACATATTGGCGACAGATTGCCAATTGTTTATGATGGAGCTGTAATTAACAGTCCGACCATACAGAGTGCAATTACAGGTGGGGAAGCAACCATTACAAATATGTCAAGCTATGAAGAAGCAGATGAACTGGCTTCCATTATTCGTATCGGTGGTCTGAAACTGGAATTGCAGGAATTGCGTTCTAACGTCGTAGGAGCACAGTTAGGAGAAGAAGCAATACATACAAGCTTAATTGCAGCAGCTATTGGTTTTGCTATTGTTTGTATTTTTATGTGTATCGTATACAGAATCCAGGGATTTGCAGCAAGTATTGCTTTATGCCTTTATGTAGGTGTGATTCTTGGACTGTTAAATGCATTCCAGATTACATTAACATTACCTGGTATTGCAGGTATTATTCTTTCCATCGGTATGGCGGTGGATGCCAATGTTATTATTTTCGCACGTATTCGTGAGGAAATTACAGCAGGAAAAACAGTGCGTTCTGCAATCAAGATTGGTTTTGAAAAAGCATTATCTGCCATTGTGGATGGTAACGTAACTACATTGATTGCAGCATTTGTGCTTGCAATTATGGGAACTGGTAGCGTAAAAGGATTTGCTTATACTTTAGCATTAGGTATTGTTGTATCTATGTTTACTGCATTAGTAGTTACAAAGTATCTGGTAAATGCAATTTACGCTGTTGGAATTCAGAATGTGAAGTTCTATGGTTCTAATAAAGAACGTAAGACCATCAACTTCTTAGGAAAGAAAACGATTTGCTTTATAATTTCTATTGTAGTGATTATTGGCGGATTTGTATTCCTTGGAGTGAACAAGTCTAGTACAGGAAATGTGTTAAATTTCAGTCTTGAATTTATGGGTGGTACTTCCACAAATGTGACATTCAATGAAGATTTATCAATTCAGGAAATTGACGAAAAGGTAAAACCTGTAATTGAAGGTATTACCAATGATGCTGCAATTCAGACACAGAAGGTTACAGACACAAAGCAGGTAATCATTAAAACAAGAACACTTTCTTTGGATGAAAGAGAACAATTATATACAGCTTTGGAAGAAAACTTTGGTGTAGATACTTCCTTAATTACAACAGAAACAATCAGTTCTACCATTAGTTCTGAAATGCAAAAAGACGCAATTATTTCTGTTATCATTGCGACAATTTGTATGTTGATTTACATCTGGTTCCGTTTCAAGGATATACGTTTTGCAGGAAGTGCTGTATTGGCATTATTACATGACGTATTAGTGGTATTAGCTTTCTATGCTGTAGCAAAGATTTCTGTAGGAAGTACATTTATTGCATGTATGTTAACTATTGTAGGTTATTCCATTAATGCCACAATCGTTATCTTTGACAGAATTCGTGAAAATATGGCAGAAATGAAAAAAGCAGATTTACAGGAAATCGTAAATACAAGTATTACACAGACACTTACCAGAAGTATTTATACATCCTTTACTACTTTTATCATGGTAGCGATATTATTTATCCTTGGTGTAAGTTCTATTCGTGAATTTGCATTGCCATTGATGGTAGGAATTATCTGTGGTGCATATTCTTCTGTTTGCATTACCGGTGCTTTATGGTGGGTAATGAAGGCAAAGATTGGCAAAAAAGCATAATATAATTAAAATAGAAGAATGGAATCGTCAGGCAGTAATGTCTGGCGATTCTCTATATTAAGGAAAATGGAAAAATATGAAAAAGAAATGGGTTGTATCTGCTAAAAGAGCAGATTTTAAAGGAATTGGAGAAAAATATGGTATTGACCAGGTAGTGGCAAGGATTATTCGAAACCGGGATGTAATAGAAGCCAATGACATAGAGAGATATTTAAAGGGAACCAGAAAAGACTTTTATTCTCCATACATGTTAAAAGATATGGAGAAGACGGTAGAAATTCTTGCAGAAAAAATTAATGGTCACAAGGCAATCCGGGTGATTGGGGATTATGATATTGATGGTGTCTGTGCCACATACATATTATATGAAGGGTTGAGAACCTGTGGTGCTCAGGTAGATATTGAAATTCCTGACAGAATTAAGGATGGCTATGGAGTAAATGAAGCCTTGGTACGGGCTGCTTATGAAGACGGTGTTGATACGATTATTACTTGTGACAATGGTATTGCAGCATCAGCAGAGCTGAAAGTGGCAAAAGACCTGGGGCTGACAGTGATTGTAACAGACCATCATGAAGTGCCATATATAGAGGAAAATGGTGAGAAGAAGTATATTCTTCCACAGGTAGATGCCATTGTAAACCATAAGCAGCAGGATTGTTCTTACCCATTTAAAGAGTTGTGCGGGGCTGCTGTAGCATATAAAGTTATTACAGCAATGTATGAAAAGTTTGGTATTGACAGTCAGAAATTAAATGAACTTCTGGCTTTTGCTGGATTTGCAACAGTGGGTGATGTGATGGAACTGCAGGGAGAGAACAGAATTCTGGTAAAAGAAGGATTAAAGGAATTGCATCAGACTTCCAATATTGGTATGCTCAGTTTGATAAAAGTGTGTGGACTGGAAAAAGAGCAGATTACTGCTTATCATATTGGTTTTGTACTTGGTCCATGTTTAAATGCCAGTGGCCGTCTGGATACGGCAAAAAAAGCATTGAAGCTTTTGACTACCAGAGATTTTGCAGAGGCGGCATTGATTGCCAATGAGTTGAAAATGCTCAATGAAAGTCGTAAGGAGATGACAGACGAGGGTGTTGCAAAAGCCATCGAACAGGTAGAATATTCTTCTCTTTCCGAGGATCGGGTGCTTGTGATTTATCTTCCGGATTGTCATGAAAGTATTGCAGGTATTATAGCAGGAAGAATTCGGGAAAAATACTATAAACCGGTGTTTGTGCTTACAAAATCAGAAGAAGGTGTGAAAGGCTCCGGACGTTCTATTGAAGGGTATTCCATGTATGAGGAAATGACCAAAGTGAAGCACTTATTTACAAAGTTTGGCGGTCATCCAATGGCAGCGGGGTTATCTTTGCCGGAAGATAAGGTGGAAGATTTTCGAAGAGAAATCAATGAAAACTGCTCTTTAACAGAAGAAACTTTGACAGAGAAAATTGTAATTGATGTTCCGATGCCTCTAAGCTATATCACTGAGTCTTTAATAGAGCAGTTGAATATTTTAGAGCCTTTTGGTAAGGGAAATGAGAAACCGGTATTTGCGGATAAAAATATTTCCATCCTAAGTGCCTGCAAAATAGGAAAACAAAAAAATATGCTGCGTCTGAATTTGTTAAATGAGCAGGGGAGCACTATGGAAGCCATGTTGTTTCGTAACTGCGAAGATTTTGAACTGTTTCTACAGGAAAAATACGGAGAGGCAGAAGTAGAAAAGATTTACTGGGGACAGCCGAACAATATACGGATTTCCATAACTTACTATCCGTCCATCAATGAATTCCGGGGCAACCGTAAAATGCAGGTGACAATACTGGGCTGGCAGTAAAAATGTAACAATTCATTCCGCAGAGATTGGTATACACAGCCCCTAATAACTACAGAAGCTGTCAGTGCTGTTAAAAAGTCTGCTCTGTCAGCTTCTGTAGTTATTAGGGGCGTCTCCCAATCAATATTTCTGAATTGTTGTAATTTTTAAAATAATTTGAAAAAATTTAAAAAAAGGTGTTGACAATCGTCTGTATGCGTTATATAATAATCAAGCAGTCGAACGACAGCAAACATCAAACATGGGATCTTAGCTCAGCTGGGAGAGCATCTCCCTTACAAGCAGAGGGTCACAGGTTCGAGCCCTGTAGGTCCCATGTAAACCTAATAATATGGCGAGATAGCTCAGTTGGCTAGAGCACAC
>JBGVOM010000183.1:0-15069 GCA_045126515.1 Lachnospiraceae bacterium
ATGAGCGGTTGGCAAAATACTTTCAGATACTGGATAGTTATTCTTTTATCTGCTGGAAATAAGGGGGAATTAGTAAAAAATTCTTAAAGTTCTTTAAAAAAATGAGAAATTTGCTTTATAAAAGCTAATATCTTTGTTATAATGTTTTTTGGTGTAACCAAAATAAGGAGGCAAGTCAATGAATTACGGAAAAAATAAGACTTCCAAAAAGCAAAAGGCATTAGCATCCAAGAAAGCAAGAGTTGGTAAAAAATTTCTTCTTACTTTTTTCAAAGCAACATTAATATGCTTTTTAGCAGTAATTATATTTGCTGTATTTGCTGGATTTGGAGTCGTAAAAGGAATAATCGACAGTGCACCTGACATATCAGAAATCAATGTAGTTCCTACCGGCTATTCTACTTTTGTGTATGATCAGGAAGGAAATGAGCTTGTAAAGCTGGTGGCACAAAATTCCAATCGTGTTCCGGTATCTATCGATAAAGTACCGAAAAACCTTCAAAATGCATTTGTTGCAATTGAGGACGAGCGGTTTTATGAACATAATGGAATTGATTTACAAGGAATTGTCCGGGCAGGAGTAAATGGAGTGAAAAACGGCTTCCATTTCTCTGAAGGTGCAAGTACCATAACACAGCAGCTTATAAAAAACAATGTATTTACTGACTGGGTAAATGGGGAATCTACGATTGAAAAAGTAAAGAGAAAGCTTCAGGAACAGTATCTTGCTGTAGAATTGAGCAAGGTCATGAGCAAGGAAGAAGTTTTAGAGAACTATTTAAACACCATTAACTTAGGACAAAATACCTTAGGTGTGCAGGCAGCATCAAAAAGATATTTTAATAAGGATGTTTCAGAACTTACAATTTCAGAATGTGCAGTAATTGCTGCGATTACGCAGAATCCTTCAAAGTATAATCCAATTTCTCATCCGGAATATAATGCGGAGAGAAGAGAAAAAGTGTTGAATCATATGTTAGAGCAGGGATACATTACAGAACAGGAATATGGGACAGCAATTAATGATAAGGTTTATGACAGAATACAGGTTGTAAATTCTGATACCGAAGAAACAAAGATATACAGCTATTTTGTAGATGAACTTACAGAAGAAGTAATGAAAGATTTACAGGAACAGCTTGGGTATACATCCACGCAGGCATACTACGCATTATACAGTGGTGGTCTTAAAATTTATGCCACACAGGATCCGCAAATCCAGAAAATATGTGATGAAGAAATGTCCAATACGGATAACTATCCTGCAGGAACAAAAGTTTCTCTTTCCTATGAATTGTCTGTTAAGACTGCAACAGGAGAAATTGTAAATCACAGTGTACAGATGTTAGAAAACTATTTTAAAGAAACAGAAGGCAGTGACTTTGATTTAGTATTTAGTGATGAAGAAACAGCTAGGTCTTATGTGCAAAAATATAAAGCAGCTAAAGTAGGGGCTGGAGATGAAATTATTGGTGAAAAAATCACCATTACACCACAGCCACAATGTTCCTTTAGTATTATGGACCAGTCTACCGGTTATGTAAAAGCACTGGTGGGTGGACGAGGCACAAAAGAAGCGAGTCTGACTTTAAACAGAGCTACCAATACAGTACGTCAGCCAGGTTCTACCTTTAAGATACTGGCGGCTTATGCACCGGCATTAGACAGTGCAGGAATGACATTGGCAACAGTGCAGGATGATACAGAGTTTTATTATTCCAATGGGCGTAAAGTAAATAACTGGTACAGTTCAGGATACAAAGGATTATGTACTCTTCGTTATGGTATTGAACAGTCACTAAATATCGTAGCTGTAAAGACAATAACAGATATTACGCCACAGCTTGGATTTAATTATTTAAAAAACTTTGGTTTTACTACCTTGGTTGAGCGCAGAGAAAATGCAGACGGTGGAATTGAATCAGATGTAAACCAGGCATTGGCATTGGGTGGTATTACCGATGGTGTAAAAAATATCGAATTAAATGCAGCATATGCAGCCATTGCAAATGGCGGAACTTATATTAAACCAGTATACTATACAAAGATTTTGGACAAAGACGGCAAGGTGTTGTTGGAGAATATTCCTCAGACTACGCAGGTTGTTAAGCCTACCACAGCATATCTGTTAACAGATGCCATGAAAGACGTAGTAACAAAAGGAACAGGAGGAGCCTGTGCTATCAGCGGACAGCAGGTGGCAGGTAAAACAGGTACAACTTCTAGCAATAAGGATGTGTGGTTTGCTGGATATACGCCATATTATACAGCTACTGTATGGGCAGGTTATGACAACAACCTTTCGCTGGAAGGTGATGAAAAGAGTTTCCATAAGAAAATCTGGAAGAGTATTATGACAAGAGTACATGAAAATCTGGAAGAAAAAGATTTTGAAAAGCCGGATGGAATTGTAACTGCTACTGTTTGTAAGAAATCCGGTAAACTGGCACGTTCAGGATTATGTGACTGCGATCCGAGAGGAAGTCAGGTGATTACAGAAATTTTTGCAGAGGGAACGGTTCCTACAGAATATTGTGATACCCATGTGCGTGCAAATATTTGTACTATGTCAGGGGCAATTGCAGGAGAAAATTGTCCGTTTGTTCAACAGTCAGCACAGGTATTTATTGTAAGACCGGACAGCAGTTATGTTACAAGGGCAGATGGAAGCAAATATGCAAGTCCTACTGCGGATACGCCGTATGAAATTTCGGCAGCAATGATTGCAGCAGGTTGTCCTCTTCATGGAGGCACCGGTACCATTAATAATGGTACGGTGACTACAAATGAGAATCAGACAGAGATTCCGGCAAATCAGACTCAGCAGCCGGTAAATACGCAGCCGAATCAAACAGGACAGACGGTACCGGAATCAGTTCCGCCTTCGGATGACTTAGGATCTGACAGCGGTGTGATTGATCAGTCAACAGGGCTACCGGTAAATCAGTAACATACTAAAAAAACAAGTAACAGTTCAGGTTTATTGGTTTCACGGACGCTCATAGCCGATAAAAATTCTTTCCGGCTATGAGCGTCCTTCTAAATGTTATTTAAAGGTGAATAAAAACGTCAGGTGAAAAAATGATAGAGAATTATAAATGCGTATATTTAGGCGGTGAAGGCGAGATAGTGGAGAAAAAATCACGTTTTATTGCCACGGTAGAAGCGGTAGAAAGTGAAGAGGAAGCAGTTGCCTTTATTGATAAAATGAAAAAGAAATACTGGGATGCAAGACATAATTGTTCTGCATATATTATTGGTTCTAGAGGAGAACTGGAGCGTTGCAGTGATGATGGCGAACCGGGTGGAACGGCAGGAAAACCTATGTTAGAAGTGTTAAGAGGAATGGAAATACGCAATGCTGTTGTGGTTGTCACTCGATATTTCGGAGGAACCCTTCTTGGAACTGGCGGTCTTGTGCGTGCATACACAAAAGCAGTGCAAGAGGGCATAGGCAACAGTGTTATTGTGGAGAAACAGCTGGCATCTAAATTAATGATTACCACAGATTATAATGGAATTGGGAAAATACAGTATATATTAGCACAAAGAGATATTAAGATATTAACATCAGACTACGGAGAAAATGTAAAAATAACAGCTTTGGTACCTGTTTCTCAATATGGTTTTGTGGAAGCAGAAATCACGGAGGGAACCAACGGAAAGGCACAGATGGAAAAGCAGGAAGATGTGTATTTTGGTGTGGTAGATAAAGAAGTTATTTTATTTGAAAAATAATGGCAAGGAGAATAAAATGAGTTTAGCAGATGATATTTTTATAAGGATGTGCAAGGACATTATAGAGAATGGATACAGTACAGAGGGCGAGAAAGTCCGCCCAAAATGGGAAGATGGAAGTTATGCTTACACCATAAAGCAATTTGGTGTAGTTAACCGTTATGACCTGTCAAAGGAGTTTCCGGCAATTACACTGCGTAAAACTGCCATTAAAAGTGCCACAGATGAAATTTTATGGATATGGCAGCAGAAATCCAATAATATTCATGACCTTCACAGTCATATTTGGGATAGCTGGGCAGATGAAAATGGTTCCATTGGAAAAGCATATGGTTATCAGCTGGGAGTAAAGCATCAGTACAAAGAAGGCATGATGGATCAGGTAGACCGGGTATTGTTTGATTTAAAAAATAACCCTTACAGCAGAAGGATTATGACAAATATTTATGTGCATCAGGATTTGCATGAAATGAATCTTTATCCTTGTGCTTACAGTATGACTTTTAATGTGACACAGAAAAAAGGTCATGATAAACTGACTTTAAATGCTGTTTTAAACCAACGCTCTCAGGATATTTTAACGGCAAATAACTGGAATGTGTGTCAGTATGCTGTGCTGCTTATGATGTTTGCACAGGTGTGCGATATGGAAGCAGGTGAGCTGCTCCATGTAATTGCAGATGCCCATATTTATGACAGACATATTCCAATCGTGAAAGAACTGATTACCAGAGAAACTTATCCGGCACCAAAGGTAAGCCTGAATCCGGAAATCAAAGATTTTTATAAATTTACCAGAAATGATGTAATTGTAGAAGATTATGTAACAGGTCCACAGGTGACAAATATTCCAGTGGCAGTATAGGAGGAACGTATGAATTTAATTGTAGCAGTAGATAAAAACTGGGCCATTGGCTTGAAGAATAAACTTCTGGTGAGAATTCCAAGTGATCAGAAATTTTTTCGTCAGGAAACCACTGGAAAGGTGGTTGTATTAGGAAGAAAAACGTTAGAAACTTTTCCGGGAGGACTTCCTTTAAAGAATCGTATCAACATTATTCTTTCTAAAAATAAGGATTTTAAGGTAAAAGATGCCGTTGTGGTTCACTCGGTAGAAGAATTGTTAGAAGAATTAAAACAGTATGATTCTAAGGATGTTTATATTATCGGAGGGGAAAGTGTGTATAGGGAAATGCTTCCTTACTGCGACACAGCCCATGTGACGAAAATCAATCATGCCTATGAGGCAGATACTTATTTTCCGAATCTGGATGAATTGAACGAGTGGAGCATTACTGCTACCAGCGAAGAACAGACGTATTTTGATTTGGAATTTGAATTTGTAAAATATGAAAAGAGATGTTAGTTTGTGGAAAATTTTATTTATAGTGTAAATGCCACGTTTCCTATCTTTTTGGTAATTGTCATTGGATATGTATTAAAACAGATAGGTATGTTAAATGATGAATTTGTTTCGGTTGCCAATAAATTTAATTTTAAAGTGACACTTCCTTTTTTGGTGTTTCGGGATATTTCCAGTGCAAATATCAGGGAAGATTTTGATGTAGTCTTTGTATTGTTTTGCGCCATTGCCACTACCATTTGTTTTTTTACCATATGGGGTGGCGCAAAACTGCTGATAAAAGATAAAACCATTGTGGGTGCTTTTGTGCAGGCGTCTTTCCGAAGTAGTGCGGCAGTGATGGGGATTGCTTTTATTCAGAATATATATGGCACATCGGGAATGGCGCCACTGATGATTATCGGTTCGGTACCATTGTATAATATTTACTCTGTAATCGTGCTTACTCTGGAAGCAGAAAACAGTGGACAGGGAAAAGAGAAGATTAAGAAAGCGTTGATTGGTATTGTCACAAATCCAATTATTATAGGAATTTTGCTGGGGCTTATTGTGTCTTTGATTGGAATTACCTTTCCAACAGTGGTGAATAAAACAGTTCAAAATATGGCGAGTATGGCTTCGCCGTTAGCATTGATTGCTATTGGAGCCGGTTTTGAGGGAAGAAAGGCGTTGGCAAAGATAAGGCCAACGATAGCGGTAGCCGTGATTAAACTGGTGGCACAGACTGCCATATTTCTTCCGATTGCTATTCAGTTGGGCTTTCGAAATGAGAAAATGATAGCTATTCTTGTGATGTTGGCCGCACCAACTACACCAAGCTGTTATATTATGGCAAAAAATATGAACAATGATGGAGTGTTAACTGCAAGTGCGGTAGTAGTAACCACATTGTTTTCGGCGGTGACTTTAACGTGTTGGATTTATTTACTTAAGACCTTTGGACTCATTTAAGAACGAGAGAGGAGAATAAATATGAAAAAGTTGTTTGCTAAATTACCGTTTAGTGAAAATGGTAAAATTTTTGCAAGAAGAATAGTTTTATGCATTTGTATTTTATTGTTAGCAGAAGTTTTTGTATTTAATTTAAAAAGTTTTACCGGAAACAAAGAAACATATGGAGTGGAGTTCCTGAATTGTAGAACAGATACACCGGATACAGTAGAAATTTCAGAAAATGGTGTTACATTCCACGGAGATGGTGAAGTTATTTTTACGGTAGGAAGAGAAGGTGTGAATGCACTGCAATTGCATTTTACGGGAGAAGATTCGAGATTTCTGTGTACAGCAGCCATTTCAGACGATAATTTTTCGCAACAACATATAGTTGCGGCTAAGAAATATACATCCTGCGCTTATGGAAAATTTGATGCTTCGTTTTTAAGTTATGAAGAATTGAAAGAAGTAAAGATTTCCTTATATGGTGTAAATAATGATATTATCATAGATGAATGTGAATTTTCCGCTGCGTTACCGTTTCATTTTTCATGGCTCAGATTCCTTTCTTTGTTTGCAGCGTCCGTTTTAATATGCGCCATTGTAACGTTTAAATTATATGACTATGATTATAACAGAGATTCTGTAAAGCAACAGAGAGTAATTTGGCTGTTGCTGGTGGTGTCGGCTGTTTTTTTGTGTAGTTTTTATAATCCGGATCAGAAAGCTGTGAAATACAGTGAAAGTGATCTGACTTATAGTGATCCGTACACGCAGATGTTTGATTCTTTTCATAGTGGAAGATTAACATTGAAGGCAGAGGCCTCTCCGCAACTGGCTGAATTGGAAAACCCATATGACAGATCAGTACGAGACGCTTCTATAGACTTTTATTACTGGGACCGGGCTTACTATGATGGAGATTATTACTCTTATTTTGGTGCAACACCGGTATTGTTGTTTTATTTTCCTTTTTATCTGATTTCAGGAGGTTATGTTCCAACCACTAATATGGCATGTATATTTTTTGGAATTCTTGCACTTATTTTTATGTATGGAACGGTACTTGCATTTGCAGAAAAATTTGTAAAAAAGGTTAATTTTCTATTGCTATGTGGAATTCTTGCTTCTACAGTTGTGGTTTCTGGGTTAGCGTATCTTGTGAATTATTCTTGCTTTTATGTTTTGCCCCCTGTGGCAAGTACCTGCTTTCTGTTTTTGTGTTTGTGGGCGGGAATCAGTGCCTGTGGACAAAAGGGGAAATTTAAGCAGTGTCTGCAATTTGCCATTTGTGGTTTGGCCTTTGTCCTTTGCTTTGAAACGAGAGTCACCAAAGCATTTAGTGCACTTATTTTAGCACCATTGTTTATATCTGTTTTACTGGACAAGAAACTGAGTGTAAAAAGACGTGCCGCATCTGTAATCAGTTTCCTGGTACCTGTAGTTTTAGGACTGGCAGCGGTAATGACATACAATTATGTCAGATTTGATTCACCATTTGAATTTGGTGCAACTTACCAGCTTACGTTAAGTGATATTCACGCAAATAAATTAACATGGAAATTGTTTTTCCCAGCTATGGTGCACTATTTTCTTCAGCCGGTGGCTATCATAGATACATTTCCACATTTTGACTTTAGCATTGTAATGCTTGATAATTATGGAAAGTATATGTGCAGTGAACCTTCGGTGGGGTTAATGGCGTATCCTGTGTTGGCACTGGGAATTTTAATTGCTCCTTTCTTACTGTATTCTTTAAGAAAAAACAAAGGTGAAAAGTATACATATAATAGCAAACGGATACAGAACTATACTTACGCACTTATCATGATTATTATAGTGTTTGTGTCATGGCTGGACTTTTGCGTGGGTGGTATTACTATAAGATATGTTACGGACGTAATGCCTCTTGCAACATTGCTGGCAGCATGGTGTTTACTAAAAATATATCATTTATCAGAGCGTATACCGCAATTGAAAAAGAAAGTACTCTTTTTCTTTCTTCTGGCTTCCTTTGTAACAATACTTTTGGGTTATAGTCAGGTATTATGCCATGGAGATGGTGAAACAAATTTGTATCACTCGAAGATACTGTCTGTGTTAGAAGAAGCAACTTGTTTCTGGAATTAGGTTTGGAAAGGGCGGTATATATGATTAAGAAAGTTGGAAAAATTGTAGGAATTTATGCTGCAATTTATTTACTGTGCTCAGTACTGTTCGTATTGTTATTTCATACACCAGTATTAAAAAGCATGGAAGTGCTGATGTATAGAGGAATTGCTTTTGTACTAATGGCGGGAATTGTAGCTGCAGTTCTTATGTTTTTATGTAAAAGAAAATGGAAGAAATTGTTTGACTTTAAGGATGTTATTTTAATGTTCTTAGGCTTCTGCTCTGTGAATATGGTACTGTTTACGCTGATTCCGGTTACAGTGGAGCGTTCTGTATCGGTATTTACTTTAAGTTATATGGAAGAAAATCCCGGTGCTTATACAGTAGAAGATATGGAAAAAATATTTCAGGAAAAATACGTCTGCGAGTTTCAGGCATTTGATAAACGTTTTACAGAACAGATTGTGTCTGGTAATGTAGATGAAACAGAGGATGGATATGTTCTGAATGAACGGGGAAAATTCGTTGTTAAATTTTTTAGAACCGTTTCTGCTATGTTTGGTACAGATGAAAGATTGATTTATCCCAATGAAAACAGTGAGGAATCTGCTGAAAATCAGTGAGCAAAGCAGGTTCATTGTGAAGCGGTTAGATTAGTAAAGAGAAGCAGCTTGATTATGAATTATAAGATTTCATAATCAAGCTGCTGTTGTTTTAAGAAACGTTCTACCATGGTATCCCACTCTTTGTCTAAGGATTTATCCATAGTAAAGATGTTTAAAGCTGTGCCGCTGGTGCAGGTAATGTTTCCCTGCTCAAAGAGAATATGTAGAAATAAGCCGGAAACATCAGATTCTGAAATCTGCAGTCCTGTCTGTTGTAAGAATTTTGCAGTATTCTTTTTGGAAAGCTTAAATACGAATTTAAAGGAAACAGGTGTCTTTTTTCCGCGGATAACCTGAAGACAAAAGGGTTTCAATTCTGCCCATCGGGCATATTCGTTATCCTCTCCCAGGTCTTCTAATTCTTCGGAAGAATAAAAATCCTTATTCCGTTTCCCCTCCAGATGCAGGGTGAAAAAGGTGGCAATAGAAGCCTCCCTGACTAGGAAAGCGTCAAAAGCCTCGGAAAGAAGCAGTTTATTCATAAAGTCTTTAGTATGTTCTATTTTTAGTGATATCATAATATCTCCTTTATAAAGTTGGAATATGTCTTATTTTAGCGTATCCATGTGAAAATCTCAAGCTTAAAATTTTACTATTTTATCACTACAAATTTATTTCTGAATTTCGGAAAAAGAAATAAAGAATATATGGTATGCCACAAGAAAGATGATATAATATATGGGATACATGATACTTATTGTGGAATATAGTAAGAAAAGGAGTGGAAAAAAGTGAAAAAAGAAATATGCAACAAAGAACTGATGGAACTGGTAGAACATGCGGTATCTCCCTTTCATGCGGTAGATTTTGTGGTTGAAAATTTAAAAGCAGAAGGATTTCAAGAATTAAGAATTAGAGATATGTGGAACCTGAGAAAAGGTGGAAAATATTATGTGGTACACCATGGAACTACCATGATTGCTTTTACAATAGGTTCTGAATTTCAGGCGGAAGATGGATTCCGTATTGCAGCATCTCATACAGATTTTCCGTGTTTTCGGATAAAAATCCATCCGGAAATGACAGAGGAGCGTTACGAAAAGCTTAATGTGGAAAGTTATGGAGGATTAATGTTAAATACCTGGATGGATCGTCCCTTATCCGTTGCAGGCAGAGTGGCAGTGAAAGGAAAAGATGTATTTCACCCGGATATGCGGCTGGTAGACTTAAAAAAGCCGGTTGCAACCATTCCAAATCTGGCCATTCATATGAATTGTGATGTAAATAAAGGTGTAGAGTTAAATAAGCAGACAGATACCATACCTGTTATTGGTATGCTGCCGGAAACGGTAGAAAAAGATGGAAAAAAGGATTTCTTTTTGAATTATGTGGCGAAAGAGCTTGGCGTGGCAAAAGAGGAAATTATCAATTATGATTTAAATCTTTACATTGCAGAGAAACCGTCTTATGTGGGAATGGAGGATGAATTTATATCTGCACCAAGATTAGATAATATGACTTCCGTCCATGCAGTAGAAAAAGCATTGCTTCTGGGTGACAGAAAGGCAGGAATTAATGTGGGTGCCTTTTTTGACCATGAAGAAATTGGAAGTAAGACAAAACAGGGAGCAGGCTCCATGCTGTTAAATCATGTAATGGAAAAAATTTATTTATCTCTTGGATATTCAGAACTGGAATACAAAAGTGCTATGGACAGTAGTATGTTGTTAGCGGTGGATGTAGGTCATGGCTATCATCCAAACCAGAATAAGAAGCATGATCCGGTAAATAAAGGTGCATTAAATGAAGGTGTCAGCATCAAGCAGGCAGCATCCCAGTCTTATGCAACAGACAGCGAGGGAATTGCCATTGTAACGCAGATTTGTGAGGCATATGATATTCCTCATGCACAATTTACCAATCGTTCCGATGCTACTTCAGGAAGCACATTAGGTTCTATTGCTTCAGCCATGCTTCCTGTGATGACAGTAGATGTGGGCGTGCCATTAGTGGCAATGCATTCGGCCAGAGAACTGATGGGAAGTGAAGATCAGTTTTCATTAGTAAAATTGGTGAAGGAGTATTTCTCCATTTAAAAGCAACATACCCCTTTTCAAATGCGTCTAATTATGCTATTATAAGTAGTAATGAAAACCACGTGAAAGGAAAAGGAGATTTCTATGAGTTACAAAATTATTGTAGACAGTTGTGGTGAACTGACAGATGAAATGAAAAACAGTGGAAAGTTTGAAAGTATTCCACTGACTTTACAGGTAGATGGTATTGAAATTATAGATGATGCAACTTTTAATCAGGCAGAGTTTTTAAAAGCAGTGGCAGCCAGTCCAAACTGCCCTAAATCAGCCTGTCCTTCTCCGGAAAAATACCAGAAGGCATGTGAAGGGGAAGAAGAACATATCTATATGGTAACGCTTTCTAGTAATTTAAGCGGCTCCTACAATAGTGCAGTGTTGGGACGTGAACTGTATTTAGAGGAGCAGGGTGGAAAAAATATTCATGTATTTAATTCTAAGTCAGCTTCTGTGGGGCAGACTCTGATTGCTTTGAAGATAAGAGAATGTGAAGAAAAAGGCATGGCATTTCGTGAAGTAGTGGAAACTACAGAAGAATTTATTCGTGGTATGCGTACTTATTTTGTTCTGGAAAATTTAGATACACTCCGCAAAAATGGAAGATTGAGCAGAGTGAAAGCGTTGGTTGCAGGTGCTTTGAAAATTAAACCTGTGATGGGAGAAGACGGCGAAGGAAATATTTTGCAGTTAGATCAGGCAAGAGGCATTAACAAAGCAATGATGAAGATGTTAGACTATGTAGAAAAAAATCTGAAAAATCCGGAAGAAAAAATTATTGGAATTACGCACTGTAATTGTTTAGAACGTGCAGAAATGGTAAAGGAAGAATTGAAGAAACGTTTGAATGTAAAGGACATTATCATTTTGGATGCTGCCGGCGTCAGCAGTATGTATGCCAATGATGGCGGGATTATTATTGCGGTGTAAAGGTGTAAATTAGAACTATAGTAATTGAAATAGGCAAGCCCAAAATGGAGTAAAACAAACCTTACTGATATTCAGAGGTAAAAACTGAATATTGGTAAGGTTTTTTGGTGGAGAATTATAGTTTTGGACAAAAAGCTAAAAATAGAGGCATTGACCATGTCCGGACCAATAGAAAAGATACCAATAAACTGTTAATCATCAGAAAATAAAAAGCAGTTTGGAAGCTGCCGGCAGGAATGAAGAAGAATGCCTAGATGTCATGAGACGTTTCGTATACTTTTCTAATCTCTGTCGGCATATCTTCCGGTTTCATAGAAAGTAATCGTTCTTCATTTCCATCCTTAATTGCCTCATCATAATACCAGCACTTGAATTTTAACATATCAAGCACACGATTCATACGTTCGATTTCTTTTTCTACGGCTTCTTTTTGTTTCAAAAAAAGTTCCCTGCGCTGAACATACGTTTCGCTTCCTTGAACACACCATTGCATAAATTGCTTAATATGTTTAATTTCTAAACCAGATTTTTTCAAACATTCAATAATTCTTACGGCTTCAATTTCTTTTTCGCCAAATTTTCGAATTCCAGATTCCCTTTGTATATTAGGGAAAAGTCCCTCTTTATCATAATAACGCAAAGTGGAAATGGGGAGTTCGAACATTTCTGACACTTGACCAATGGTATACATACAAGATCTCCTCAATAAGTTTTAAAATTTAGGTATTGACCTAAAGTTAAGTTTAGGTAGTATACTCAGCTTAGCAGGAAAATAATATTTTGTCAATTTAGGAGGAAAAATTATGTTGGGAGATTTTACTTATTGCAATCCTACAAAACTTTATTTTGGAGAGAATTCATTAGAAGCTTTAAACACTGAGCTACCAAAGTATGGGAAGAATGTTGTTCTTGTTTATGGAGGAGGCTCAATTAAAAGAAATGGCATCTATGATGCAGTACTTGCCATTTTAAAGAAGCATAAAAAGAATGTTGCGGAAATACCGGGAGTTATGCCGAACCCTACACTTGCGAAACTGTATGAAGGCATTGAAATTGCACGAAAACATCAAGTAGATTTTATTCTCGCTGTAGGTGGCGGCTCGGTTTGTGATTATGCAAAGGCTGTTTCTGTGTCTGTAAACTGTTTGGAAGACCCGTGGGAAAAATATTTTCTGCGTTTTGAAGAACCTGAATGTAAGCTGATTCCTGTGGGATGTATTCTGACTATGGTTGGAACCGGTTCGGAAATGAATGCAGGAGCGGTGATTACAAATCAGGATACAAAGCAGAAAATAGGTCATGTTTTTACGGATGAGGCTGTTATGCCGAAGTTTTCCATATTAAATCCGAAATATACGCTTACTCTGCCTTATGAACAGATGGTAGCAGGCGTCTATGATATTTTTAATCACATTTGTGAGCAGTATTTTTCAGATGAAGATGACAATACAAGTGATTATATCAGTGAGGGGCTTATGCGTTCTCTTATTCATTCCAGCCGGATAGCGGTAAAAGATTCACAGAATTATGAAGCCAGAAGTAATATTATGTGGACGGCAACATGGGCACTGAATACGCTGGTGGCAAAAGGAAAATCCACAGACTGGATGGTACATATGCTTGGACAGGCGGTGGGCGGATTTACAAATGCGACACATGGCATGACGTTGTCCGCGGTATCGCTTCCGTATTATCGCTTTATCATGCCTTGTGGACTTGAAAAGTTTAAACGATTTGCAATCAATGTGTGGGACGTAACTGCGGTAGGAAAAAGTGATATTGAAATTGCCAGGGAAGGGCTGGATGCAATGGAAAAATGGATGAAAGAATTGGGTGTTGCAATGAATATTTCTGAGGTGGGTGTTACGGACGAAATGATTGAGAGCATTGCTGAACGTGTGCTCATTATGTCTGGTGGCTATAAGGTGCCGACCAAAGAAGAAATTGTACAAATCCTCAGGGAGAGTATGTAAAGACAAGGCGTTATGTTGATAGCTTCGTGAAGCTCTGGGTGTTTTTTACTGGAAAGAATGTGGTTGTTATGATAGAATAAGTGATATGTTAGGTGAAGTTAGGGGGATTATATGAAAAGAATAATGAGACTTTTCTTATGTCTGATTTTTACTTTATGTATAAGTGGATGTGGCAAAGAAGATGAATTGAAAGATTTTTCGAAGCAATGTGCTATCGACTTGGCATGGGGAGACATAATTTCATCGGAAGATACCTATGGCGAGTTTCATGGTGATGGATACAGCGTGACAATAGTACAATATTCAGATGGTTCTGTATGTGAAGAGATGGAAGAAAGTGAATATTGGCATAGTTTACCTCTTCCTGAAAATTTGCAGACATTTGTTTACCAGCCATATGATGATGGCATTTCTATACCAGAAGTGAAGAACGGATATTATTATTTCTATGATAGGCATCCCGAGGCTGCCAACCCATATGATGATGCAGAATTGCTAAATAGATATTCTTTAAATTTTACTTTTGCTATTTATGATTTGGATTCAAACATTCTGTATTTGTGTAGATATGACACATAAATTCATGGGGGCTATCGAACCGTGTTCGTTGTCCCCTTTATAGGTCGGGGGCTACCACAACTTTGCTTCGTCCCCTTGCTGCACTTCACCAGCAAATTCCAAGTGACCAAAGGATAATTGTATAGAAGCAGAGATGAAGAATAAGAACTTATGGAGGTTTTATGGTTAGAGAAATTGCTGAGCATGAATTGAATGAATTGTTACAATTGTATCTATATTTACATGAGAAGACTATACCTGATATGACAGAACATCTGAAAAACACATGGAATACGATTGTTCAAGATGAAAACCATCACATTATTGTGAATGAGGTAGATGGTAAAATTGTATCTTCCTGTGTCTGCGTAATTATTCCAAATTTAACAAGGAATATCAGACCATATGCATTTATAGAAAATGTTGTTACACATGATGACTATCGTGGAAAAGGATATGCAACAGAATGTTTAAACTATGCGAAAGAAATAGCAGAGAAAGTAAACTGTTATAAAATGATGTTGCTTACTGGTTCGAAGAAAGAAACAACACTTAATTTTTATGGTAATGCAGGATATAACAGTACTGATAAAACGGCTTTTATCCAATGGCTTGAATAGTACATAATTTTTATGTTACAGATTGAAAAATAGGAATTTGTGGAGATGTGGTGTGACAAAACGGACGAAGAAAGGTTGTGGTATCCTCTGGGGAGCATTTAGCGGAAGTGCCGGAGAATCCGTTCCACAGTCGTTAGCTTGTGAGGC
>JBGVOM010000184.1:0-58167 GCA_045126515.1 Lachnospiraceae bacterium
ACTCATACAGGTCATTGCTGCCAACGCCACGATGCAGGAAGTTATTTTTATTACTTTCTTCAAAATTCTTTCCTCTTTTCAAACTAATTTCGCTTCTGCCAATGGTTTCATTATATTCCATGATAGGGAAATTCGTCAACAAGATAAATGTTACACCAACCATAAGTCTGAATGTAACATCCCAAAACACCAATCTGCCGCTTTTTTGAGCCTTTAAGAATGATAGTTCTGTGAATAGAGGCACTTTAATAAGCCCCGCAGGAACCGGACTTTGGGAGAACTATTCTTTTATCTATTTAAGAAACCAGCTTAAGGCAGAATTGACGGTATGCCGGACGTTTTGTCCAGAACCAGAGCCTGATTCCATCGAAATGAGTCTGTGTCCATTTAGTTCCTGTATACTGAAATCCATGGCTTATACAAAATGCGTTAATCTGTTGTTTGATTTTTTAATGCAATCTTATGCTCATTTCTCATTCGAAGATATTCTTTTGCATAATCATCCTCCTCTGTCGGAATATAGACTGCGTGATAAACACTGTGCTAACATATGTGCATCTCTTACATCTATCTTTTTGTCATACCTTAAATTTTTATTTTTTTATAATCTAGTGAAAATTCATTTTATTGGCACCATTCCATAATGATATCAAAATCTTCCGGGTGTAACCCATGCTCATCATCTTCATAAGTTACAAGCTTGTACTCTTTTCCTGCCTCATACAAGCATTGTGCCATTTTCTCTGCCTGGGCATAAGACACTTTTTTATCGCCTTTACTATGAATAATCAGAACCGGACAATTGATTTCATCTGCCCAATACGTGGCAGAACGTTTCTCATACTCTTCTGGTTTTTCCTCTGGGGTTGCTCCTATCAAATCCATATAAACCTGATGCATATCCTCTCTTTCTTCCCATCCCATAAAATTATCAGCCTCTCCGGAAACAACTATCGCCTTCTTAATCCTGTTATCTTCACGAACTGCCATATAAGTCATCATTCCACCTCTTGAAGTCCCCATCATATAAAGCTGTTCCATATCTACAAAGGAAAAGGCTTCGCAAAAATCCACCAATTTCAGCACATCATGAAGGTCATCTCCGCCAAATTCATCCTGCCCGGTTCCCCCACTCACTCCCCGGTATTGGGAAGCAAATATCACCTTTTGGGATGTTTCTGCCATGTATGCTATATTTCCCGGTGCATTGGCACCGTATTCCCTGTTTCCTCCCCGATTGTAAATGATACATGGATAAGCTTTTTTCTCTTCCAAACATGTTTGTGGCACTGAAAGATAAGAAACAACTTCACAGTCATCACTTTTATATCTAACATTATAAGTAAGTACTGCTGTACTGTTATCTTGCTCTATTTCCTCTATGCTAATTATATCATCCAGTTGTTCGTAATCCTCTAAATCCCAGCTTTCTTTCTGTGAATGTTCCTTTTTTTGAGCTGCACATGCAGTAAGGCACATTACAGTGATAAGTATTAATAGAAACACTTGTTGTTTTGTTTTTCTCATCATTTTCTCCTTTCCATATGCAACTTCTACCTTATCTGTAGGACAACCGTACAAGTTGCATATACACAAGCGTGCTTCTGAACAGATATAACAAAGTATCAATTTTGTGAATGATTCTTCTCCTGATAAGCATAACAAAAATGAATTGGTGGAGCAGTCACTGATATATATACAAATTCTGTATCTCCATCATTTAAAAATCCATGAACATCCTGAGCAGAAAATCGAACAACATCTCCAGCCTTAAACGCCTTCTCTTCCTCCTTATCCAGCAATAACTTTCCATTCCCTTTTGTTGCATACCATATCTGCTCCGATGCATCATGTGTATGTCTTGGTTGGCAAGCACCAACCGCTAAATGAACTTCTGTTATTGTCACTCTTTTACTAGATGCATTCTCTGGATTTAATAATTGTCTCGATACTACTCCAGGATTTGATAATACAACAATATTCTCACCATTAATAAATTCCATAACGAATGAAACCTCCTTTACTCTGAGTATTTATAATATGGAATTTTATCAAAACATTCAAAAACAGCGTATTCATCAAAGCCTTCCGGTTTGTTTTTCGGTTCATAATCATAAAGCCCTCCGTTCACCATAAAATACGAAACGCCACTGCTAGCCATGGTTAACTTGACGACATTACCATTTTTTAGTTCTAAGGTTAATAATCCATTAAAATAAGGTCGATCACCACTATAACATGCTTTAGCATTAGAAAACCAATCTTCAAATTTATCTAAAATTTTTTTCTCTTTAATTGTTTGGCTGTATTGCTTTTTCGTCTCTGGATGTACATACTGTAAGGTTGCAGACTCTATATTCTTTATAGTTGTCACGTCTAATGGCTCATACTGAAATTCATCTCTTAATATTTTTGACAAACATTCACACAATATAGAATTATCCATAACCGTATACCCTTGTTTTATCGTACCATCCTCATTTACATCATAACTTATTAATCCATCTTCTTTACTATTCTTTTTGTACAGCAAAGAATATCCTGCTTCCAGAGTCTGATTATATTCTGTTATCCACTGCTCTTCATATTCTATATATTCTGTTACATATTGATCGTCCGGTTCCTCACACCCATTTATCCGTTGAGTCGGTATTTTCTCTTTTTTCTCTGGGTTTTCTAGAAGTTTTTGGATTTTTTTCTGCATAGTTTCATCTGGTACATAATACACCCCATCCATGCTATGTACGTTATTTACTCCATCCACAAAGTTTTGCTGAAAACATAACTTATCTGGAAAAAACCATAAACAATATGCCCCCTGTGGTACATCCTCTATTTTTGTTTCCCATGATGCAGAAATTGGCGTTGTCCGCAAAGTTTCTTCTGGCTTTTCCGTCTGCTTTATAGCTTCCGGCTCATCTGTTTTTGCTTCCGTTTCTGTTTTGGCTTCCTTTTTTCCACTACTAAATGTGCAACCGGTCACACCGATCACCAACACAAGAAATGCTACAAATGTACTTACTAACATTTTTTTCTTTTTTACCAACATTTCCAATCTCTTTTTTCCCTCCCATAATACTAGTCTCATATATCCTCAACTTAGATGGATAAATTGTGGTTTCCTTTCTATCTTTTTTCAATCGTAAATAAAACCTGCTATTACTAAAAGCAAAAATGCTGCCAAGTAATATACCCCCTACTAACCAGATGATCACACATAATGTTTTGAAAGGTATTACTCCCTTTTCTTTTGTTTTTCAAAAAATCTCCTATTTTCATGCTATTTATTATCTTTAATTTTTAAAATGAAATCGCAACAATCATCTCCTCTTCCAAGCGTTTTCTTTCGTTCCCACAAGAGCTTTGCATGCATATTTCCATATGCAACATCATCTGCATTACAAAAGACCGTAGTCAATTCAGGACATCCATATGCAGAACAAATTGAAAAGTATGGACATTCTATCATATCAATATGACATAGTCTCCCTTTTGTATGATAATCTATCATTCTAAATCCAGATTTCACCCCAAAAGTTCTATGTATAATCTTTGCCATAATACGCGGAACGATTTTATAAACAAACGGAATACGACACAATCTTTGTAATTTTTCCGCATTAACTCTACATTTCTCCGTGAAATACCTCTCTATAATGGAATATGCCTGCTTTGGTTGATTTGTATACTCAATTACTGCTTTATAATATGCAATGCATGGAAATATTTTCTTTACTGTATGCATTGTAATCTCTCTCGGCTTTCCTTCTTCTCGTTTACAATATTCTTGATAAAGTATTCTGGCTTTTTCCTCTATTTGGTTGTTTTCTTCTGAAAACACCTTTTTATTTATACAAAGTAAATCCCGAAGAATATCTTCATACCGTTTCATTTTGTTATCATCCTTTCATTTCATACTAATTTACTTTGCTTCTAAATTTATGTATTGCAAATATAAACACCAATACAATCTCTACAAATCCTGCAATTACAGCAACAATGAAAGCAACAGAAATTAAGTGTTCTATCTTGGTTAATGCGTACTCACATACCGAATATATATGGATAACGGTATAATCTTCTCCCTGTTCCGTTTCTAAGGAAGAAACTTCTTTGGCAAATAGAACAAGTTCATCCTGTTGTGCAGGTGCCTTGTCCAAATAGGTGAGGGAGCTTGGCATAAGGAGTTCCTCGCTGTAATTGCCATCTAAAAATGCTGAACGATGTGCATGAAAATGCACATAGTCTTCTCCGTTTACTATTACATTTTCCTCCCTGCTGCAAACAAAATAACTTTCTTCATATCCTGCCTTGTCTGCCTTCACTTCTTCCTCCCGAAATCTACTCCATGCATAGTTATAGCTGCCCCAAGCAAAAATATTCAATGCGGCAGCAACCACAAATATAATAACCATAATACCCCAAAATTTTTTCCAAAAATTTTTAGACTTTTTAAAGTGCATAGCCAATCTTCCTCCCAAATAGGTGATACAAATATTTTTTATTCAAAACCATGAACCGTTACTATTTTACAACATACATCACTTTATCTGGCATGATTGTAACAAATATTTCTTCTCCCCTTACTGGCTTTCTACCTTTAATATCTGCTTCATATTTCTTCGTCACCATCATTCCTTCCTCAGTTTCATATTCTATCTCCATCATCAACGGAGAATGCAGTTTTTTATGTGTTGCTTTAAAAATAACCTTTGAAACCATAAATTCACCCTTTTTCATTTTTATTAATGTAGATATACTGAAAATCACTGACAATATAGCCGACAAGCCACTCACGCCTATGACACCTATGAGGATTATATCTATTATAGATAAAGATATTTTTTTATATCCTAATATACATCCTAATAATATGAATGCAAACATTCCCGTTGTAACTATTGCAATTATTCCATATAAAAAAATTCCAATAATAGGACTCCACTTATAGTTTTTATAGAAAGATTTCTTCATCTCTTCCGTTGGTTTTTCTAACTTCATATCGCTTACACCTCCACTTACTTTACTGAATTTGCATTCAATAATATAATCTTCCCCTTCTCATTCACAAGTTTATATAAAATACTTCCATATACCGTATTTGACGGCACCCCCTTATTCGGATATACACCAAGCTGCACCTGATTCTGATTCCACTCAAACACTCTTACTAGAGATACTTTATTACGCGTCCCCTGATCAACAAAAACAACTTTCTTCACAGAGACAAAATTTGCCCGCCTTCTTGTAAGTATTTTGTTAAGCAGATTCATTAAGCAAAAAAACACAGCCATACAAACTAATCCAATTGCTCCAAACATTACGCATTTTGAAATAGGATACCCATCCTTTCCAACCCCCAACAACACAGACATAAATACAATATCAATAGTCATCCAAAAAGCACCTAATTTTTCCCTTTTTAAATAATCACATCGTGTTGATTTCTCATAAAAATCGGCAAAAAATTTCTTCTCCCTTTCCGAAAGATTGTGCTCTGTTTTTTCAAGATTTACCATATTAGGATGTGGAACCCTCATATACGAATGAATATTTTCCTTCAATGGATAATCATAAGTAATATTGGGTATCAATCCCCTTAATTCTTCATTTAACTTTACCAATCGATAACCGAAATCTCCATCATACAAAACCAGCATCCGTCTTCCAACATCTTCCGGCTTCACCTCACCAGCACTGAACGGATGCTCCAGAATAATCGCTTTTCCATTTTCATCACAAAAATCATCTTCGATATAAGCAAAATATCCTGACATATCTACTTCCACAATTGTCGCACCATTGAGCATAATATCGTGTCTTACTTTTAATCGTCTTTGTTCTTTTTTATGCCTTATGAGTGATATAATTTTTAGTATAATAGAAAACAAAATAACATAAGTTAGTAATAAAATGGATACAAATCCACTACGACTACTTTGCATAACAAAATCAATCCTATCTGTGATTACAAGAACATAACCTATCCCAATTATCACAATAAATGGAAGAAAAAGCCCGACAAAGAAATCACCCAATCTCTCATTTGATGCATTTCCAAATTTTCCTTTTATGATTTGTTTTCTATTTTTATACAACACTTCCCGTTCCTGAGCCGTACATAATCTTTTCATTCTTTTCTTCTTTCTCCTTCTCTATTTACTTTCCTTCGTTTATGCCACATTCACTATAACAGTTAAGCCTGAGGCTGACTCCATTCGCATTCACTTTTCATACCTAACTATTTCCTTTGAAAAAATCCCGTCTGAATTGAGATGGCGTAATCCCCTCCATCTTTTTGAACACCTTGGTAAATACTCGGTAATCACTATACCCACACTGTTCTGCTACCTTAGCTATAGAAAGAGAAGTAGAAACTAACAATTTCTTCGCCTTTTCTAAGCGGACATTCGTCAAATAAGTCAAAAACCCCACACCAATCTCATTCTTAAAAAGCTGGCTGACATACTGTGGATTCAGATGAAACTCCTTCGACAGAATGGATAGACTGATTTCCTCACAAAGATGTTCCTGCATGTACCTGGTAATGCTGGAAATCGTTCGTTCATCCTGCTTCTCAAATGTCTTTCCTTTTGATATTCGCCGTTCAAACAGAGAAATCTTCAAATTATCAATACAATTTCCAAATTCATCATAATTCACAGGTTTTAGGATATAGTCCGTAATCTGCAGTCGAAGTGCCTCTCTGCAATAGGAAAAATCATCATACCCGGATACAATCACAAAAGCGATCTCCGGATGTTTCATTCTACTGCTTTTAATCACTTTTAATCCATTCATAATAGGAAGATTAATATCCATGATGACAATATCAGGATTAAGCATCTCAATCTGATTCAGTGCTTCCATGCCGTCAGATGCCTCCCCAATCACTTCACAGTCATGGGATTCCCAGTCAAATAATCGTTTAAATCCCTCTCGTATCATAATTTCATCATCTACTAAAAGTACCCCTAGTTTCCTCATCACTCATCCTCCTTCAAGGGCAATGACAAATGTGCTGTCACACCACCATGCAAATTTTCCGTATACCATAATCCATAGTCTCGACCACAGAGCATCTTGATACGTTTCTGTACATTTAAAATACCAATACTGTTTCCCTCCAACTTTGCAGGCTGTCTGGCATAATGCAAAAGCATCTGATCGATTGCCTCCTTTTTTCCTTCTTCAAAACCACTACCGTTGTCTATGACCAGAATCTCCATCTGGTTCTTTGCCGCTTTCCGTGCTATGATTTGCACCTCTCCACGATACCCTTTATTCTTCAAGCCATGAAGCAGACTGTTTTCCACAATAGGTTGTAATATAAAATTTGGCACTTGTATTCCTCCCAAATCCGGGTTGATATCGTATTCCCATTTTAAATTTGGATAACGGTAACACATCAATTCCATATAACATTCTAAAAGTTCTATTTCATCATCAAGCGTAACCATAGAACGATCCACCTTCACACTAAGCCTGAAAAAATCAACCAGCTGCATCAGCAAATCAGCTACTTTTTTATCTCCATTCAGCTGTGCCTGAATGCGAATAGTATCCAGAGTATTATACAAAAAATGCGGGTTTACCTGACTTTTTAAGTATAGCATAGACATTTTTTGTTCTATCAACTCTGCTCGAATACTATCTGGATTTTCTAATGTCAAATAAAAGGACAATGTCATCAATGTCATTCCCATTCCAGTAATCAGCCAGGTCGGATGGATTGCCTGTAATATGGATACAACCAACTCAATCACAAGTGCACCCCCTATTGCAAACTTCTTTTTATGTTCCATCTTTTTCCAATTATTTAACAACAGCCAAATACAAAGTGATAAGTAAAATACCATACTGAAATAACATACACACAGATGGATGCCGGCAGAATAATTTCCTTTCGGTGTTACTGCATAATGAACAGGCAATAACAAAACTCCCAACTCCGTAATCACTAAAAAAACTCTTGCAGGAAAATCTAGCTTTCTTCTCTTTCTACTCTCTTCCTCCACCAAAACAGCTATATACCGATACAACAAATACATAACCAGTACCATGCTTCCTATGAAAAAGCGGTGTAACATATCATTCAACAGTCGCGGTACCGTATCCAGATGATTCACAGTATATACGGTTGCAGTGTCAAACATCAAATGAACTAACATCGTAATCAATAATGCAGAAAATGTTTTATGTAATAATGTATACTTTCTGCCTGCAGAAAAATAAATATATGCAATAAAGCAAAAAACAAGCAGCAATGCGATTTCCATGCGAAGCATATCCTACACCTCCAAAATACATTGTATCATTCTTTTCTATTTATATATAGACAGATAATTGAGATAGTTGTGTCATTTTTATAGGTAACTATCTTAACTTTCCCACCTGCAAATCAGGCGCAATTGCTTGTTAATTCAATCAATTCTATTTAACAAATTGGTGCATTGACATTAAAAAGCACCATTTTTTTGGTATAATCCCGTCTTTAACAGTTAGAGTAATAAAAAATTCTGCAACCCGCAGTTTTATAATGATTACAGCATTTTGTGACCTTGTTTTACTCTTTAGTAATGTGTAGTTATCTCCAAGATACAGGCTTTGAAGTGATTTTAATAATTATGATAACATTAATTGTTGAAAAGTAAAGAAGCTATAAACATTACTATAAATAACATCAAATATCCTTAATTTATAAGGCTTTAAGGGCTATTTTCTATTTTGTAACTGTCAAACGTCCGCGGGAACTCAAGCACTTTGCACCTCGACAAATCCTGAATTTATGGTATAATTATATTTATTTTGTAATGTATATAATGAATGGAGGTTTTTTATATGGAAAAGAAAAAAATCGTGATTGCTCTGGGGAGAAATGCTTTAGGTAAAAATCTTCCGGAGCAGAAAAAAGCTGTAGAACATACCGCTGCTGCTATTGCTGACTTGATAGAGGAAGGACATCAGCTTATCATTACCCACAGCAACGGTCCTCAGGTTGGTATGATTGATGCTGCTATCCGTGATTTAAGCAAATCAAATCCTGACTACACAGTGGCTCCTTTGGCTATCTGTGATGCCATGAGTCAGGGATTTATCGGATACGATTTACAGAATGCAATTCGCGCCGAACTGGTAAAACGCGGTATTATCCGCCCGGTATGTACTATCATTACCCAGGTGCAGGTAGACCCTTACGATGATGCTTTCTTTGAACCAACCAAGGTAATCGGCAGACCAATGTCAAAAGAGGAAGCAGCAATCGAAAGTGAAAAAGGAAATTTTGTAGTAGAAACAGAAAACGGATACAAAAAAATTGTAGCATCTCCTAAGCCTTTAGATATTGTAGAAATTGATTCTATCAATACACTGGCAAATGCAGGACATATTGTAATTGCCTGCGGTGGCGGCGGTATTCCTGTTATGGAGCAGAACCATCTTTTAAAAGGAGCCAGCGCAGTCATCGAGAAGGATATTGCAGCCGCAAAACTGGCGGAAATGGTAGACGCCGATATGTTTATGATACTTACTAATGTAGATAAAGTATGCTTGAATTACAAAAAGGAAAACGAAGAACCTATAGATATGCTCTCCTGTGCAGAGGCAGTAAAGTACAGTGCAGAAAATCAGTTTTCCGAAGGAACCATGCTTCCAAAAATTCAGGCATGTGTTGATTTTGTTTCTTCTAAAGATAACAGAAAAGCAATCATCACTTCTCTTTCCAGAGCAAAAGACGCTTTATACGGAAGAACAGGTACTGTTATCACAAAATAGTACATTAATATTAGAAAGAACTCCGTCAAAATGGCGGAGTTCTTTCTAAATACCATACCTTGAAATATATTCCTGCAAAATTTTAAATCTTTTCAAAATCGGAAGCTCCATGCTTACAGATTGGACACACAAAATCCTCCGGAAGTTCCTCTCCTTCATAGATATATCCGCAAATAGCACAACGGTATCCCTGTTTCTTTTCCTCCTTAGCTTCCGGCTTCGGTTTGATATTTTCCTGATAATAAGCATAAGTAGCTGAATTTGTTTCTTCTAAAACCTCAGCATCTGTTACATCTGCAATAAACATTGTATGAGTTCCTAAATCCACCTTGTTGACTACAGAACCGGAAATATATCCATTGGTTCCTTCTGTTACATAGTAAATTCCGTTTTCAGAACGTTTTGCATTTTTGTAGCCTTCAAACTTATTTACATCTTTTCCGCTTTGGAAACCAAAGTGCTTAAACAACTCAAAATCTGCTTTTTCTGATATAATTGAAATATTAAATTTTCCACTTTCCATAATCATATCATGGGTTTTGTTATTTTTATTTACGGTTACAGAAATACGATTTGGTGTTGTAGTTACCTGCATTGCCGTATTGATAATACAGCCATTATCCTTGTCTGTGCATGCAGTTAAAACATACAATCCATACCCCAGTTTATACATTGCCTTATGATCCATTTTTCTTCCTCCTTCATATTATATAATTTTCGCCTACCTCAAAGCCATTCTATTTTTGAGCCAACGCCTGTGCTAAACTCTCTATAGCTTTTATACTTTCGTCATTTAATGCAGACTTAACAGTAACCACCGGCTCCACAATCTGAATTTCTTTCATTTCCCCGAAAAGTCCACTCATAAGCTTTCCTGCCATAGGTGCCCAGGAACCATTCTCTATAATACCCACAGTACGTTTCTGATATGCCTTAGACTTTAAATGTCTTAAAAAGTCTTCCATAACCGGGAACATACCTCCATCGTAGGTTGGTGCTGCCACTACCATTCTATCATACCGGAATGCATCCTCTATGGCTTCTGCCATATCCTCTCTTGAAAGGTCTGTCAGTACTACTTTCTCTTTATCACCAATACATTCTGCAAGCTTAAATGCAGCTTCTTTGGTATTTCCATGGATAGAAGCATAAGCAATCAAAATTCCTTTGTCTTCCGGCTCATAACTGCTCCAAGTATTATATTTTCCAATGTAATACTCTAAATTTTCTTTCAAAACAGGTCCGTGAAGAGGACAAATTATCCGGATATCCAAACCTGCTGCTTTCTTCAAAAGTGTCTGTACCGGAGCGCCATATTTTCCAACGATATTAAAGTAATATCTTCTGGCTTCACATGCCCAGTCCTCTAATTTTGCCTCCGCAGGATTTTCCTTGATTCTTAAAGCACCAAACTTTCCGAATCCGTCTGCTGAAAATAATACTTTCTCTGTTTTTTCATACTCTACCATAACTTCCGGCCAGTGAACCATAGGTGCCATATAAAAGGACAGTTCATGCTTTCCTAAAGACAGCACATCCCCTTCCTTCACTGTAAGAGTTCTTCCTTCTATATTCATATCAAAAAAGTTACCAATCATCTGGAAAGTTTTCGCGTTTCCAACCAGCTGCATAGCTGGATATTTTTCTGCCAATACCTTTATACTTGCAGCATGATCCGGTTCCAAATGGGAAATAATTAAATAATCAGGAGTTTTTCCCTCCAATACCTGTTCTAAATTTTCCAGCCATTCTTCTGTCTTTCTTTTGTCAATGGTATCCATAACTGCAATCTTTTCATCCATAATTACATAAGAATTATATGAAATTCCCTCCGGAACCACATACTGGCTTTCAAAAAGGTCTATGGTTTCATCATCTGCTCCAACATAAAAAATTTCCTCTGTAACTTTTACTTTATTCACCTAAGTTTCCTCCTTTAATTTGGTATTTTTCCATAAATTTTTCTTTTAATGTTAAAAATTCTTCCAATTGTTTCATCATATAAAACAGTACAGCTCGTGCTTCAAACTCATCCCGGGTAGTAGGAAGTGCTTCTTTTTCCATTTCCTCAAACAGTTTTGTAAGCTCTCCTAAAAAAGCTTTCACTGTATTCTCCTTATGATATCCCTGCTCAATTTTTGCAATTAAATTTGCAATTTTTTTTGTCTGGCTTGGTATCATCTCTACCATTTTTATGCTTTCATAAACATGTCTTAATACTTCTATCTGATTTCCCCGCATTTTAATATAATCAATTTCATAATAAGATGCGTTTAAAAGCTGGTTATTATAGTTTTTGTAAGCACTTTGCTTTGCATGTTCTACTTGTATTTCCAGTTTTTCGAAACATGTTCCGTCATAATCACTTTTATCTTCTATTAAAAGCCGCTGTGCCATTCTCTTTAGAATTCCTCTAATTTCCATATCCACATTGGCTGCCAGTGTTTCAAATTCTTCCCTTTTATTTCTAAGATGCATATTGGCAACTATTCCAAAGCCGGTTCCGATTAGAAATAAAAGAATTTCATTTCCAAAAATCTGCCAATTTATAGTTCCTGCTGACAAAAAGTGAGTAATCAATACCGAATCCATGGCAATTGCCTCTACCCAGCCAAAGTATAAACATACCATGGAAAAAATAAATAAGTACACAGCAAACGCCCAAACATGAAATCCCGCTATCAGAAAACAAACACAGGAAATCAATAACGCAATTAAAAACGCCATTCCTCTCCGTCCTGCCGTTTTAAAAGTTTCTTTTTTTGTTTTTTGAATACTGAGTATTGTAATAATTCCCGCTGTTGAGGAAAACTGCAGATGGATGCTTTCTGCTACTAAAATTGCCAATATGGCAGCTATTGTAATTTTTATTCCACTTATTAATGTACTTTTATCCAATCTCCTCATATTTACCTGCATACGAATATTTATTTATAGGGAAGAACAAGCCCCTCTAGCAGAGATGCTTGTTCTTCTTTTTGTCTACATTATCTCCCAGTTTCTTTGTGGTGTCAAGATAATACTTGAAACTTATTTGCTTTCTATACCGATTCGTGGAATGTACGCGAAATTACATCTGCCTGCTGTTCCGGCGTAAGCTTAACAAAGTTTACTGCATATCCGGAAACTCTAATGGTAAGCTGCGGATAATTTTCCGGATGTGCCTGTGCATCCTTAAGTATATCTCTGTTCAATACGTTAACATTCAAATGATGTCCGCCTTTTACTGCATATCCGTCTAAAAGATTTACTAAATTATCAACCTGCTGTTTATTTTCCATAATATCTACCTCCATTTTCGATTTGCTTTCTTTGTAATTATAGAATAGCAGATTAATTTCTTTATGTATGTAACCATGGTTACATTTTGAAATTTTATCAATAAAAAATTTTCTATCAGAGCGTTCTATTGCCTTTATCCGTATAACATTTCTACAGAATCTCTGTCTTTAATATAAATGCACTTTTTTGTCACTTCAATCAATCCATCCGCCTGCATCCGCATCAATTCCCTGGACAGTGACGGACGGGCAACCCCAAGAAAATCCGCCAGTTCTTCCCTTTTCATCCGAATCACTACCTTACCTTCACTATCCATAGAATCAATGAGCCAGATGGCAATCCGTTCTCTTAAGGAAGCAGTGCTTACTATATGAAGCTTTTTCGTTATGTTAAATTCTTTCTTAGAAAGCATTTCCAACATATTTCTGGTTAATTTCTGATGATGACTACATGCATTTTCACAGAAGTGATAAAAGAAATCCCAAGGTATTTCCAATACATCCACCGCTTCTGCTGCAACTGCATCATACCAATAGTTTTCCATGTCAGCAAAGAGAAACATTTCTCCAAACACATTTCCTTCTTCTACCATATAAAGTACATCCCGTTTTCCAGAAGCAAAATCTTTTGCAATTTGAATATACCCTTTTAACAGAAGAAAGATTTTTACAGGCTTATCACCCTGCCGAAAAATATAGTCCCCTGCCTCATAATGTTTTTCATAGGATTTAGAACATTTTAGCATACGCTCTATTTCCATTTTACTTATTTCATGAAACAGACCTGTGTCTTCTAATTTCTTTACCATTTTTATTCCTTTTTAGCATTGGTTATTTCCACTAACCCCTGCATAGCTTCTGCAATTTTATCAAGTATCTCCATATTTTGTTCTTCTGCACTCATTGTTTCATTGGCATGGGCTGACACTTCCTCTGAAATTGCCGAAATTCTTTGAATAGAATCCACAATCACACGGTTTGCCTCTTTTAATTCATCAATATTATTCGTAAGTTTTTCCACATTTTCACGGATTGCAAAGGTGTTGGACTGAATATTTTCAAAACTATCTTCCGTTTCCTTGGTAGACTGTTTCTCTTCATTTATTCCTGCAATCATCTGATGAATTACTTCTACCACTTCACTAATGGCAGTAGATACATTTTCAATTAGCTCCGTAATGTGTACGGTAGCATTTTTCGTCTGTGTAGCCATACCGGAAATTTCTGTAGCCACTACAGAAAAGCCCTTCCCTGCTTCTCCGGCTCTTGCTGCTTCAATGCTTGCGTTTAAAGCTAACAGACTGGTCTGGGAAGTAATTCCATTAATTAATTCTACAATAGAATTCATTTCTTCCATATACTTATCCAGTGTTTCTAATTTTTCTGCAACCTCAGCTCCATTACTAACAGAAATTTCCACCTGTTCTACCAATACTTCCACATTCTTCTTCCCATTTTCTAATACTTGTAATGTATGTTGCATATTTTCCGTAATATTCACTGCTGCATCATTCACTTTTGTAACTTTGTTTTGAATTTCTTCTGTCTGACATATCTGGCTTTGCACTGCTTCTGCCGTATCCGTTACACCGATGGACACTTCACTCATTACATCCTTTGTTAACTTAGAAGCATGATTTAATTTTTCCAGTTCCTCATTAATATCTGCAATTCCACTTTCCAGCTTCAGAGAGACTTCTGATATATTGCTTAGAACCTTCTCTGTTTTTTGCTGTGCCTCCATAATATTTTGCACTTTCTGCCTATTGTTTGCATCAAGAACTTTGATTGTAATATAAGAATAAATACCAACCAGTAGCATGATAACAATTTGAATCACAGCCGAATCCATTCCGGCATAACCAAGTTTGCCGGTTTTTGCACCTATCGCTACAATAATAATGCTTTCCAATATGGTTCCCACATTAATTTTAATGGAATAAGCCGCATCGTTATACACTGATATTATCATAATCATTGGAATTACAAAGAGGAACACCAGATTGTTGCTGGCAGTAAACACTATATAGGTATAAAAAATCGCAAATCCACACCCTGTCAGATGCTTTATCATAGTTGTTTCCTTATTTTTACGCCAAAAATAGTATTCTCCTATTACCGGTGCGAACCCCAGTATTGCCACAATCAGAGCATAACTTAAATTTTGCATTCCACTTAATACCTGTAAAATGCAAAATGTAGTCATAACACCTACAGCTATCCCATGTGCAAACATTACAATCTTATTGTTTCTTTCCATATCTGTCATTTTTCTTTGTTCTACCATACCTTTTCCCCTCCATAGTTTTCGTCTACTACATTCTTTCTTCTTTCCGCCTCCCCAACGGAAATTTTCATAGGTTGTTATAATATTAGTATACCAAATCAGGAGGAGATTGTAAACTTCACATACACAAAAGGCACGCCATTCCTAAAATATTGAGCACCCCAGCATCCTTGCATTTTCCTACACGGTTCTTGCCTTGAGCCGATTCACTACCATTGCAACGGCAAATACAGCAATTGCAAAAGCTACCGTCACTATAATATTTATATATATCTCTCCGGCCTCCGAAAAACTTTCCAGTTTCCAGATGGTATCATTCGATATCACATACCAGTAAGAAGGAACAAATTTTGATATCTTCTTAACTCCTTCATTCATCATTTCTAAAGGAACAAAAGCTCCTCCAAGGAATCCTGTTGCCAAACCTACTACGTTGGCAACCATATTCAGTTCCCCGTCATTTTTCACCACTCTTGCCGTAAAAAATGCGATACTTAAACATACCAGCATATATGCCAAAGCATTCAAAGCACTTAAACATCCCTGTATGCTCTTCATATAATCTGGATATAAAAGGCAGGCAACCGCCATAAAAAACACGTATTCCAATGCCATAATTGCTATACTACCCAGTATCATCTGAAAATTACGTTTTGTAAAAGACATGGCAGAACATTTATTTCTAGCATCTATATCTTTCTGATTAAAGGTTACCAAAACAGCACTCAGGCTCACTAACATCATACATAAAAATATATAAGGAAGATATTGAAAAAAGTAACTTGCTGCCGGTCTCTCCTGTATATCCTTCTGGCTCAAAAATTCAACCTTGGCCTCCTTTTTCATATCCAAAAGAGTCTGCTCTGCCGCCTTCGCTGCTTCAAAACCACCATCTACATACATTCCCAGCGTCTTTAAAAACTCATTGATTTCCATTTCCGTCAAAAATGCAACTCCATTTCCCGGTACTACGATTCCTTCCAAAGCTTCTTCCCGTTCTCCTGTCATAAACTTTTCTGTAAAATCTTCCGGAATAGTGAGTACATAATGTATTTCACGATAATACATATCATCCTGGAGTTCTTCTTTATTTTTCGGTATCTCCTTTATATTGTTATTTTGGGATAAATATTCTACTAAAGCACTTCCTAATTCTCCCTTATCTTTATTTTCAATGCCAATATCCATAGATACCTGTGAAAATGTGGTGCTGCTTTCTGCTCCATTGCCTGACATCATTAATGTAAGTGCCATATAAATCCCTATATATATTATCATGGAAAGCTTATTTTTATTTAGTATCCTAAAAAATGCCTTAAATACTTGCATAACGTTCCCTCCTTACTAACAGATAAGAGCCGATGCATAAGAATACAACGAGTCCCAAAAGTGTAATCATACATTGATTATATCTGGTGTACGTATCATAAATATTCAAACTATAAAATGCCTTTACAATCAGTGCAGCCGGATTAATACTATTGATAATAGGAGCATATTCTTCCACAATCCGGTACATATCTCCCACCATAAGACCTGCAAGAAAGCAGCCCACCATAGTAACTCCGATACAAATTCCTTCCTTTACTTTCTCTTTCAGCTTTCCGATACTTCCTATAAAGACTCCATTCATTACTCCAATTGCACTTCCCGCAAGAATAATCAATACAATTCGTCCTGTTTCCTCTCCTAAATTGATTCCAAGTGCATATTGTAAATATGCAGCCCCTATCATAGAGCATATAAACTGCGCTGTAATCTTTGCCAGAATCTCCGGCAGTAAAATTGCAAAACGATTCGTGCTGGCCACCACCCGCCTTGCAGCTAACGCAGAGAGATTTGCCTTAAATGCCACGGCACAGCTCAGTCCTGAAAAGCATCCATACAGACAATTCATGGCAATCAATGCATAAAAGTAATCTTTCATCATATCCATATCTCCATCTGCAACATTTCCTTCTTTTAGGTAATTCCACTGTTTATCAATTTCTTCTGCCGCTACTTCTAATTTTTCAGGATGCTCTTTTGCAATGTTCGTAAATGCTGTAACAATTTGTTCATATTGTTCCTGAATACTCTTTAATATACTGGCATCAATTCCTTCTTCCTTTACTACGAGAACAATTTCCGCACCATTTTTGAAAATCCCCTTCACTTCATCATTACGTAACAGCTCTTCTGCCTCTTTTTCTTCCACTTTTTTGAGCTCTATCAATTCTTCTTCACTCTCTAGCTGCTTTAAAAGACTTTCAAATTCCTCCTGTGCTTCATCACATTCCACATAAGCAACCGGTATCTGATGAAACATATACTGTGTTTCATTCACATCTCCAAAACTTACTTTAAACAATGTACCCAAAAGAATTGGAAATGCAATACACCAAAACAATTGATATTTCTGCCTCACACTACAAAGCAGACTGTAAACATATGTCCGTAAAAACATTCTGCCACCTCCTATTCTGAATCCCTGAGTTCTTTTCCGGTAATTTCCAAAAATACATCATTTAACGTTGGAAGCTCTGTGTAAACCCTTCCAAAGCCTATTTCCTGTTCCTGAAAATAAGCTAACACACGAACCAGATTGTGCTTTCCTCCGCTACAGTGAATTTCTAACATTCCATCTTTATATTCTGCCTGATACACATGAGGTAATTCTCGTACCGCCTCTAACTGTCCCTCTGTAAGTTCCATGACTTCCATATGTATCTTTTCTCCAGTCTTAATCATGGCTTTTAATTCTTCCTTTGTGCCGGAAGCCACACATCTTCCCTTATCTAAAATAGCAATTCTGTTGCAAATCTGTTCTACTTCTTCCATATAGTGGGAAGTATAAATTATGGTTGCTCCTTCTTTATTCAATGTCTGAATTCCCTCCAAAATTCTATTTCTGCTTTGAGGGTCAACCGCCACTGTAGGCTCATCTAAAATAATCAGCTTTGGTTTATGCGCAATGCCACATGCAATATTCAGTCTTCGCAGCAAACCTCCGGAAAGTTTCTTTGGATAAAATTTGCGAAAGTCTTCTAACCCCGCAAACGCAATGGCTTCTTCCACATATTTTTTTCTGGTTGCCTTATCCTTTACATAAAGTCCACAAAAATAGTCAATGTTTTCTTGTACTGTAAGCTCTTCAAAGACCGCCACGTTTTGCAATACAACACCAATCTGTCGTTTAATTTCATAACTGTCCGGCTGAATTTCTTCACCAAACACTTTTACGCTTCCCCTGTCAAAAGAAAGCAATGCCAAAATACAACTGATTGCTGTGGTTTTTCCGCTTCCGTTAGGACCTAACAGACCAAATACCTCTCCTTTTTCCACGGAAAGATTTAAGTGATCCAGTGCCACCAGTTCCTTATATCTTTTTACTAAATTTTCTATTTCCACTACTTTTTCCGCCATGGTATTCCTCCTTATCCACTTTCTAATTGTTTTGTCGTACTTATCTTAGCAAATCTCTGGTTTCCTAACTAGTGAACATTGTCATTTTCCAATATGACAAATGTCACTTTTCTATTCCAAATTCCACCACAATATACTATAATAAAGAAAACTTTACCGGAGGAAATTTATGCGTATTCTTATTGATAAACTGATTTTACTGGCTGCCTGCTTTCTCTTGCAGCTGTATTATTACCCTGACATAGGTTTAACTCATATATTGACATTTCTTTTCGCCCTCACCTTCTTATGTCTTTGTACCTGCTGTAATCCGGATATGGTACCTTTTCGCAGTTTAAAACCTATTGCCCGGTGCATTCAGGCCGTACTTATTCTGCTTTTTTTATTACTGGCACTGCTATGTCCAATGTGTACTCTGTTTCTACCCCTGCTTTTTTATGAATTAACAGAAGACAAGCCATGGCATCTTTTCGTTTCTTTATGCTTGACTTTTTTCATTTTTCGTTGGCCGGAAACTTGGGCTTTCTTGCTTGTTATACTGCTGTTTGTACTGGCTTTTTTCTTAAAGCAAAAAACAAAACGTCTGTTGCAATTAGAGAATAACATCAAATCACTCTGCGATTCTTCCACGGAATCTAATCTCTTATTACAGCAGAAGAACCAAGAATTAATTCGTCAACAGGACTACGAAATTTATGCCGCCATTTTAAAAGAACGAAACCGAATTGCCAGGGAAATACACGACAATATAGGACATATGCTGTCCCGTTCTATTTTACAGTCCGGAGCACTGATTGCCATGAATAAGGACCCGAACTTAAACGAACCCCTTTCGTCGCTAAAAGATACTTTATCTCTTGCTATGAATTCAGTCCGTGAATCCGTTCATGACCTTCACGATGATTCCATAGATTTAAAGTCCTCTCTTTACCATATGATACAGGACTTAAGCAGCTATGATGTAACACTTGACTATGATATGGGGGAACTAATCCCCAAAAATATAAAATATTGTTTTATTGCCATCGTAAAGGAAGGACTCTCCAACATTTTCAAACATAGCAACGCAACACGCATTCGAATTACCGTCAGAGAGCATCCTGCATTTTACCAGCTCATCATAGAAGATAATGGCACAAATATTTCTTTGGCTAGCAGTGGAATTGGCTTAGAAAACATGAGAGAACGTATAGAACAACTTCACGGACGTTTTTCAATTACTACGGAACAGGGCTTCCGCATTTTTATCTCTGTTCCCAAAAATAAAAATTAATTTTGGAGGTATTTATGAATATTGTGATTGTAGATGATGACAACTTAGTTTCCTTATCTTTAAAGACTATTTTAGAGTCTTCCGGAGAAGTAACGGTTGCTCAAATAGGGAAAAACGGAAAAGAGGCCATTGAACTATATAAAACACATCAGCCGGACGTTCTTTTAATGGATATCCGGATGGACACTATGACAGGCTTAGAAGCCGCTGAAATCATACTGAAAAAATATCCGGAGGCAAAAATCCTATTTCTGACCACTTTTTCTGATGATGAATATATTGTTCGTGCTCTACATTTAGGTGTGAAAGGTTATATTCTAAAGCAGAACTTTGAAAGCCTGATTCCTGCTTTGAAGGCAGTGGTCAACGGACAGAGTGTATTTGGAAGTGAAATTATTGACAAGCTTCCCATTTTCTTAGAACATTCCGGGAAACTTGACCCTAACACTTTTGATATCACTTCAAAAGAAATGGAACTAATCGAACTGATTGCTGACGGGCTGAGTAATAAAGAAATCGCTGAAAAACTGTTCTTAAGCGAAGGAACGGTCCGTAATTACTTGAGCTCTATTTTGGAAAAGCTAGAACTCAGAGACCGCACTCAGCTTGCAGTATTCTATTATAAGAATCTAAAATAATAAATACATTGTATGACATAAGAACCCCGAAACATAAACGTTTCGGGGCATCTTTTTATTTTCTATACGATTCCCTGAGCTGTCATAGCATCAACAACCTTTTCAAAGCCTGCGATGTTAGCACCAACTACATAATTTCCTTCTGCATTGTAACGTTTTGCAGCATCATCTAAGTTGTGGAAGATATTTACCATAATATTCTGTAACTTAGCATCTACTTCTTCGAAGGACCAGCTTAATCTTTCGCTGTTCTGTGACATTTCAAGTGCAGATGTTGCAACACCACCAGCGTTAGCAGCCTTTCCTGGAGCAAATAATACTTTGTTTGCCTGTAAGTATTCTGTAGCTTCTAATGTAGTAGGCATATTAGCACCTTCTGCAACTGCGATACATCCGTTTGCAACTAATGCTTTTGCATCTTCTAATAATAATTCGTTCTGAGTAGCACATGGTAATGCAATATCACATTTGATTGTCCATACGCCACGTCCTTCATGATACTGTGCACTTGGTCTTGCAGCAGCATACTCTGTTAAACGAGCACGTTTTACTTCTTTTACTTCTTTTAATAAATCTACGTCAATTCCTTCCGGATCATATACCCATCCTGTAGAATCAGATACAGTAACAACCTTAGCACCTAACTGCTGTGCTTTCTGTGTAGCGTAGATAGCAACGTTACCGGAACCGGATACACATACAATTTTTCCTTTGATGTCATGTCCGTTGCACTTTAACATTTCATTAGTAAGGTATAATAAACCGTATCCTGTAGCTTCTGTTCTTGCTAAAGAACCGCCATAAGATAATCCTTTACCTGTTAACACACCTTCGTACACACCTTTGATTCTCTTGTACTGACCAAACATGTAACCGATTTCTCTTGCGCCTGTACCGATGTCACCGGCAGGAACGTCTGTGTCTGCTCCTATGTATTTACATAACTCTGTCATGAAACTCTGGCAGAATGCCATGATTTCTCTATCTGATTTTCCCTTAGGATCGAAGTCAGAACCACCTTTACCGCCACCGATTGGAAGTCCTGTTAAAGAATTTTTGAAAATCTGTTCAAAACCTAAGAATTTGATAATTCCAAGATTTACAGAAGGATGTAATCTTAAACCACCCTTGTATGGTCCAATAGCACTGTTAAACTGTACTCTGTATCCTGTATTTACCTGAACCTGTCCCTTGTCATCTACCCAAGGTACTCTGAACTTAATCTGTCTTTCAGGCTCTACAAGTCTTTCCAGTAAAGCATCCTTTCTGAATTTTTCTTCATTTTCTTCCACTACTGCTCTTAAGGATTCTAATACTTCCTTTACAGCCTGATGGAATTCCGGTTCGCTAGGGTTTTTGCGAACTACCTGTTCAATAATCTCATCTACGTATGACATTTGTCATCCTCCTTATCGTTTAATTGTGAACATTAACTCACCATAATAGTCCTTCCACAACCAAGTTTTTCCACAACTATCACGGATTTTTAACAATTTCACAAAAAGGTACAGGACTTTCCTTCCTGTACCTTTTTCACGCCGTTGTCCACTGTATAGAATTTTAATATATTATTTAGAATTTTTCAAGTAGTTTTACTCTATCCGACAAAAAAATTGTAACAGCGTGTTTATTCATTACATTTTTTCATCCAAAGAATAAACTCATTCAACGGCAATGGCTTACTGTACAAATATCCCTGATACCAAAAGCAGCCTAATTCTTTTAATTTATCCCGCTGTTCTTCTGTTTCCACAAACTCTGCAAGAACCTTAACGCCTAATTTTTCTCCCAGCTCTATCACCGATGCCACAATTTTCTGATCCGTAGAATTTTTCAGGATATTTTTTACCAAAGAACCATCCAGCTTAACCACATCAAAATAGTTTAACTGTAAATACACCAGTGATGTATGCCCCATGCCAAAATCATCAATCAAAAGTGTATGCCCCACCTGTTTTAAATGTTTTAATTTTTCAACAACAGCCTCCGTATTACAAAGCATATCCTGTTCTGTCATTTCAATCCACATTTTATTTGCCGGAATATGATGCCGCGCAATGCACTCCTCCATATAAGATTCAATATCCCAGTTTAATGATTTTGCAGTAATATTTACAGATATTTTAAAATCCCCGGCATAATTTTCCTGGGTTTCTTTAATTGCCGCAGCCACCATATCAAAAATTTTCTGTTCCAGCTTTGGAAGTATTTTTCCTTCTTTTGCCAAATAAATAATCAGAGGTGGATAAATAAACCCATAGTCCGGATGCTGCCAACGAACTAACGCCTCTGCCCCAAGACACATACCACTACTGTCTACCTGTGGCTGATACAACATGAAGATTTCATCCTTTTCAATGGCAATTTTTAAGTCCCGTAAAAGCATCCTTGCTACCATGCCATAGCTGTTTGTCATATTTAAAAAATCCGGGGATTCATTTTCCTCCTCTGCTTTCTTCAACTCTGTAATCTACCGTTCTATCTGGCTTTTCACATGCAATTCCTGTACTTTTTCATTTATTTTCAAAAACGGATAGTAGATAAATACCCCCAGTACAACCGTAACTAATTGTAATAAGCTTCCTCTAATGGAACCTGTTGCCATATATCCACTAATCAATATAGGTGTAGTCCATGTTATTTCTTGTGTAACATTTGGAACCAGTCCGAAATATACTGCTCCATAGGAAACCACATATGTCACCATAGGTGTCAGTAAAAACGGAACTATCAGCACCGGATTCAGCATAATGGGAATTCCAAAATTCAACATTTCATTTGTGTTAAAAAGCACTGTAAAAACAGAAAGTTTTGCTATATTTCCCAAACGCTTTTTTCTATAAAAAAGCAATCCAACCAACAACACACAAACCGTAGTACCGCATCCACCCATGACAACAAATACATCAAAAAAACTTTTACTAAATACAACATTTTGCCCCACCTGTGTAAAATAAGAAGAAACCACTACTTCCATCATATGGCTTCCATGAAATCCCATAAACCATAAGAAATGAACCATAAAAGTATACACAAGCCCCAATACAAACCCTGAATTAATTTGGTCAAACAACCAAAATAATACTTTATAAACGATTCCCTGTACATTCGTTACCTGATAATTCAGATATAGTACTACATTTACTATGGCTAAGACTCCTGAAACGATAAACATAGGCAAGATAGCGCTAATGGCCTTTGCACAGGCAGGCTCCATCCCCATGGTATAATTTGTCAGACCCATAATTTTCCTGCTACTCAGATAATCATACCCATAACATGTAATTACCGTTATAAATACTGCCGAAAAACAGCCCTTAACTCCCAGCATATCCACACTAAAGTTTTCCGTTCCTATTCCCAACTGTGTTCCAAAAGCAACTAAAGATGCCAGCACATACAATGCCAGTTTTTCTGCCTTAACATTTTTCTCCATAGCATATCCTGCACTTAAAGCTATGGTCAATGCCAAAGAAAAGCACCCATAAGTGGCCTGATGAATGGTTTGTAAAATTTCATACACCACCCGGAATCTTCCGCTGCTAAATGCTTCCTGATACCCCGGAAACGGCAAATTCATAAGGGCACATGTGGTAGCACCGGCAAGAATTAAAGGTATCATTAAAACAAATCCATTATGAAGGAAAATAAAGAAAAAGGATTCCCTTATTTTCATAATTTGCTGTTTTACTTTTGCTCGCATAAAACTCCCCCCTTTTCGCTTATAGTAATATCACTCTCTGGCTTATAATGTCAGAATATAATTGATATCCGGAACTATCATAAACGCGAATCACCTCTTTATTTATCGGCTGATTTTCCACAATACTTTCTATTATATTCTCCATATTCTTTAATTTTTCCTCTCTGAATACCACATGTTCTGTATGTTCCGGGAACAGTGCCACATAAAATACACCACTCTCCACCAAATCCTGAAAGAAATGACTTCCATAGGATAGTTCCGGCATCAGTCCCTGATCTGCATAAGAAACTTCACAGATACATGACATATGACAAATTTCCGTAAAATGTACCGGCACTCCCAGAGATGGTGTGGTAGTTCCCCATCTTCCCGGTCCCATCAGCATGGCATTTTTCCCTTTTAGTGCCTGATTTAACACACCAATTTGCCTTGCAATTCCATACTTTTCCTGCTCCGGCAGTTTTAAATATTCTTCTACAGATACAAATACAATATAATCAATCGGAAGTCTTACATTCCCCCCCATAAAGTTCCCCTTAGAGTAGAACAGACAGTTTTTTGCATCTGCTTTTTCCGGAATGGCAACAGTTCGTCCTAAACCTCTTGTCTGCAAAGGACGGCACTGTAACACATTTACTTTAAATTCACCCTGTTCATCAAAATTCACTGTAAATTCCACATCTACCGGATAATTGTACGCCTTCGACAGCACTGCAAGAAGCTTTTTCATATACACTGGAAACTCTGTGTTTTCTAAAAGCTTTTTAAAATTTACGATAGGAGGCACTTTATCTGTAGATCTGCCTCTCTCTCTAAAGGCGCGCTCCGTTTCCACATCCCGCTGCCAGAATAACCTTTTATCCGTGTGGATATCCAGATTCTTAAATTCTAAAATATCCACCGTCTGCCACCGGTTTTCCTGCAAATTCAATACATCCACCTTGTGCTGGGAAAACTTTTGCTCATCTCCATGATTTACCAGTGGAACTCTGGAAGGATCATCTAATGTTACAATTTTTACATAATCCCCAATGACACGATCTACTGCGCGGGTACCAAGCCCAAACACCAGCCGCAGCATTCCTGCATCCATGTCTACACTGCTGTCCCACACATATAGATTGGAAGAATTCCCCACCCCGGCCGCATGAGGAAGAAAATAATTTCCATAATAGTCCCCGGACACCCTCTGAATCAGAATCGCCATCTGTTCATCACGGTCTGCCAGATTTCTATTTACACGATATTGCAGAGCATCTTCCTGCATAGTGCTGGCATATACAATCCGAACTGCCTCCATAAAGTTCTCTAATCGTTCCTCCGGTGTTCCCTGATTTACGCAGAATACGCTCTCATATTTTCCTGCAAAAGCATTCCCGAAATTGTCCTCTAAAAGAGAACTGGAACGTACAATAATTGGGGATTGTCCAAAATATTCCAACATATGTACAAATTCTTCTTTTATCATAGGTGGAAAGCTGCCATGGCGAAGTGCTTCCCTCAACTGCCCGGCATATTTAAAATACCCTTCCTTTGTTTTCTGCTTCATGCGCAGCTTCCAAAGACCATTTTCCACCACGTAAGTATAATATACATCTGCTCCCAGATAAAAGGAATCGTGAGACTCAAATCTTGGCTTAAAATACTGTTTATTCTCTTCTTCTCTGGTAATCACACGCCTTGCTAAAAGCATGCCTACGCTTTTACCACCAATATAGCCGGTTCCGATTTCCCTGGAAGCTATCTTTACAATGTCCGATAGTTTAAAATACTTCATGCATAATTCCTGCATTCTGGATTCATTTCCCACCAGACGTTGAATCAGACACGCTTTCATGCTCTCCTGTTCTTCCAAAGGTGCATCCAGTTTACCCTTCGCCGCTGCAATCGTACTATGCCAGAAGTCCACTCGTTCCCCTTCCCAATTAAAATTAGAAAATAACTCTGCCGCTTTTGCACTGGCGGTAATTGGTTCTGCCTTATCTTCTCTGATATGATGAGGGAAAAACATGGTTGGCGAATATCTCTGCCATACCTTTAGTGGGTGAACATAGATTTCACCCTCAATTGTATAAATATCCAGTAAAAGCTGTGTTGTTTCCCGAATTCCTGCAATGGTATGAAAAGTGTGTGCATTGCGGATTAAAGCAAAATAGGCTACCGTTTCTAATTCATACAAATAAGGGCAGGTCACCTTAAAAAAATTCATAATCATCAGGTCCGAATACCAGCTATCCAATAAATCGGTCAGGCAATCAAACACATAAAATGCCCGTTTCCCATAAGTTTCAATAATATAGTGAATCTGCGTTGCAAAGCTTTCAAATCCGCAAGACGGATCTACATTACAGACTTGAATCTTTTCATTCTTCTCTAACACCGGCTCACTTTTGCTGAATCTGATATAAATAAAGGTCCGTCCTTCACTTAAGGACTGTTTCACATATGGCTGCAGCACTCTGCGGTACTCATCCATACTTTCCAGTTGCCATACCACGTTATCCCCAAGCCGCAGCATGTCTATGGTCTGATCCAGACCTGTAATCCCCGTACTTACTCTGTCTAAACCCATAAATACCCCTCCTAGTAATTTATGATATACTATAAATTATATCGTTTTTGAAGCGACTATACAAGTTTTTTTAATTGGATAACAATTTCTTGTATGTAGCGTCAATCAGCAAGGCTCCTAAGGGTGCCGTGATGATAATCGCAGTCACCGCTACGGACAGGACGATATTTCCACAGGCAAGTCCCATGGATAAAGGAATTCCGCCAATGGCAGCCTGCACCGTTGCCTTTGGCATGTAACCAATCATACAGAAAAGGCGTTCTTTCCAGTTAAGTTTTGTCTTGATAAGGCAGCAAAGTACACCAAGCATACGAAATAACAATACTCCGAAAATTAGAATTATTACAGCTGCTCCACCTTCCAGCGCATATTTCACATCTACGGTTGCACCAACCAGCACAAACAAAATAACTTCTGCCACTACCCATAGCTTATTAAATTTTGCTGACAGACGTTTACTGACTTCATTTCTCTTCTGCTGTAATGCAATTCCAATAAACATTACTGCAAGCAACGCCGAAAACGGTATTTTATGGGAATAAGCATCCTCAAATGCATTTAACAAAAAGGAAACACATAAAAGTATCGCAACTTTCACGGTATCTCTCATGTGAACTTTTTTAAAATAGATTCCTAACAAACACCCTAACAGCAGACCTGCTGCAATTCCCAGTAAAATAGATACCGGCACTTTCAGGAAACTTACCGGTGACAAACTATCTCCCGTAGCAAGCCCTGTAAAAGCCGAAAAAATCACAATAATAAACACATCATCCACCGATGCTCCGGCCAAAATCATCATACCTGCCAGTTCAAAGCATGCCGGCAGAAAACACATAAGCACTGCAGGTCTTCCCACCTTTTTTAAGTCCTCTATATTCAAAGACAAACCTGCTCTGGTGAGAATAATAATCAATGCAATTTTTCGCAACTCTGCAGAAATATTTATAATTGAGCCATCAATCAAATTCATCCCATAAGGTCCTAACACCATTCCGGTGAATATCATTCCTAAAAGACTTGGCAGATGAAGCTTCTTGCAAAGCCATCCTGTGAACATGCCAAGCAGCAGCATATAGGCAATACTAAGTAACATTTTATTTTCCTCCATTTTCTGTATTTTTCCATAAAAAAAGCTGATAACCCCTGCACAAAGCAGAAGTCATCAGCCATTATGGCGGTTTTAGTATACACTAAGGGAGAACCTCATTCCCTAATGAAAACGATACCTTACATGCCGGCTCTTGTCAAGCAGTTTTTTAAGTCTTCCTCCGGTGTGCTGATTGGTGAAATATTGTAATTTTCCACCAGCACCTTCAATACATTTGGTGAAATGAATGCCGGCAAGGTAGGCCCTAAGAGAATATCCTGAATTCCTAAATGCAGCAATGTAAGTAAAATACAGACCGCCTTCTGTTCATACCATGACAATACCATTGATAATGGCAGTTCGTTTACAGAACACCCAAAAGCTTCTGACAGGGCAATGGCAACTTTAATGGCACTGTAAGCATCATTACATTGCCCCATATCCATGATTCTTGGCAAACCGCCAATTTTTCCAAGGTCTAAATCATTGAAACGGTACTTTCCACAGGCCAGGGTAAGGATAACAGAATCTTTTGGTGTCTGCTTTACAAACTCTGTGTAGTAATTTCTTCCCACTCTTGCCCCATCACATCCTCCCACTAAGAAAAAGTGGCTGATTGCCCCTGCTTTTACTGCATCTACTATTTTCTCTGCCACTGAAAGCACAGCACCATGTCCAAATCCCGTCATTACTTCCTTACCACCGTTAATTCCGGTAAATTCCTGTTCTTCCTCATATCCGCCCAACTCTAAAGCCTTTTCAATCACAGGCGTAAAATCTCTGTCTTCACCAATATGAACCATTTCCGGATATGCCACCACCTCTGTAGTAAACACTCGGTCTGCATAGCTTGGCTTCACCGGCATGAGGCAGTTCGTTGTAAACAATACAGCTCCGGGAATATTAGCAAATTCTTTTTGCTGATTCTGCCATGCTGTACCGAAATTTCCCTTTAAATGCGGATATTTTTTCAACAGAGGATAGGCATGTGCCGGAAGCATTTCTCCGTGAGTATATATATTCACACCCTTGTCCTTTGTCTGCTCTAATAATTCTTTTAAATCATACAAGTCATGACCCGTTACCACAATAAACGGTCCCTTTTCTACAGTAAGTGTTACTTTCACAGGTTCTGGCGTTCCATATGTTTCTGTATTAGCCTTGTCTAACAACTCCATACATTTAAAATTCACTTCACCTACCTTCAACACAACAGAAAGCAGTTCATCCATCCCCAAATCACATCCCAGCACTGCCAATGCCTCATAGAAAAAATCATCTACTTCCGGGTCCGAATAACCTAATACTGCTGCATGATAAGCATAGGCTGCCATGCCCCTTATTCCAAACAGAATCAAAGATTTCAGGGAACGAATATCTTCCTCCGCATCCCAGATATTTTTCATATCATAATCATCTGTATTTTGGCATTTCGCCCCACAAGATAAACAATTAGGTGCAACTCTTTCCTTTTCCGCATGAACTTCTGTAATCATTTTCCTCAGCACATCATCATGAAAATTTACATTTGTAACCGTGGTAAACAAACCTCTAATCAGAAGTTTTGTGGTATTTTCTGTCTTCGGATTACTTTCACAAGTCTTTGCCAGACCAATCAATGCAGCGGTTAACTCATCCTGAAGTCTGGCTGTACTGCTGCTTTTTCCGCATACCCCTGCACTGCCTGTACATCCACTGCATCCTGCCGTCTGCTCACACTGAAAACAAAACATTTTCTGTTCCATATATACTCTCCTTTTACTTTTTATTTGAAATTTTTTGTTTTTCTCGCTTACGTGTATATAATAATCAGTCCTGGAGAGTTCTTATGTTGCATTTGCAACATTTTTTAATTTTTTTTCACCATGAGCTACAATTCTTTTAAAATGCGAAATGTATTTTTATCAAAATCAATCAATCCCTGTTCCCGCATCAGGTTTAGTTCTCTTGTTAAAGCGCTTCTGTCCACACAAAGGTATTCTGCCAATTGCATCCGTCCCATGGGTATGGTGATATAGCTGTTTTTTTTCTTTCGTGCCTGATTGCCCAGATAGGTTGAAATCTTTTCACGTATAGTCTTTTTACTTGTAATTTCTATTTTTTCCATTAACAACAGATTCTTATCTGCGATAATGGACACCATATTTTCTATCAACTGCTGATGAAAAGTACAGGCTTTCGAACAGGTTCGCATCACTTTATTAAATTGCAAAAATAAAACTTCCACCGCCTCTGCCGCCTGAAAAGAAACAGTAGATTTCTTGGTACTTCCACAGGCAAAGGTTTCTCCAAATATCTCAAAAGGCTGTAATAGTGCAAGGATGGTGCTGTTCCCCCATAAATCCTCTTTCACCATGTGAACCCTGCCTTTTAAAATAATTCCAACACAGTTCACAGTTTCTTCGGAAAGCAGAATAAATTCTGATTTTTTATAGTTTTTCTCATAAGCTCCCAGACAGGTAAGCATATGCCCTATATCTTCTCTGACCACTCCCGAAAATAACTCCTGCCGTTTCAGCATAGAAATATATTCTTCTTTCATCTATTTAACCTCCTTATATTTTGTTGCTATTTGTCAAAAAATAAGCTATAATTTTGACATAAGAGTTAAAAAAGGTTAATTTACATAATACTATCAGATAATTTTCTGGATAACAAGGGGGAATATATGATGACCAATACAACTGTAAAATCCCTGATATACACCAATGAAAAATGTCAGGGCTGCAACCGCTGTATTTCTGTTTGTCCGGTTCTTACCGCCAACTACTCTGTCACTACTCCTACAGGAGCGCAGAGAATTGAAGTACATGGGGAAAACTGTATAAAATGCGGTGCCTGTTTTGATGCCTGTGAACATCACGCCAGAAACTTTCAGGATGATACTGAGCAGTTTTTTACAGATTTAAACAGAGGGGAAAATATTTCTGTACTGATTGCTCCGGCGTTTTTGGCAAACTACCCTGAAGAATATGCAAATGTTCTGGGAGGACTTAAAAAACTGGGAGTCCGTCATTTTATCAATGTCAGCTTTGGTGCCGATATTACTACATGGGGATATATAAATTATATTTCCCAAAATCACTTTGAAGGAGGCATTTCCCAGCCATGCCCGGCGATTGTGAATTATATCGAACATTATACGCCGGAGCTGATTCCAAATCTGATACCCATACAAAGTCCTCTTATGTGTGCTGCCATATATGCAAAGAAATATATGAAGATTTCTGACAAGCTCGCCTTTATCAGTCCTTGCATTGCAAAGAAAACAGAGATCAACGACCCAAACACTCACGGATATGTTTCCTACAATCTGACTTTTGAGCATTTTATGAAATATGTACGTGCCCATTCCATCTATGCAGAACCTATAAAAGATGAAATAGAATATGGATTAGGCTCCATCTACCCTATGCCAGGGGGATTAAAGGAAAATGTATACTGGTTCTGTGGAGAAGAAGTATTTATCCGTCAGGTGGAAGGCGAAAAACACGCCTATCATTTCCTTCAGGATTACAAGAAACGCCTACAGCAAAATGCAACTGTCCCATTTATGGTTGATATTCTGAATTGTGACAAAGGCTGTATCTATGGCACCGGAGTTGAGGAAGATAAATCAGCTTCTGAAGATACCTACTATTCTTTACAGCGTATCAAAAATACCAGCAAACGAAAGTTTGCATTGACACCATTTTCCAGACATTTGTCACCAAAACAGCGTCTGGCACTTCTTAACCTGAAATTTAGCAAATTAAATATTAAGGATTTTATGCGCAGCTACACAGATAAATCCAGCGAAATTACTTTCCACTCCCCGCTGCCTGCTGACCTTGATACCATTTTCCGTAAGATGAATAAGTTAGAACCTGCCAGCCGCACGATTAATTGTGGTGCCTGTGGCTACAATAATTGTCGCGAGATGGCAACTGCTATATTCAACGGAACCAATACACCGGATAACTGCGTTCATTATATAAAAAACGAAATGGAGATTTTTTCTGAAAAAATTGAAGCCCAAAATCAGCGCATGATTGAAAAAAATGAAAAAATCACCCGGTTCCTTGAAGAAGATTTCGAAACACTGAACCACTCTATTGACGAAATGCTGAAAGGCAACAGTATCAATGCAGAAGAAAGCACAGAAATCAGCAGTGCCATGGTAAAGATTTCCGAATTCTGCAATACGTTGAACGAGTCCTTTGAAAATATAGGAAACCTGCTTGAAAGCTTACAAAACAATAACTTAAATGTAGAGAAAATTGCCAACCAGACCAATCTTTTATCTCTGAATGCAGCGGTAGAAGCCTCCAGAAGCGGTGAGTCAGGCAGAGGATTTGCTGTAGTGGCAGATGAAATTAAAGTCCTGTCTGAATCCAGTCGTTCCATGGCGATTGAAAGTGACTTAAACCGTTTAGAAATTGTAAAATCCATTCAAATGTTAATGGAGCAGACGGAAGAATTAACTCACGCCATTACGGAAATTAATGACCGCTTATCCAATCTGGCGGCATGTACAGAGGAAGTTGCTGCTGAGTCCGATGTGGTAAAAGCAATTTCTGCAGGTGTGCATGATAAGCTGGCGAGACTTAACGAAAATATAGATTAAAAAGAATGTGTGAACTTTTTCTATATACTTAATATTTATAGGCAGGGAACCCCCAGAAGCGATTATACGTTGAATGTTCCCTGCCTGAATTAGTCTAAAATCAAACTGGTATACTATCCGCCAGACACAATGCCCCCCACCCCACCAGTTCATTGGGATATTCCGTAATCCCCGGAAGTGGTCTGGCTCCCCTTTCTAAATAAGCTTTTACCTTTTCAGCATACAAAAACGGATCATTATTCCTTATAATCCCCCATTCCATCATAAGCGCTGCACTTCCTGTCACAAAAGGCGTTGCCATGGAGGTTCCGGTTCTTACTGTATAACCGCCTCCCGGTGAGGGACAGGTAATGTTCACACCCGGTGCTACTAAATTAGGCTTAATATTTACATTTCCATAAACGTAGCCCCGTCCGGAAAATTCCGCATAACTATTTAGATAGGAATTATACGCACCTACCGCAATGGCCCTTCTGGCGGTGGAGGGTATGGTTAAAGACAGTTCCGGCGTTGGCAGCAGAAATCGGGTCCCCAGATTCAATGCCCCTTCGCTAGGAAGCCACATATTGTATACGCCACTTACTATGTTTCTTGGCGTCAGTATAATGTGCCAGATTCCCGAAGTAACATAAGAATCTTTTGGAAGGAAATCCATATATATCTCCTGATTGGTACTATAAGGTGCAGGTTCTCCATAATATAATAAAATCTCGGTATCTTCCATGGAAAATCTCTGGACACCAAGGATTTTTTGAATAGGTCCTACACGCATACCATCTGGGCTTTCTACACTAATATCCACCTGATCTACATAAGATTTCCATATTTGTACACTGAAAGATGTTTCATAGGGAGCCACTGCCAGTTCCACAATCGTTTCCCGTTCTTCCTGAAGCACTCCGCTGGTATGCCCTCCGGATGTTCCCTCATTCCCCGTGCCAATACAAATACAGTTTCGCCCCACATTGGCAATTCCGTCAATATAAGTTTCCAGAAGAGAAACTCCATCATGTGAACCATAGGTATTGCCAAAACTTAGATTAATAGCTATGGGACGCTTCCATTCTAAGGACTTCCGAATACTGTAGTCCAATGCCTGCATAAGCTCTGTAGTTCTGGGGAAGGATTCTTCTCTTGGATTTCCCAGCTTTACTACAATCAGTTCACTTCCCGGTGCTGCTCCCTGATATCTTCCGTCGCTTGCCCTCCCATTTCCTGCTGCAATTCCTGCCACGGCTGTCCCATGTCCACTCAAATCCCTACTTCGTACAATGTGCAAGGCATCACTCCCCGCAGCCAATGCCTCATTTATTTCTTGGTTGGTGTATTCTGTTCCTATGGAATATCCTTGTGGAGGATTTCCCGGCACCGTCTGATCCCACAAACTCAAAATTCTTGTAGTTCCATCTAAATTGCGAAAATCCGGATGCGCATAATCAATTCCTGAATCAATAATACTTACAATGCAGTTTTTTCCACTTAAGTTTAATCTTCCATACTGCACCTGGTCAATGCAGGAAGCGGCTCTTGCCTGTTCTATGGCAAAAAAGAGCCGCTTCGGTTTCTCAATATATTCAATTTCCGGAACCTGAGATAACCACTCCAGTTCCCCTTCGTTTAAGGTTAAAACAGCATATCCATTTAACAATTCCACCACATCAATGCCACGTTCCCGTACCATATCCAGATTGCCTGCATATTTTACAATAACTTCCCATTTCTTTTCTTCCGGATCATAACCCACAGAAAGCTCCAATGACTTTTCTCTTTCTGCTTCTGTGGCATCCAATGCCAGATTTAAGAGATTTTCCAGCTTTTGATCTTCCATAAATATTGATACCATGTTCATGCAGTCTTATTTTTAATATATGACTATTTTCCCTTTTGTTTCCCTTTATCTTTTCTTTTTATAAAGAATACGGATGGAATTTACCACACAAAGCATGGCAACTCCAGTGTCTGCAAATACTGCCAACCACATGGAGGCAATTCCTGCCAAACCTAAAATCATAACAAGGGCCTTCACTGCAAGGGCAAATATTACATTTTCCATGGAAATTCTTTGTGTTATTTTTGCAATCTTCATGGCCTGAGGAACTGCCTCCATGTCGGAAGTCATAAATACCACATCTGCTGCTTCAATAGCTGCGTCTGCTCCGCTTCCCATAGCTGCCCCTACGTCTGCCCCTGCCAGTACAGGCGCATCATTAATTCCATCCCCTACAAACATTACATTTCCAAATTTCTGACGGATTTCCTGCAATTTGCTTACTTTATCTTCCGGAAGCAGTTTCGCATATACCTGCTGTACTCCTGTTTCCTGCGCAACTGCTTTGGCATTTTCTTCGGCATCTCCTGTAAGCATGACTGTTACAAATCCATGCTTGTTCAGCTTTTCTATGGCTGCCTTCGCATCTTTTTTCACGGTATCTGCTATTACCAAGTGCCCGGCATAAATACCGTCTATCGCCAGCAATACTTCCGTTCCATAACCTTTATTTTCATATCGGGAACAATCCACACCCTGCTCCTTCATAAGCTTTGTATTTCCACATAATACCTGCTGTCCATCTATGACAGCTAAAATTCCGTGTCCGGAAAGCTCTGTTATTTTTTCTGCTTGTTTTTCCGGTACTTTTCGCTCTCTGGCTGCCCCTACAATACTTACCGCAATCGGGTGGGTTGAATTGGTTTCACAGGCGGCAGCAAGGCTTAACAGTTCTTCTTCTGTTTTCTTTCCTGCCGAAACACATTTCTGCAATACAAAGTTTCCTTCCGTAATGGTTCCTGTCTTATCCATAACAATAGCTTTCACGTCTTTCATCGCTTCCAAGGAAACACCGCCTTTAAACAGAATTCCCTGCTTAGAACCTGCACCAATTCCAGAGAAAAATGCCAATGGCACACTTAACACCAATGCGCACGGACAACTGATTACTAAGAATGTCAATGCTGTGTAAATCCAAAGTTCCCAGTTTCCGGTAATCAACGATGGAATAATTGCCGTGGCAACAGCAGCAGCTACTACAAACGGGGTATATATTCTGGCAAACTTTGTGATAAATCTATCAAGCTTTGGTTTGCTGGCAGCAGCATTTTCCACAGAATCCATAATTCTGGATACCATAGATTCCTCCAGCACTTTTTCTACTCTCAACTTAACTACGCCGGATAAGTTCATACAGCCGGAGATTACAGATTGATTTTCTCTCACACTGACTGGTACTGGTTCTCCTGTAACCGGTGAAGTATCAATTCTGGTTTCCCCTTCAACAATTACACCATCTAGCGGAATTCTTTCCCCAGGCTTAATCACAATCACATCCCCCACCTTTGCATCCTCCGCTGGTATTACTTTGGTGGTATTTCCTGTAACTATGGTTACATTTTCCGCCCGCATATCGATGGTTTCCATAATCTGGCTTCTGCTTCTGGCAACTGCCTTGTGTTCGAACCATTCTCCAATACGGTAGAACAGCATAACCCCTACTGCTTCCGGGTATTCCTGAATAGCAAAAGCCCCAAGTGTTGCAATAGCCATCAGAAAATTTTCATCAAATACTTTTCCTTTGCATAAATTCTTAACTGCGGTTACAACAATTTCACCGCCAAGCACCACATAACTTGCAATCAAAGCTATTATTGACACTATATCCAGCTTTTCCTGAGTTACTAAACCGATTGCAAATAGTGCTGCCCCTATTACTATCGTAATGAATTCTTTTTTCTCATGCTGTTCTTCTTCTTTGCGTTCTTCTTTTACACTTTGTTTCTCTCTTACTTTTACTACCACTTCCGACTCAATGGAAGAACAGATTTCCTGAAATTTTCCCAGCAGCTGTTTCGGGTTTTCGCCTGTTACACGCAATTGTTTTGTGGCAAAAGTAATTGTGGCTGTATGAATCTCAGGAAGTTCATTGATTTTTGCTTCCATTTTCGCTGCACAATTGGCACAGCCAAGATTCTCCAGTATAAAAATTTCTTTCTTATATTTTCCACCCTCCAAATCACATTCACAATTCTCCAGTGATTTGCCACACTTTCCACAGTGTACATCTGCCGTCTGGTGGTGCTCGTGGTTGTGGTCATGCTCGTGGTGGTGCTCGTGATTGTGGTCATGCTCATCATGACAACAACCACAAGATTCTTCGTCGTGATAATGATTATGTTTCAACTCTTCTTTCTTCATAAGATTCCCTCCTAACTCTTATTTTCAACCTATTCTATTATAGATATTTCAGAGTCATGTGAACGACTATTCATATGTTCATATAACCACATTTTCACATAAATGTCAAGTACTTTTTTCTAACATTCCATGCTACAATTGAACATACACAAAAAAATAGTGACAAAAGTATTATAACTACCTTTATCACTATTCCCAAACTTTCTAACAAAAATCTCTCATATAATAATTGATTTGCCTCCAATACCACAAAAGGCGCTCCTTAAACGGAACGCCTTCGTAAAATCATAAGATTTTCAAATTATTTTGCAGCCATTTCAGCTTTTAAAGCTTCTGTTAAAGCCGGTACAATCTTGTTTAAGTCACCAACTAAACCGTAATCAGCAACATCGAAGATTGGAGCATCTTCATCTTTGTTGATTGCAACGATAATGTCAGATTCTTCCATACCAGCTACGTGCTGGATAGCTCCTGAAATACCGATTGCAAAGTAGATGCTTGGACGTACTGTTTTACCTGTCTGTCCTACCTGACGGTCTACTGGCAACCATCCTGCATCTGTTACAGCACGAGAACATGCTACCATTCCACCAAATACATCTGCTAAATCTTCTAATAACTTGAAGTTTTCTTTGCTTCCAACTCCACGTCCACCAGATACTAATACCTTAGCATCCATGATATCTGCAGAATCTGTAACAGCCTTAACTACATCCATGATTTCTACATACTTGTTGTTTGGTGTAAATCCTGGATTGTATTTGATGATTTCAGCCTTAGCACCAGCGATTGGGCTAATCTTCTGCATAACACCTGCACGTACAGTAGCCATCTGAGGACGGTTATCTGGACAAGCGATTGTAGCGATTGTGTTTCCACCGAATGCAGGACGAGTCATTAATAACTGATTGTGCTTCTGTTCCTGATTTGGAATCGGATTGATTGGGAAATCACCGATTTCAAGAACTGTACAGTCTGCTGTTAATCCAGTTGCAACTCTTGCAGAAACGCATGGACCTAAATCACGACCGATTGCTGTAGCTCCAACTAATACGATTTCTGGTTTGAATTCGTTGATTACAGAAGATAATGCATGTGCATATGGTTCTGTTCTATATGTTTCTAATTCTTTGTCATCTACAAGGATAACTTTTGTAGCTCCGTACTGAGCTAATTCGTCACAAAGTCCTTCTACATTGCTTCCTAAAAGAACTGCTGTAACATCTTCCTGTCCTAAATCTTTTGCAAGATCCTTTGCCTTACCAAGTAATTCTAAAGCGACACCGCTGATTTTATTATCTACCTGCTGAGCAAAGACGAAAACTCCTTTATATTCTTCTAAATTCATCTTATTCACCACTTTTCCTTTTAATAATTAAATTACGTGCTTCTCTTTGAATTTACCAATAAGGTATTCTACAGCTTCTGTTGGATCAAGAGTAACCTTTTCTCCTGCTCCCTTTCTTACCTTATCTGATGCCTTAGCAATCTTTGTTGGAGATCCCTTTAATCCAAGGTTGCAATCTTCTACATCCTTAAGATCTGCTCTACCAAATGTTGTAATTTCTGCATCATAAGCATCGAAAATTCCACCTGGAGTCATATAACGAGGATCATTTAATTCAGATAATGCTGTAACTAAGCAAGGCATTTTTGCTTTTAATACGTGATGTCTGTCTTCGTACTGACGTTCAACGATAACAGAATCTCCGTCAACCTTGATTGCCTGAGCGTAAGAAATTACAGGAATTCCTAAATGTTCAGAAATCTGTGGTCCAACCTGTGCTGTATCACCATCGATAGCCTGACGACCTGTGATGATTAAGTCATATTCTAAGTTTCTGATTGCACCTGCAAGTGTTGTAGAAGTAGCCCATGTATCAGCTCCACCTAAAACTCTGTCTGTTACAAGAACACCCTTGTCAGCACCCATAGCAATTGCTTCACGAAGTACTTCTTCAGCCTTTGGAAGACCCATTGTTACAACAGTAACTTCAGCACCGTATTCATCTTTTAATCTAAGAGCAGCTTCCAATCCAGCCTTATCATCTGGGTTCATGATTGTAAGCATTGCACCTCTATCCAATGTACCATCTGGGTTAAACTTAACGCCACCCTTTGTATCAGGTACCTGTTTTACACATACTACAACTTTCACAATAAGTACCTCCTTATATTATTTTAATAAATTAGCAGAAATAACCATACGCTGAACTTCTGAAGTTCCTTCGTAGATTTCAGTGATCTTAGCATCACGCATCATACGTTCAACGTCGTATTCTCTAATGTAACCATATCCACCATGTAACTGAACTGCCTTTGTTGTAACTTCCATTGCAACTTCTGCAGCATATAATTTAGCCATAGCAGCTTCTACACTGTATGTCTTCTGAGTAGCTTTAGCCATAGCAGCTTTGTATACTAACATACGAGCAGCTTCTACCTTAGTAGCCATATCAGCTAACTGGAACTGTGTATTCTGGAACTGTGCGATAGATCTTCCGAACTGCTTTCTTTCTTTTACATATTCGATAGTTGTTTCTAAAGCACCTGCTGCTAAACCAAGAGCCTGAGCTGCAATTCCGATACGTCCACCATCTAATGTGTGCATAGCGATGTTGAAGCCCTTACCCTTCTGTCCTAATAAGTTTTCTTTTGGAATTCTACAATCTTCGAAAATTAATTCGTATGTAGCTGATCCACGGATACCCATTTTCTTTTCTTTTGTTCCGAATGTAAATCCTGGTGTTCCTTTTTCTACGATAAATGCAGAGATTTCTTTCATTGTTTTACCGCGCTTTTCAACTTTACCTGTTACAGCGATTACAATGTAAACATCAGCATATTTACCGTTTGTAATAAAGCACTTAGAACCGTTTAATACCCATTCGTTGGTAGCTTCATCAAAAACAGCCTTTGTCTGCTGTCCCTGAGCATCTGTACCAGCACCTGGCTCTGTTAAACCGAAAGCACCTAATTTTTCACCTTTTGCAAGTGGAACTAAGTATTTCTGTTTCTGTTCTTCTGTACCATATGTCTGAATTGGGTCACAGCAAAGTGATGTATGAGCAGATACGATAACACCTGTTGTACCGCAAACTTTAGAAAGTTCTTCTACACACATTGCATATGTTAATGGGTCACAACCCTGTCCGCCATATTCCTTTGGAATTGGAATACCAAGGAAACCTGCCTTTGCCATTTTAGCAACAGTACCTTCTGGGAACTGTTCTGTTTCGTCTACTTCCTGAGCAAGAGGTTTTGCTTCATTTTCAGCAAATTCTTTGAAAAGACTTCTTGCCATTTCGTGTTTCTTACTTAATGCGAAATCCATCTGTGATTTTCCTCCTTATTATTTATCTGATTACTGAGCATCTACAGGTGTCTTTGTGCGGTCAGCATTGTATACATAGAATCCCTTACCGCTCTTGCATCCAAGATTTCCACCACGTACCATCTTACGAAGTAATGGACATGCACGATACTTACTGTCACCTGTTTCTGCATAAAGTACATCCATGATTGCAAGACAAATGTCAAGTCCGATGAAATCACCTAATTCAAGTGGTCCCATTGGATGATTTGCGCCGAGCTTCATAGCTGCATCAATACCTGCAATATCTGAAACACCTTCCATCTTAATGAAAGCAGCTTCATTAATCATTGGGATTAAGATACGATTTACTACAAATCCTGCTGCTTCATTTACCTGTACTGGTGTCTTACCGATTTCTTCTGAAATCTTAACAATTTTATCTACAGTTTCCTGCGGAGTATTTACACCTGCAATAACTTCAACTAATTTCATTCTATCTGCTGGATTGAAGAAATGCATACCAATCATAGGACGTGTTAATCCATTTCCGATTTCAGTAATAGAAAGACTTGATGTGTTAGAAGCAAAAATACATTCTGGCTTACAGATTTTATCTAATTCACCAAATGTTGTTTTCTTAACTTCCATATTTTCAAATGCAGCTTCCACGATTAAATCGCAGTCTGCACAAAGGTCTTCCTTTAAACCTGCTGTGATGCTGTTTAAGATTCCATCTACAGCTTCCTGTGTCATTTTTCCTTTTTCCACAAGTCTTGCATAACCTTTTGCAATCTTGTCCTTTCCACCATCAGCCCACTCCTGCTTAATATCGCAAAGTGCAACTTCATATCCGTCAACCTGAGCAAATGCCTTAGCAATTCCCTGACCCATGGTTCCTGCGCCAATTACGCCAACCTTCATTTTTGTGTCCTCCTTTGATTAATGAATTGAATAACATTTATTTATCCTGTGATTCTATTTCACACAAGAAAGGCAGTACATGACTACCTCTCCGTGTTAAAACCTTATTTATTCTGAAATGGAACTACTTTTAACTTCTTTTCTTTGTCTTTTTCAAGGAAGTTACCCATTCCAGCCTTCTGATCTTCTGTTTCGAAGCAACTTCCGAATAATTTTTCTTCAATAACGATAGCTGCATCCATATCTACATCTAATCCTTCGTTGATTGCTTTCTTACATGCTCTTACTGCGATTGGAGCATTCGCTGCGATAGTAGAAGCAAGCTTCTTAGCAGCCGGCATTAACTCTTCTAAAGGATATACATTGTTTACTAAACCGATTCTGTATGCTTCTTCAGCTTTAATGTTTCTTGCGCCATAAATCATTTCTTTTGCTTTACCAACGCCTACGATTCTTGCAAGTCTCTGTGTTCCACCGAATCCTGGTGTAATACCAAGACCTACTTCCGGCTGTCCGAATACTGCGTTTTCAGAACAGATACGGATATCACAGCTCATGGAGATTTCACATCCGCCACCTAAAGCAAATCCGTTGATTGCAGCGATAACAGGAATCGGGAATGTTTCTAATTTACGGAATACATCATTTCCCTTCTTACCGAAAGCTTCACCTTCTGCCTTTGTAAGTGTGCTCATTTCTCCGATATCTGCGCCGGCAACAAATGATTTTTCACCTGCACCTGTTAAAATCAGACATCTTACTGTTTCTAAATCTACACCATCTAATGTTTTATCAATTTCTTCTAAAACCTGGCTGTTTAATGCATTTAAAGCCTTTGGACGGTTGATGGTGATAACGCCAACTGCGCCCTCTACTTCATATGTGATAAATTCCATTTTATATTCTCCTTCATATTATGTAACCACTCCACATTGTGGAGTGATTACTTGTATATTTCGTGATTAGTCACGTTCTACGATTGTAGAACATCCCATTCCACCACCGATACATAATGTTGCAAGACCCTTCTTAGCATCTTTTGCTTCCATTTCATGAAGAAGTGTAACTAAGATACGGCATCCTGATGCTCCTACTGGATGTCCAAGAGCAATCGCTCCACCATTTGGATTTAACTGCTTGTCTACATCGATTCCTAAATCTCTACCTACAGCGATTGACTGAGCTGCGAAAGCTTCGTTTGCTTCGATGATATCGAAATCTTCAATCTTCATTCCAGTCTTGTCTAATACTTTCTTTGTAGAGTAAACAGGTCCAATACCCATAACTTCTGGTCTGCATCCTGCAAGTCCACCTGCTACCCATGTAGCCATTGGCTTGATTCCTAATTCTTTTGCCTTTTCTTCGCTCATTACAACAACTGCTGCTGCACCGTCGTTAATTCCTGAAGCGTTACCAGCTGTAACAAATCCGTCTGGGTTGATTGCACGAAGTTTTGCAAGTCCTTCCATTGTAGAACCTGGTCTTGGTCCTTCGTCTACCTTAAATTCAACCATTTCTTTTTTCTTCTTAACCATTACAGGAACGATTTCCTTATCGAATGCTCCATTCTTCTGAGCTGCTTCTGCCTTCTGCTGGCTCTTTAATGCAAACTCATCTAATTCTTCTCTTGTGATTCCCCATTCTTCACAGATATTATCTGCTGTTTTAATCATGTGGTAATCATTAAATGCATCCCATAATGCATCGTTTACCATACAGTCTTTCATTACTGCATTGTTCATTCTATATCCAAAACGAGCTTTATCTAAAGCATATGGAGCCATAGACATGTTTTCCATACCACCTGCTACTACAACATCAGCTTCGCCAGCTAAAATCATGTGAGCAGCCTGATTTACACAGTTTAATCCTGAACCACAAACTACGTTCATAGTAACTGCAGGTACTTCGATTGGTAATCCAGCTTTGATACTTGCCTGACGTGCAACATTCTGTCCCTGTCCTGCCTGGATAACACATCCCATGTAAACCTGATCTACCTGGTCTCCAGAAACTCCAGCTCTGTTTAAAGCTTCTTTGATTACAATAGCTCCCAACTCAGCTGCTGGTGTTGTACTTAAAGAACCACCCATTGTACCGATTGCTGTACGACATGCACTTGCTATAACTACTTTTTTTGCCATTACTGTTTTCCTCCATATTTTTGTATAATACTAGTGTTTCTATTGTTTGATGCACTTTTGCACCATCTATCGTTAATTTTATCACAATCTTTTTCCCATTGCAATAGAAATGTTTTACTATTTTCTTTTATAGCACAAAACACCGGAATTATCCTCCGGTGTTTTGCATCCTTTTACAATTCTATGTATTTTTTTTCATCAAAATTCGTTTCCATCGTCCATGTTACAGCCTTTCCATGCCGCATACGGAACACCGTCAGTAAATGTTCAACGCCTAATTCCTTCCATTGCTGCAGAAACTTTCTGGTGGGATGAGCAAATATCTCCGCTTTTAACGCCTCATCTTCCACCTGTTCCAGCACCCCACTGACTCTGACCTGCACTCCATTTCCCTGAAAGCACAATTCCGCCTTGGGATTTGCCTGAATCTGTCGAAATAAATCCTTTGAAGAAGCTGTGTGAAATATAATTCCTTCTTCATCTGCCCGAAATAACAACATTCCTCTTACTCGTGGCTGCTCTCCTTCCACAGTTGCCAGATGAAATGCAGGATTCTGGTTCATAAGTTGAAAAATTTCCTGTTTTGTCACTATTATCTTCTCCCTTCTACTGATTGATTACTTCATTTTAATACATTTCTAGCAACAATTCTTTTCTCAAAAGGGCAATTTTTTTTAGGAAACTGTCACTTTTCGATACTCCGAAGGTGTCACACCTGTATGTTTCTTAAACGCAGCCGACAAATGAGCACTGCTGCCAAATCCACAACTATCCGTAATATCTGTCAGCGAAACATTACTGCGTCGAAGCATAAGTTTCGCCTTCTCCACGCGAACTTCCATCAGATAATGCATTGGTGTGATTCCTAACTCTCGCTTAAATCCACGCTGAAAAGTAGACTCAGACTGACTGGCAACCCCCGCCAAAATTTCCACTGACAAGTCTTCACTATAATGTTGTTCAATATAATGTTGTACCCGAGCCACCGCATAATCCGAAGAAATCGACCGCATATCCATATTCTCGCCTAACAGACTGCGGATAATCCAATGGGTGATAATCGTCATCTGACACTGCAATGTAATCTCTTTATTCTTCATCTGCTTACTACACTCAAACGCAAACATATTCACAGCTTTAATTATATCATTGCAGATAGGAAACTGATAATTATGAAATTCCGGTAATTCCTCACCATACAGACGATATTGGGATTCAAAATACTCCTTCTCTATCATAACACAATAATAATGAAGAAATTCCGCGCTGACGTCTTCATGCGGAATATCCGGCGACATAATTGCCGCCGGATAATGATTCCTTGGTAGGTCTATCTTTGAATATTCATTCGAAAACATAATCGTAACCATATAAGATGGATGGGTATGATTCTTTTGTTGTGCATAGCCGCAAACTCCTGTAGACGGAATAAAAATTCCCACTTTATCAAACACATAACAATCCACATGTTTTAGATGCCTTTCCTGCAAATTTTCTCCAATAAGAGATTTCATCAGCAAAAAATCTTCCTGCATGGTATACCGCCTTTCTGTTCGTTGCCAATTTAAAGGTATATATTCCGAAACGCCCTATACGTCCGTTTCATCCCTTCTGAAAATGGCAGATAACAAACTCCTAATTCTTCCTTGGATTTCTCATTTGCATACAATTCCGTTTCCGAAGCACGAACTGGAAATGGCAATGGCAGATTCTGCTGCCCTGCTTCTTCCACCGTAAGGTTGATTCGCTCTATCTCCTCTTCAGCCGCTTGTAACAACCCTTGAAAAAATTCTTCATAAGTAAGAATTTCTTCTCCGCAAAGATTATATGCCTGCCCAAAAGCCTGTTCATTCAAAAGGCATTTTTCAATGGCCTCTGCTGCATCTTTCACATAAACAAACTGAAACTTTCCATCTGCATCCGCAAACTTTGGCAACACATAATTTTTTACTGCCATCTGAATAAACACCGACTCTCTGGGTGCATAATTGTATGGTCCATACAAAATTGCCGGTCGCAATATAGTATAATTTATATTCTTTTTCCTGCAAACTTCAGCTACTTCCTGCTCTAATGCTATTTTTCCTGCAATGTAAGTACCAACCTCACCCGGAATGGTTCTGCTTTCAAAAGGGGTATCCTCTGCCTTTCTTCCTACAATTCCACGTCTGTATACATCCACCGTACTAATAAGAATATATTGTTTCACTTTTCCCGAATAATTTTCAAGCACCTTTTCCACATCTTTCGGCACATAACCGCAGAAATCCACAATTACATCATAATCTTCTGTTAAATTCCGCCAAAGCACCTCGTCATGCCTGTCTCCGGTAATCTGCTTTGCTCCAAGTTCTTCCATGGAATAAGTTCCCCGATTTACAACCGTAACTTCATGTTCTCTTGCTGACAGCATAACAAATACCCTGCCATAAAAATAGCTGCCGCCAATCACTAAAATTTTCACGGTATCCTTTTCCTCCCTCATTTTTCACTTGCACGCTAATAAAACACATGATTTCCAATTACCGTCCCCGGAGTTCCATTTACTCTGCAAAAATGATAAATGTTGCTGCCTACCACTACTTTTCCGTTCAACACATCCTGGGCTGCCTGCGTACAGGCACCGTTTGCACCTCTTGACAACACCAGCACGAAACGTCCACTAGTAACCGGTGTAAACTGCGAGCGCTGATACAGCACATCTGCTATAGTATTTGGATAACGGTTGCTTGCCACCCTGTTCATGACTACATTTCCTACTGCAATTTTTCCTTCGTAACTTTCGCCGCCTGCTTCGCACTCAATGATAGCAGCCAACAGTTGCACATTACTTGCCGATGTAACAGTAGCCGGCGGTGAGCCAAGCGGAATACCTGAAGTGTTACTAGTAATATTGTTTGCTGCTGCCCTTCTTGCATTTTCTTCTTCCTGCTGTTTTTTTCGTTCCAGACTCTCCAAGGACTCTTCCTGCTGTCTTAATTGTTCTTCAAATTCCATCGCCCGTTTCTCTGCCTCAGATATCTGAGTCTCATATTCAGAGATACTTGTTTTCACCTGAGAAACCTTGTCTGCCATAAGTTCTTGTTTCTCCTGAGATTCTGCCTTGGCTCGTTCTAATTCCTCTTTCTGGTTTTTCAAAAGAATCTCTTCTTTTTGAATCTGTTCTCGGGTTGCCACAAATTCGTCCAGCATCTGCCTGTCATATTTTGTGATTTTTGAAATATATTCTGCCCGAGTCATCATATCGCTCATGTCTTCCGCCGCTAACAGCAATGCCATATAATTTTCATCTCCATTTTCGTACATATATTTAATACGGACTTTCATGGAGTAATATTGTTCTTCTTCCTTTTTCTTTGCCGCTTCCAAGGCCTTTTCTGTTTCTTCAATCTCCGACTGTTTCTGTTCTATCTCCTGACTGAGTTTTTCTACTTCAGAAATAATTTCATTTAATTCCGTTTCAAACTTCTTTTTGGCACTTTCCAGTTCTTCCTTGGAGCCTTCCAGTTGTTCTATATCACTGTTGACCTTTTCCAGTTCTCCCTTGATTTCTTCTATCTGCCCCTGAGTTTGTTCAATTTTTTCAGAGGTCGAGCTTGCACACACTTCCAATGTTGCTACAAACATTCCTGCAATTACTATCGCTGCCGTTAATTTTTTCAGCATGTTTCCACCTCTTCACCTTTCTAAAACTTGTCCTCAAGTTCTTTACGTCCGGCAATTCTCCGGTATACATTTTCTCGAAACAGTGTATACATTACAGATACCAGCGGAATAAAAATTATCATTCCCAAAACCCCCATGGTACTTCCACCTAAGGTCACTGCTACCAATACCCAAATGGAAGGCAGCCCTACTGAGTTTCCTACCACATGAGGATAAATAAGATTTCCTTCTATCTGCTGCAATACCAGGAACAAAATCAAGAAGGCCAATGCTTTCACCGGACTAACCATCAATATTAAAAATACACCAACCGCACAACCAATAAAAGCACCAAAAATTGGAATCAGCGCAGTAAACGCTACCAGCACGCCTACCAGCAACGCATATGGAAATCTCAAAATCAACATGGAAATCAAGAACATACAGCCTAAAATCAAAGCTTCCACGCACTGACCTGTAAGAAAATTAGAAAATGTTCTACTGCTCAAAACACAAATTTCTAAAATTCTGTCTGCTTTCTTCACCGGAATAAAGGCATATATTGCCTTTTTCACTTGCACGGAAAGTTTTTCTTTCTGCAATAGAATGTAGCAGGAAAATACAAAACCAATACAAAAGTTTGCAATAGCGCTCACCACAGATACTGCCACACTGACTGTAGAATTCAGAAAACTTCCTGCCCCGTTTTTCAAAAAAGAAACCACTTGATTAATCACTTCGTCCCAATCTATTTTTATGGAAGAAATTTTTTCTACAATCCGCGGATTCTCTGCAAATACCTTTTCTGCCATTTCCTGGGTACGCACTAAAAATGCCGGGAACAAATCTTTTAAGCTTAAAATTGTGGAAGCAAGTTCCGGCAATACTACAAACAATACCAGTGCAATAACAAGAACTACACAGACAATCGTGCTTACCAATGCCAAGGGTCTGATATACTTTTGTTTCCCAAATGCACGTTCCATTTTCTTTTCAATAGAATTCATGGGTACATTTAACACAAATGCAATACCTGCTCCCAGCACAAACGGTGAAATAAGCCCGAACAAATTACAGAGTACCCGAAAAACCACATCTATGTGCTGTACACCAAGATACAGGAGAATTGCAAACGCAATTAAATTTCTGATTTTTTTTATATTTTCCTTATTATTTTCCATCTTTCTCCCCCCTAATCATTTTTTTCCTACGCTTCTTTTTTTCGTTGCTTAACGGGCGAAAAATTGTTTTCCTTCCAATAAAACACAGAATCCTTGTAACAATAATTCCGCAAAAAGCCCCGGCGCTGTCAATAAGCACGTCTTTTTTTGCCGGACTTCGCCCTGACACGAAAGACTGATGATACTCATCGGTACAGGCAAATCCAACACAAACAGCTCCTGCTACCAGCATCAGCGGAATTCCCCGCATACCGTAAACATAAAGAGGAAGTGCCACCGTTGCCGCCAACAAGGCATATTCGCTAAAATGTGCCAGTTTTCTTACCGGATATTCTATTTTCTGGGCATAATATATTTTTTTATCGTAAGACACCCCTAAATCCAACACTTGATCTGCCTCGTCCACAATTTTAAAGCATACATCTCCACTGGTTCTGGATGATTCCACTCCCGTTGCAGATGAAAATTGAAAAATAATGTACATCATGTATAGGGCAGGCACAAAGGAGAGTGGTTTTAACACTCCCCTAAGCATCACTTTAAAGAACTTAGCCACATATTTCATAACCGCCCCTCCCTGTTTCGTTACATTGACTTACGTTCTGCAATTTCTGCCATCTTCGCATCATTCAATCTGGTATCTCCATGGACACGGCTGTAAGATAAATATCCATTCATTCGATCAATCTTCGTTAAATTCTTAGAACCACACTTCGGACATACATCCATTTCCAGTTCCTGATATCCACAGTCATCGCAATATGCCAGTGACAAATTCACCCCTTCATAATATCCTAACGCCATGGCTCTACGGATAAGACTTCGGATAGCTTCCGTATTATAAGAAATCGGATATCTTACATACTGAATTTTTCCACCATTGCACAATTCCCAGAATCTTCCTTCCAAATCCTGTTTCTGAATCGGTGTCAAATCTTCTGTTACATGACAGTGAAAGCTGTTGCTTACATATGGTCTGTCGGACACATTTTCCACAATACCGTATTTTTTGCGGAACTGTTCTACCTGCAAGCCACAAAGACTCTCCGCCGGAGTACCATAAATAGCATACAAATTACCGTCTTCCTCCTTAAATTGTTCCACTTTTCTGTTAATATATTCCAACACTTCTAATGCAAAAGCTCCATCTTCTGCAATAGATTTTCCATTGTATAATTCCTGCAATTCATTTAGCGCAGTAATTCCGAAAGATGCGGTCATTGGTTTTAAAATCTTTTTAATTTTTTCTCCCGGTTGCAAGTGTCCGCCATAGAAACCACCTTCACAGTATCCCAGTGGATTTGTGGACGCTTTCATTTCTCCCAGATAATCGTAGGTACGAATATGAAGTCCACGAATCATCTCCAAATAGTAATCTAATACTTCATAAAAGTCCCTGCTTTCAGAACGTGCCTTTGCCAGAATCATTGGAAGATGAAGACTGACTGCTCCGATATTGAAACGTCCGGTAAATACTGGCTTATCCTCATCGTCTGCCGGATGCATACCGCCTCTTTCGTACCAAGGACTTAAAAATGCACGGCATCCCATAGGACTGATAACTTTTCCATATTTTTTGTACATTCTTGCAATATACCCTTCGCCACTTAAGGACAACCAGTCCGGATACATGGTTTTCGCAGAACATTCCACACCTGCTTCAAATACATCTTCAGCAATGCCGCCTACGCCATGAATATTCTCATCATACAAGAAAACAATTTTAGGGAATAATACAGGCTTTTTGTTGCCTGGTCTTCCCTGACCTTCTTTATGTACCTTTAATAAAGATATAGAAGCCAGTTTTTCAAACCTTTCCGTTCCCAAACCTATAGTTACCGTTACAAAAGGATAATCTCCCCTGGAAGAGCCCACCGTATTTAACTTGTACTCAATTCCCTGCCAGCCCTGTTCAAAATCACGTTTTACTTTATTGTAAGCATAGTCTTCTGCTTTTTCTGCATATCCCTGCCAGCTTTCTTCACCGTATTCTAAAAACTCTTTTTTGTACTTTTCATAGCTTTTTTCTGCATATGGTGCTAAAATCTTATCTGCTTCCGGCACTGTAAAACCGCCATACTGCTGCGCAGCAGTACTTAAAATAATATCTCCCATAACATCAAAGGCAGTATCTAACGACTTTGGCTCATTATACCATACGTTTCCCATCTCAAAACCACCTTTTAAAACAGATGCCACATCAAACAGACAACAGTTCATGGTGTCTAATCTGGCCGACTGGTCATGAATATAAATATACCCATCTTTACACGCCTGGAGTTCATTTCTATTCATAAAGAATTTGCGATATAATTCCTTATTTAATTCATTAAAAATAAGACTTCTTTTTGTTGCCACCAACGCACTGTCTGTATTTGCATTACTTTTATCCCCAATGTAGCGAATGGACTGACTCTTTGTATACACGTCATCCATCATGTGAATAAAATCATGCTTATAATTTCTATAATCACGGTAACTTTTAGCAACGCTTGGATTTACCTTTTCCAATGCTCCTTCTACAATATTATGCATTTCGCTGATGGTAATTTCCTCTTTTCCCAGCTTTCCTGCACGCTCTAATGCAAATTCACAAATAAATTTTACTTCATCCTCTGAAAATTCATACATAATTCTGGAAGCCGACTTATTTACAGCTCTGATGATTTTTTGTACATCAAATTCTTCTTTCGTCCCATCTTTTTTTACAACAAACACATTAATTCACCCTTTCACCCATTCTATATATTGTTAATCTTTCCATTTATCCTTCCATATGTTGTGTCACGTTTAAAAGTATACCCTAAAATCCATTGATATACAATAGGTCCTCGGCATTTTTTTCAATACAATAGAAACAAGGCAGATGACATTCACCATCTGCCTGTTTTACTCTCAACCTTCTTCAAAAATCTGATTTATTCAACTATTTCACTTCTTGATACTTTGAAAATCCTTTCACAAGTTCTTGCACCTGATTCAGTGCTTCTTTTGCCATCTGTGCCTGCTGCTGATTATCCTTGCTGCGTCCTTCTACTTCTTCTGCACTGGCTGAAACTTCCTCACTGATAGAAGATAGCTGACTAATGTTTTCAATAATCGTATCATTGGATTCTACTAAATTTTTAATCTTCTTGTTCATCTCTTCCACACGCTGTGTCAATGTTTCCATATTGTTACGGACAGCAACAAAGCCATCTGCCGCATTTTCAACCATCTCATTCTGCTGATTCATCGCATCAATGGAAGCTTGTACAATTTCTGTGGCATTCTGGGCATTCATATTCAATTCCTGAACGATTCCAGTAATCTTTTCTGTAGACAATCTGGTTTCTTCTGACAATTTTCTTATTTCCTCTGCTACCACTGCAAAACCTTTCCCTGCTTCCCCTGCTCTCGCACTTTCAATGGAAGCATTTAATGCCAGCAGATTTGTCTGACTGGAAATGGAGAAAATAACTTCTGTAATCTGCTGCACTTCCTGGGCTTTCTTCTGCAATTCTTCCATAGAACCTGCCACATGAGAGTTGGTTTCTTCAATGGTTTGTGCCTTCTCACGTATCTGATTCATGGCTTTCAGATTTTCTTCCACCACCTTGGTTGAATTTTCTGCTGTTTCTACCATGATTTTAGCATTTTCTGCCGTTTCATTGATTGCCTCATTAATTACTGACGTCATTTCTGACTGCTGTTGCACACTTTCTGCCGTTACCTGTGTAGTCTTTGAAATTTCCTGAATGGAACCATGCACAACACTGGCAGAATCTTTCAAAGTTTCCATCAGCTCATCTGCGTTCTCCACTTCTCTTGTCACGCCCTCTGATATGTTCAAAATGTCCTGAATCATAGCATTTTGTGCCTTCTTTTCATCTTCCACGGAATGCAACATATCATGGGTAAATTTAATATAAAGCTTTGCTGTAATATGAACTACAATAACCACTACAAAACTTACTATTGTACTGATAAATGCAAGTCCATCTGGTGAGGTCAGCAAATATCCGATAGCCCCCCAGATAATGGTACGCAGTATTACAACTCCCAATACAGTAGCAAAAACCCTCTTTTCAAATTTGACATCACGATACAAAATTGATCCAACCAGTACAGGGTATATATAAGAAACAACCAGCACATTTTTTCCGGTTATCATCAAATATCCCCAGCCAATTAAAAATCCTATCAGCATGGCATGTTTCAATTTCTCGCTGGTTTTATCTTTTTTATAAATGATCCAATTAATACCCACACTGACACTCAAAATCAACATAGGTACTATTCCTAGTTTTCCATAAGCGGTTTGCTGCACAAACGTCTGAATAACCAAGGCAAATATCAGAAGCAATTCCAATATCGTAATACTGATAATTGCCAGCTGATTTGTTTTTGCATTTCTGTTCTCCAACCGTTCGTATACACGTTCCTTCTTTACAACTACCTCTGTTTTTGTACTTTCCATATTTTTTACCCCCAGACCTTAGATCCCTTTATCATTGTACATTTACAGTTCACTTGTATATTTTAACATACTTTCACAATTTTTTCCACATTTTTTTCAAATTATTGGTAAACCTGTACAAGTTTCAGTATCATAAGTACCTGAAAGTCCATAGCTCAGTACTAATATCTTTTTATTTTCTTAGATGTATTCTTATCAAACTCTGTTTCCCGCAGTTTCAAACTATATACTTTTTTATAGGATGGTGCATCCTGATTATAAGCATCAATAATCTGCTGTAATGCCGACTTAATATCTTTTATCTTCTTTTTCTCAGCATATTCCATATCCGGGAAAATTTCTGCTTCAATGATACCTTCCTTTTCACGAACCAGAATTTCCTGAACCAGTCGATTGGCTCCAATTTTATTTTCCAGTTCTTCCGGCGAAACATTTTCACCATTTTTTGTAATAATCAGGTTCTTCTTTCTACCGGTCAGGAACAAAAAGTTTTCCTCATCCACATATCCTAAATCTCCTGTCAACAGCCAGCCGTCTTTCAAGGTTTCTTCTGTCTTATCCGGCATTTTATAATATCCCATCATCACACTGCTGCCGCGAACCCAGATTTCATCATCTACAACCTTGGCCTCGCAGTTTGGAAGAAGCTGTCCAACAGATTCCTTTTTGGTATTCCAGCTTACATTCGTGCTGATTACCGGTGAAGATTCCGTCATTCCATACCCTTGCAAAATAGTAATCCCATACTTTTTGAACAATTCTATATAATCCTGATTCAGGTATGCTCCACCGCTGCAAATAGTATGAAACTGTTTTCCGAATACTTTCAATTTCACCACAACTGCCGGTATTTTTGAGGAATCTTCCAGCTTTTTGGCAAGAGTTTCTATCATCAGAGGTACCATCAACATCATATTTGGGCGGAAAAGCTTAATATTCTTTGCCACACGCATAAGTGAATCATTGATACAGATAACACTTCCAAGAGAAAGTGCCTTTAAAATATCCATGCTAAGGCAATAAGCATGATGCACCGGTAATACAGATAATAGCACTGTTCTTTCCGGTATTTTCATATCTAAGCAGGTAGCATTTTCTGCCAGATTACGTTGAGACAACATAACTCCCTTGCTTTTTCCGGTGGTTCCCGAAGTAAACATAATCGTACAAAGCTTATCCGGTTCTGGTTGAAATTCAAAATGCCCTTGATGCTCCCTTATCAGTTGCCAGAAAGAAAGACTTTGTTCGTCACTCTCCTCTTTCTCCATTGAAATTATGTATTTTAACTTTGAGCACTGTTTTTTCGCAGCCTCAATCACATCTTTGCGAATTTCATCCACCACAAGCACCGTCACATCTGCACGGTCGATTAACTCGCATAATTCATTCACTGGCAGAGCGGCATCTAAAGGAACCGCCACACTCCCCCCATTTACAATGCCAAAATAAGCAGTAATCCATGCATAACTGGTAGGTCCAATGATGGCGATATGGTTTCCCTGTTCCCCTAACGCTTTTAAAGCGCAGGAAAAACTTTCACTGTCCTCTCTAAGCTGTGTATATGTCTTTGCTTCGATTTCATTTTTATCTTTTTTATAACGAATGGCATCTTCTGCACCAAACTTTTCTTCTGCGCCCACTAAAATGTCACGAATTGTACTGTAAACCATAGTTACCCCCTTTTCCGACTTATGCAGACAGCTTTTCTAAATAGTCAACTGCTTCACCCACTGTGCGAATATTAGCAGCTTCATGCTGGTCAATTTCCACATCCAGTTCATCTTCCAGTTCTCCAAGCATACTCATAAAATCAAAAGAGGTAAAACCTAAGTCCTCCATAAAACGTGATTCACGTTTAATATTTTCCGGCTCCACTTCTACATAATTGCAAATTATTTCTACTAATTTTTCAAACATTTCTTTTACCTCACTTCTATACTATACAAGTTTCATAATATCTCCGATGGTCAGTCCCGGATTCTCCGTTCCCTTAAACATAATCTTACAGAGATAATAATATAAATATTCCAACTGTTCTCTGGAAACTGCTTTTATCTGATGTTCAAAATTAAAGTCCAGACCATTATCTTCCGGGCGATGCATTACTGTCAAATACATTGCCTGTGTAGTTGCACCGTTTGGATACCATTTTGTTTTATAGCGGATATCCCCAAGCTGATCCAGTCCTTTTTCCTGCAGTGTCATTGGCTGATATGTTAATGACATTGGTTCATAGGTACAACCTTTTTCAGTATTATACACCTGGCTACGATAAGCAAAATAAGATACCGGATTGTAATTTGCATAACGGAATAATTCGTTCTGTTTATCACGAATTTCATAAATTCCCTCTAAGAAAGTCTTGTCTTCCGATATAATTGTACGGAACGGGAAGGAATGAATTCTGGTACCTCCACTCTTCTTTTCCTGCAAAGTTGCCCTTCTTGCAATAGCTGTATTAATAGAAACATCTTCATTGCCATTCATCTTCTGGAAATAGGTACGAAGTCCCATAATAAGAAGACATACCAACGAAACATGATACTTTTCACAAAAATCCATTAAGCGTTTCGTCGGCTCTGCTTCTAAATGGAAGATATCCAGTGTCGCATCCACGGAATCTGAAACATTTATGGCTGCTCTTGCCTTCGGATTACCACTTCTTTTTCTTGCTTCTTCTAATTTCTTTGTACCATCGATTCCATTATAGATTGGTTCTGAGCTTTCAATGAGCTGATGGAAGAAAGCTTCATCCCTGTCTTTCGCCTTACATCCCGCTTCATAAGCCAAATCTTTTTCTAATTGTTTAATATAGGAAGCCATTTCTTTTGGATACGGCACACCTTCAAATTTGGTATTACAATATATTTCTATGATATCTTTCATAAAACAGATTAATGACTGTGCATCCATGGTCAAATGATTTACCAAGAGATAAATTCCATTATATCCATCCGATGTCTTAATCATCACAATTCTATTCACCGGTATATCCTGACCTTCAAATGGTACCTCTGTCCATTTCCGCATCTCTTCTTCTGCTTCTTCCATGGAGCAGTGTGAAAAATCCACAAATTCAATATCTCTTTCTTCCTTTTCCACCACATATTGATACCAATTACCCTCTTTGTCCTGAGCAAATCGAAGACGCATGGATTCGCATCGTTCATACGCCTTATAAATAGACTGTTTTAATACGTTCCAGTCGATGTCTGCTCCAATAGTAAGACTGGTTCCAATATTTACCACTGCCTTTTTCGGGCAAAATGATAAATAGTATAAGTGAAATTTCTGTGCATTTGTAAGTGGATATACCTTATATCCTTTTCTTGTTCTCATCATTATTTTAAAACCCTTTCAATCAATTCATCCATTGCCTTTTCGTAAGCCGGCATATTTTTATAATAGCTTTCCGCATGAGCTGCTCCCTTGATAATCAATTTCTTCTTTTCAGAAGCACAATTTTCATAAATTTCATCACACATACTGCACGGCACAAAAGTGTCTGCATCCCCATGAATCATCAAAATCGGTACTTTTGCCTTTCTTACTTCTCTGGCGGCATTACATTCATCCAGACCATAACCAGCTTTTTTCTTATTTACAAAATCAGCAATCTGCATAATTGGAAACGCCGGAAGATGGTACATGGAATTTAACACATGAGTAAACACGTGTTTAGGCGAAGTAAAACCACAGTCAGAAATAATACCTTTCACCTGCTTTGGAAGTTTCAAACCACTTGCCATCAATACGGTAGCTGCCCCCATGGAAGTTCCGTGGAGCAGAATCTGTACATCTTCCCCACACTTCTTTATTACCCACTCTATCCATTTGAGTGCATCCATTCTGTCCAGACATCCAAATCCAATGTAATCTCCTTCACTTAGTCCGTGGGTTCTTTCATCTACCAACAACATACTAAAACCATGTTTCAGATAGTAATCTGACAGTCCGTTATAATCCTTCATACCTTCACTGGTATAACCGTGAAAACAAATTACCAGCTTCTTGCTGTCTTTTTGTGGAAAATAAGTTCCATGAAGTTTCAGCCCATCATGAGAATATATAAAAACATCTTCATGAGGCTGTGAAAGCAGATAAGCTTTTCTCTCCTGAATTAACGGCATATACTGATTCCAATCAGTCCCCGCCATTTTCATAGTCCGCTCCACCTTTGCTTTATTTCGTTTCATGGTTCTGCGGTAAAAATAGGCAGAAATTCCTGCTTCTACCAACACAAAAGTTCCAGCAAGTCCCAAAATTCCTCCAATTAATTTACTCATACTCCGCTCCCTACTTTTTCTTTGCCTTTTTTTCCTTTTTCTTATTTTGATCAATCAAATGTTTTAGTTTCAAAGCCTTGTCAATATTTCCTTCTACCCTTAACTTCTGTGTAGACACCGCATGTACCGGATCTAATTCCCCGGATGCAATTTTCATTAAAGTTTCTGCATCACATATAAACATGGCATCTCTGTCAAAATATTCGTAAGGTTCTACAGATAACTCTCCACCCTTTGCCTCCACATAAAAAATACCGGAGCCTTCCCCGATAATGTTAAACTGATATGCCAGATGTTCTTTCACATCACTGATATCAGCTGCCATAAACAGCCCTTTAATCTCTGAAAACATTTCAGCATATGTCATACTTATTCCCTCCATTTGCGTTTCCGCATTTTATTATTATTTTCGACCACCGGTCAACTGCTTTTCGTAATAAGGATATCACTTATTCGACCGGCGGTCAATACAGATTCTTCCAATTTTTCCCTAAATATATCTTTCCTTTTCATCAAATTTACAATTGCTTTTCGAAAATTCGTTATGCTATAATATATAAAAAATCCATGCAACATTTTAATTTATTGAGGGGCATAACACACTCCGGAAAGGCACTACAATGTCAACTTCTTCTAAATGTGACATCATACTTGATGCACTTCAGAAATTATTAGAGCAAAAAAGTATACAGAACATTTCAGTAAGTGAAATTGCCCAGACTGCCGGGATTGGAAAGGGAAGTATCTATTATTACTTTCCTTCTAAGAATGCCATTTTGGATGCTTTAATTGAACGTAATTACAAAAAGCCTTTGGAAACTGTAAAAAATATGGCAAAACAAACAAATATTTCTTCGCTGACTCGCATGTCCATGATGTTTCAGGCATGTAGAAGTTCTTCTACAGAATTTATGATAAAGAAAAAAGATTCCTACCCTGACACTCTCACCGATGCTCAGGAGGAATCGTTGCTTCACAAGAAATATCTTACTCATGTGATTTCTGAGTTAAAGCCGGTACTTACCGAAATCATAAAGCAGGGAATTGCTCAAGGCGAATTTTCTTTCGACCATCCTGCCGCATTAGCCGAAATTGTGCTTATTGTATTAGCGGTAAAACTGGACAATACCATTATGCCTTCTACTCCCACCGAAATCGAAGAAACCATCTGCGGACTGGTTTCCTTACTCGAAAAAGGTTCCGGAAATTGTGAAGGTGCATTGAATTTTCTAATAAGTTCTAATTAAAAACACAGGGGCTGTCGCACTAAGAATTAGTGCGCAGCTCCTTTTCAGTGCAAAAAAATAACTGCCAGACCTCGAAAGTATCTGGCAGTTGGTGTAAAATTAATGTATGACCAAACACATTAACTTACAGAAAAATTATAGTCTAAA
>JBGVOM010000185.1:0-2416 GCA_045126515.1 Lachnospiraceae bacterium
CGGTGAAATATCTCTGATATCAATACCATTTATTTTAATACATCCACCTGACACATCCCAAAACCTTGACAGAAGATTTGTAATGGTTGTTTTTCCTGAACCGGATGGACCTATCAAAGCAGTAGTGGTTCCCTGTTTTACCGAAAAGCTCACATCATCCAATACTTTTACTGAACCTGTATACGAAAAGCTTACATTTTCATATGTAATATCAAACTTGAGTTTCCGCAGTTTTATCCACAGAAGCCTTGATTTACTGCTTTCGTAATAAACAACTTTATAAAATTGCCCAAAATATAAGGAATCTCATTCCTTTTTGATGTAAAATTAAGCTACCAAACAAAAATCTCACTAAACAAAAAGAAAGGGGATTCCTTATGGCTAATTTTACATCAAATACTTACACTTTGAAACGAAAAATTTTAACTTTTTCAAATAAAATTTCAAGAAACCTTTCAAAACCCGGAAGGAAGTTCTCTGCTGACATCACTTATGGTATGTTGGCTTCCGGCAGTTGCCTGCTAACCGACATTTGCGACCAGCTTCACGAACCTTCTAAAAAGATAAATGTGGTAGACCGTTTATCCCGACACCTTGAAAAAGGTACTCCTGCATCTGCTGTTTCTGCTTATCTGCAGCAGGTTAAAAAGTGGGTACCTGCTGAACCTGTGATTCACATCGACGACAGCGATATTGTCAAACCCGACGGTTATAAATTTGAAGACATCGGACTCGTCAGGGATGGTTCCGAAAGTACTTCCTCGAAAAATGTTTATAAAAAAGGATACCATGTAACAGAAGCATGTGTTCTTACTTCCGGCAATCATCCTGTCAGTATTTTTTCTAAAATACATTCTTCTCAGGAAAAAGATTATAAGTCCGCAAATACGATTACCTTTCAAGCTATGGAGCAGGGGGCTGCTCTCTTTAAAAAAGCAACTTTCGCCATGGACAGAGGTTACGATGACAATAAGATGTTTCTGAAACTGGATGACCTTAATCAGGATTACGTTATTCGTTTGAAATCCAATCGCAAACTTTTGTACCACAACAAATGGACAATGGCTTCAGAACTTTGCAACCGAAGAAAGGGCAAAATTAAAACCAATGTTTTTTACAAAGGCAAAGAGCATGAAGCTTTTCTTTCACATATCAAGGTGCAGATTACTGCATCCAGAAAAGATATTTATCTGGTACTTGTTTATGGTATTACCCAACACCCAATGATGCTTGCCACCAATAAAGAAATCAAATCCAAAGACGATGTAATCCGGGTGGCAAGAATATATTTCTCACGCTGGAAAATCGAAGAATATTTCCGTTGCAAAAAGCAGATGTTCCAGTTTGAGAACTTTCGTGTGCGTAAGCTAAAAGCAATCAACGCACTTAACTTTTATATCACCTTATGCATGGCATTTCTTGCAATGATTTCAATGGAGTCAGAAACCAATGCCCTTAAGGTTTCCATCATAAAGACAGCAAATCCTGTAAAGGAAAAAGTGTTCTTCTGCTATTACCGGCTGGCTAAAGGTATCTCAGGCATACTTTCTTATGCAAAAGAGGGCGTCAGGCTCTGGTTTCGGACAAAACGTCCGGCTTACCGTCAACTCTGCCTTAAGCTGACCACTTAAATAGATAAAAGAATAGCTCTCCCAAAGTCCGGTTCCGACGGGGCTTATTAAAGTGCCTCTATTCACAGAACTGCCATTCTTAAAGTTTCAAAAAAACGGCAGACTGGTGCTTTGGGAAGTTATATTCATTTTTGAATTACATTTTGCGGAAACTCAAGAATATCAAAACAATCCAACGATGTGATTTTTTCATCGTAATCAAATGCTTTTTTTCTAAGACTTCGTATATATTCTCAGTTGCTTTGGTAATGGATTTAACTTGCGGATAAAGAGAACTTAATACTCCAAGAATATCCGCAAGCGAAACAGTTACAAATAAATTAAGTACAAATTCTGCTGATGTAATTGCCCCTATCTTACATAAATATCCACCCATAACAATTGCTGCTGGAACCATAATCGCTGTTATTACATAAAAGACCAACGACAATGGCAATACTGATAGTTCTGCTTTTATAGAAGCCTTTTTTAATTTTTTTAAGTCCGTATCCAATGCCCCAAAGGCGTCTCCTATAAGGTTGTACAATCTAAATGTTTTTATTCCATTTACATATTCAACAATCCTCGTAACTACATCTGACTTTGCCAATTTTAATAAAGTGCTGCTTTCCTTCGATGTCTTGCCTGATTGAAATAAAAATGGTATGGAGATTCCAACAATCAGTAACATGATAAATGCAAACAAACAATTAATATAGAACAAAAAGCCCAGCGATAATATGCCAAAAGATACCACTTTTATCACGTCGCACAAACAATGTGTAATAATTGCCTCATAATCCGAT
>JBGVOM010000186.1:0-2458 GCA_045126515.1 Lachnospiraceae bacterium
ATTGCGTCGCTATATGATTAAATATTTGGTTATGATGATGACTGTAAGCTCTGTGTTTTTGATAAAAATAAATACAAAAGAGAGTCTTGCTGTCAAAGACGAATTGTGGAAGTATTTAAAAAATAAAAACCGCTGGGTATATGGACAGATGAACAAATATTTTCTTGGTGTTATCATGAAGATGAAGTCTTGGGTAGGAAGAAAAGTTATTATACTGGGATATACTATTTCACAGAAAATATATGGATTTAACTAAAACAAACGGGATCTAATCCATAGAGGGATCCTAAATATCTATAAAACAAAAATGAGATTGGTATTCTAACCAATCTCATTTTGTTGTGCGCCTTGCGGCGCACGTCGCTAATGGGTGAAAGTCCCTAATCCGCCCTAGTAGTGGGAAGGATACAGCCAAGACCAAGGGTGTCCTATTCATGACATAGATTATGATTAACGCGAGGGGAATCTGAAGGAAGGTGGAGGCAAATCTCTGGTCTGACGAACAGAAATCACATCAGGCTATAGTTAAGGATAAGGCTGCAATACAAGTCAAAGTCCAATAACTACTCGGAATTAACTGTAGTAAATGTGGCAGATATATGGAGAGAAAGTGACGTGTGGTACCAAGGGAGGTCTTGTCAGCGGACGGAAACAGAGTATGAAGTCCGTTAGTAATAACGAATGGCAAGAAGTCAGCAGAAGTCATAGTACCATTATGGCTTAAGACATAGTGGGAAGGACCGAACTTTAGGAGATACAAGCTAATGAATGTAACTGAAAGTAGATTTAAGAACAGACAACTTCATATTGAGGACTATCTGCAAATGGTATCTGCGGAACAGAGAGAGTATGCAGAAGTGTTCGACTATCGTAAGATTACTGAAAAGAGCGGTGTCATCACAGATTATTGGACGGATAATCTTCTGGAACTGATTTTACGCAAGGATAATCTAAATCAAGCCTACAAGCGTGTGAAATCAAACAAAGGTGCCGGTGGAATTGACGGTATGCAGGTGGATGAACTTCTGCCCTTCCTAAGAGAAAACCAAGACACCTTAATTCAGACGATAAGGAACGGCAAATTTAAACCGAACCCAGTCCGAAGGGTAGAGATACCCAAAGAAACAAAAGGCGAGTTTCGTAAACTTGGAGTTCCAACTGTGGTTGACCGAGTAATACAACAGGCAATTACACAGGAACTCACACCAATCTTTGAGGAGAAATTCTCAGAGAATAGTTTTGGTTTTCGCCCAAACAGAGGAGCGCATGACGCCCTCAGACAGTGCCAAAAGAATGTAAATGATGGCTATATATATGTGGTGGATATGGACTTGGAAAAGTTCTTCGACACAGTATGCCAGAGCAAACTAATTGAGGTACTGTCAAGAACCATCAAAGATGGCAGAGTTATCTCGCTTATACACAAATATCTCAATGCGGGAGTCCTCGTAAACGGAATGTTTGAAAGGACGGAGATAGGAATGCCACAAGGCGGACCACTTAGTCCACTGCTTAGTAACATCATGTTAAACGAGTTGGACAAGGAACTGGAACACAGAGGGCATAGATTTGTCCGATATGCGGATGACTGTATGATTTTCTGCAAAAGCAGAAAGAGTGCGCAAAGAACCTTGGAAAACATTATTCCATTTATAGAAGAGAAACTTTTTCTAAAAGTAAATCGGAAGAAAACGTGTGTGGCACATATCAGCAAAGTGAAATACCTTGGATATAGTTTTTATAGGTACAAGGGAAAATGCAGATTTAGGGTACATCCGAAGTCAGTAGCTAAAATGAGAAATAAAATCAGAGAGCTTACAGACAGAAACAATGGCATGAGCAATACTAAGCGAGAAGAAAAGTATCAGCAGTACGTGAGAGGGTGGGTAAACTACTTCAAGCTTGCTGATATGAAGAAACTTCTCGCAGATACAGATGAGTGGGCGAGACGCCGAATAAGGGCGGTTTATTGGAAGCAATGGAAGAAAATCAAAACAAAGTACCGAATGTTAAAAGCATTAGGTTTAGAGCATTGGAGAGCTAAGGAACTTGCGTGTAGTCGAAAAGGTTACTGGAGAATGGCAAAAGTCTTGAACCAAATCCTTTCAAACAAAATAATAGCCAAGCTAGGATATACATCCATGCTCGACTATTATCTGATAGTCTATGAAAACTAAGGAACCGCCTAGTACCGAACGGTATGCTAGGTGGTGTGGGAGGACGGTAAATAAAATAATTATTTACCTCCTACCCGATTTTTAACGTTTTCCTAATCCAAAGGAAATACTTTTCTACATACTAATGCTCCATTTACATAACCGACTGCATTTTCGTAATCATATACTACAATTCGGAATTTCTCAGACGACTTAACGTTAGTATTTGCATCAAGCAAATTACTTCTCGCATAGTTTATTACATAGTCATATTCTTTGGTACTTGTAGACTTTGCAATCTT
>JBGVOM010000187.1:0-5395 GCA_045126515.1 Lachnospiraceae bacterium
CTTCCCTTTCGTTAATGAGCAGTAGATTAGTAAGAACGGGCGGCCAAAAGCTGCCCGGATTGGAGGACAGTATGGAAGAAAAGAAAAAATCAATGACAAAAGATGAAATGATTATGGAGCTTATGGAACTGCTAAAGGCAAATGGGAGACCAAAGCAGGCGGCAGATGTGTTTGAGAGTGCAGCTTATGTGGATATGCTCGAAAGCAAGCTTGACCAGATGACAAACGAGCTGGTGCAGATGCGTAAGGAATTGCAGGAGATGAAGGAACAGCAGGCATCAAAATCCCTGAAAGAGACCTTATCGGAAATGGTAGACAGAGCACAGGTAAGATGCCAGCAGATGAAGGAAAAGCTGTTTGAAGTCAAGGAAGAGATGCATAACAAGGCTGATGAAATCGTAAAGGCAGTAAAGCAGAAGGGAAAAGAGGCACTTAATAAGGTATCCGAGTTCTTTGGGGTAAAGAAAAAGCTTGAATCTATCAGAGAGAATGTCCGAGAGGGGATTGTTGAGACAGATCAGACACTTGCCCGTATTGATGGTTTCGGTGAGGGGATGCGAATGGCGAATGAACAGCTGGCAAACAGTTTTCGTGTTCTTGCCGGAAAGGAGCAGGTGGATTATTCAAAGAAAGAATATGCAAAGTCAAATGTAGCAGTCATCCGCAAGCCTTGGGAGTGGCAGAAGAAGGTATATCAGAATCTGGAACTTCATCTGGATGCAGCTATAGATAAGGTGGATAATCTGGCTAAGGATGTGGAGATTCAGAAGATGGAGAAGAAATGGGATGAACTGTATGAGCAGACACATCAGGAAAGTAAAGAGGTAGCACAGCCACAGGAATTGTCTATGGTATCTGAACCAAAGTATGAGTATGGGGCAGAGGTGTTTGAGGCATATATGAAGGAGAACGAGGCTCCCCAAAAGGGTGCAAATACGATAGAAATACCGCAAGTAGAGAAGATTCGTTAGTTTAAGGAGGCATGTTACCAGTGTATATGGAACATGTCTCTTTTTTATTTGTCGCCTGACATGCGACCATGAATGGTTGAAATAGAAATAAATTATATACAAGGATGCAGTTGATGCGTTCAGATAGTTGTGTTTAACATAGCATTTCTAATGGTGTAATGATACATCTCCTGCTTAATCATTAGAAATGGCACTGTTTCAGTGTGTACCGGTGAAATAGGAGTGTAAGATATCAGTTTCACTAACCTTTCTGATGATTAATCAGAGGAAAAATTTATAGATTAAGTTGATTATTCAAGGTATAATAAATAGTGAAAGGTGGTGCAGACATGCCAAATAAAGAATTGGTGGATGCTGTTGGAAGATACATAGATAAATATTATGTTCCGGGAACAGATGACATAAAGTTAGATAAAGAAATGAAATCTATTTTCGATAAAATATCTGATTTAAGAAACCGTAGAGCAAAGATAAAATTGGAAGAAGAAAAAAAATCTGAAACAGTCACAGATTTTGAAATAGATGAAAGTGCTGCCATTGATTTTGATGTTTCCAGTATGAAGAAGACAAAGATTACTAAAACAATGTCTTCTACTATGGCAACGAATCGTAATATTGATGATTTGATGAATCAGATAGAGGAAACATTTTCACAGAGGCTTCTGCGTATGATTGATGAGAGAGGAATGAGCGATTCGGAAGTTTATAATAAGGCATATGTGGATCGAAGGCATTTTTCAAAAATTAGGAACGACATCAATTATACGCCAAATAAGAAAACAGTATTGGCATTTTCTATCGCGTTGGAGTTGTCGTTGGATGAGGCAAAAGATCTGTTAAATAGTGCAGGATATGCATTATCGAGGAGTTCAAAGACGGATATTATTGTTGCGTATTTTTTGCAAAATAAGATTTACGATATGTTTGAGATTAATGATATATTAGATGCATATGAGCAACCCGTATTTTAAGTTAGTGATATATACAACGATTATGAATGAGTATTGGAGGCAAAGAAAAATGAATGAGTTAGTAAAAAAGGAACTGGAAAAGAACATGAAAGTAATCAATGAAAATCTTAGAATTATTTTGGAAGGCAAATTCCCAAATGCTGAGCTGATAAAAATGGAATTCGATTGTATTAGAATTTTGATTGATTATTGTGAAAAACTGGCGGTTGAAGGTGAAAGTGCTATTGAAACCTTAGATTAGTAATAGTTTTTCATAAAATAAAATTGACATCATTTGTCGCCTGACATGCGACCAGCTCTGTTTTTTCTGCATATATAATGTGATTAACAATTAATCGAAGGAGGTAAATCACATGAATGCAGAATTAACAGAGCTGGTTTTTATTTTGGACAGAAGTGGTTCGATGGGCGGACTGGAGAGTGATACAATAGGCGGCTTTAATGGCATGATTGCAAGGCAGAAAAAAGAAGGTGAGAAGATTAATGTCACCACAGTTTTGTTTGATGATGAGGTGGAAATTGTTCATGACAGATTTCCAATCGAGATCATTGAACCATTGACAGACAAAGAATATTTTGTAAGAGGTTGTACAGCACTATTAGATGCCGTAGGTCAGGCAATCAATAAAATAGATAATGTGCAGAAACATTTACCGGAAGATCACAAAGCGGGCAAGGTATTGTTTGTTATTACGACTGATGGATTGGAAAATTCAAGTGAGGAGTTTACATATAAGGACATCAAACGAATGATTGAAGCAAAAAAGGAATGCGGATGGGAGTTTTTGTTCCTCGGTGCCAATATTGATGCGGCAAAAGAAGCAGAGAAAATAGGTATAGCAAGAAATCGCTCGGTTACATATGAAAATGACGAACATGGAATTGCATTGAATTATGAGACGGTAGGTTCAGCTGTCAAAAAAATGGCTAAAAGTCGAAAATGCAGTGCAGAACTTGACGATGATTGGGCTGATGAGATTGCTGAATATCATAAGCAACAAAGTGGAGAATAGAGCGAGGGAGTTTTATTGGACATGTGGTTTGGTAAATTATAAGTATCAAGAATACTAGAAATATTACTGATGCTCTTAAAGAGCGGAAAGGAGCAAGCTTATGAGTGAATATAATAGTGAACATTGTTGTCCTGATTGTGATGGGACCGGAGGAAATCACTATCCGGGATGTGTATATGATGGAACAGACAGCAATTACAGACTTTCCAGAGGCTCAGGTGGTGGAATGTCAACCTTAGGAGCAATAATGTGTACTATTGGAAGTCTTTTTGGAGTAGCACTCATTTTTACAGCATTAGATGTGGATGTTGAGAATGTTCCTGCTTTTGCCATTGTGATACTTTGGATTATTGTGGCTTCCGTTATTGCTGGTGTAGTTAGTGCTTTTAAGGGAAGGTAGGGATTTTCATATGATAGACGCAAAGAAGATGAAAAAGATACTTAGGAGTAATGGATATGAATATATTCGCTGCAAGGGTTCTCATTTTATATATTCTGACGGAACGAATACAATAGCCGTAAATAAGGATTTGAACTGTATGGTAGCACGAAGATTAATAAAACAATATAACTTGGAATATGCAAAATAGGAGGAAAAGACCATGGATTGGATGGATTTTAACAGAGACGGTGAAGTGGATGCAGCTGAAATGTATTTAGCAGAGGAAATGCTTTGTACAAGTAAAGAAGAGCATGAGGCTCTTTTTGGAGATGCAGGTGATTTTGAGGATGATGAGTACGAGGAAGAGGATGAGTGAAGTTGTTATAGAAAAAAGAGACTATATGCTTTTTGATAAGTACGAATTGAATACTGATAAAGTCATAACGAGATATGAGTGTAATTCAAGTGTTCCGTTAAGAATCAGCAAAAGAACAGCAGATATGCGAATGTGTAAATGTGGTGGAGAGTTAGTCCCGCTTGCATATGTTTTTGATAATGGAATTATAAGGAGTAGGACTTTACTTGGCAGAAAGTGTCCGTATTGTGGACATAACTATTTTACTTTGAAAACAATTTCACTTTGTGAAGAAGCTTTTTTGATTGTAGATTTTTCAGATGATAAAGAGGGTTTAAGGAAAAAGTCAGATAACGATATACACAATGTTAGTAGAGGTGATATTTACTTTGCTGATCTGACAGGTATTGAGAATTATTGTGGGTCTGAGCAAACTGGATGGAGACCAGTTTTGGTCATTCAGAACGATGTAAATAATCATTACTCCAATACAACAATAATTGCAACAATTACTTCGCAGGATAAAAACAGACAACCAACTCATGTGAAATTATGTAAGGGGATATTGGAAAAAGACAGCATTGTGTGTTTGGAACAAATTAAAACAATTGATAAGAAAAGATTGGGGAAATTTGTTTGTAATATTGAGGATTCTAAGATGAAGCAGATTGATCGTGCAATTCATAGAAGCCTTGATTTAAGCTAAAGAAGGAGTGTGATTTTATGGCAATGATAACATGTCCGAATTGTGGAGAACAGGTATCAGACAAAGCAAAAAAGTGTGTGCACTGCGGAATGGTACTGATACAGGAAGAAAAGAAGAGGTGCGCAGAGTGTGGTGCAGAATTGGAAGAGGGAACTAATGAGTGTCCAAATTGCGGTTGTCCTGTTGAAGAAATAAATGCTTCAGATACGCAGGAGAAACCACAAAAGGTAGAGGTAACAGGTGTGAAAGTTACCAAGAGGGTTAAAGTAATTGTTGGTATTTTGGTGGCATTATTACTTGTCGGTGGTGCAACAATATTTGGTGTGAATCAATACCAGAAAAAGAAGGCAGCAGAGGAATATGCGCAGAGAGTTGAAGAATATGCAGATAATCTCGAATTAGCTACATATTCTATGCTTTCCGGTGCAAGTGAAGCTGAGACATGTGGTAATCTAATTAAGCAGGTCTGGTATAACGCTATTTATGAAAAAAGAGATGATACAACTGATAAATACACGAGACCAAAAGGATATTTTGTATCAGATTTTAATGATGCTTTAGGAAATCTTTTTTTAGACACTAGTTTTCAAAGTAAAATAAGCAGTATCGAAGAAAACCAGAAAACGGTAGCTTCTTTGATGAAAGAATTGAAAAATCCACCGGAAGAATATAAGGATGCATACGAAGCAATTTCTGAGTTATATGATGCTTACATATCCCTTACAAATCTTGCAACTGATCCATCGGGAAGTTTGCAAACATTTTCTACAAATTTCAATGATGCAGATACAGAAACATTGAACTGCTACAATGCTATGAAATTGTATCTGGAGGATTAATAATTGTAAAAGTACGAATGGGGCTGTCGCTTTAACGAATGAAAATTCGTGAAGCGGCAGCTTCATTTTTGCTGTTTTTATGATTAATTTCAAGAAAAGATTCCGATTTATTCTACCATTCTATAAAAGAAGCGTACTTTAATAAGCCATTGTCCATG
>JBGVOM010000188.1:0-60977 GCA_045126515.1 Lachnospiraceae bacterium
GGCATTTGGTCTGCTCCCCAGAGGATACCACAACCTTTCTTCGTCCCCCCTTGTCACACCACATCCTCTACAAATTCTTACTTACTCCACCGGTTTCAAATTCTTCAACGACAAATCAAGAATCGGAGCGGAATGTGTCAATGCACCACTGGATACATAATCCACACCAATATCGATGATATTCTGAATATTTTCTTTTGTCACATTTCCGGAACATTCTGTTTCTGCTTTTCCTTTGGTTAAGGCTACAGCTTCTTTCATCATTTCCGGTGTCATATTATCTAACATAATAATGTCTGCCCCTGCTTCTAAGGCTTCTTTTAACATATCAAGATTTTCTACTTCAACTTCAATCTTTCTTACGAAAGGAGCATATTCTTTTGCCATCTGGATTGCTTTTTTCACGCCGCCAGCTGCACCGATATGATTGTCTTTAATTAAAATTCCATCGGATAAGTTGTATCTATGGTTATAACCGCCACCTACTTTAACTGCATATTTTTCAAAAATACGCATATTTGGTGTAGTCTTTCTGGTATCTAACAGCTTTGTGTTACTTCCCTTCAACAGCTTTGCAACGCTGTTTGTGTAGGTAGCAATTCCACTCATGCGCTGTAAATAATTTAAAGCAGTTCTCTCTCCGGATAATAAGGCACGGATATCTCCCTCTACCACTGCTAAAAGCTGTCCATTTTTCACTTCATCTCCGTCTTTCACTTTAAAAGTTACCTTTGCGGTATCATCCAACAGTTCAAAAGTTCTCTTAAACACATCTAAACCTGCAATGATTCCGTCCTGCTTACAGATTAAATCTGCAGTTCCCGCCTTGCTTTCTCTCATAATGGCATTGGTGGTAACATCCTCACTGGATATGTCCTCTCTTAATGCCTGCATAATTAAATTATCTACGTTCAACAGTGTTGTTATTGGATTCATTTGTAACACCCTTTCTGTTTTCTTCTTCAATGGCTTTTATCACTAATTGCTTGTTTTCTTCTTCGTATTGTTCCTGATTTTTATATAAATTCATATCAATTCCATACTGTTTTAACAGTTCTGCCGTATCTTCTACTACTGCAGGCTGTTTCCGTTCTTCCCAGTGTTCTGCCATATCTAATACTGCCCGCTTTGCAAATACCAGACTCTCTAACAGGGAATTGCTGGCAAGACGATTGGCACCATGCACGCCATTGCAGCTGGTTTCTCCTGCTGCATACAAATGAGCCATGGTCGTCTTACTTACTGAGTCCACATGAACTCCACCCATAAAATAATGCTGGGACGGCACCACCGGAATCGGCTCCTTTGTCACATCATATCCTTCTTCTAAACAATACTGATATATATTTGGAAAACGCTGTTTAATATCACAGTCTTTAATGGTACTCATGGAAAGCATCACGTATGGCATATTGTCCTTTTCCATTTGCTTGCGTATTTCGTTGGTCAACAAATCTCTTGGAAGGAGTTCGTTCACAAACCGTTCTCCATCCTTATTGTAAAGAACAGCCCCCTCTCCACGTACGGATTCTGAAATCAGGAAACGTCTTCCTTTTTTCTTGGAATACAAGGTAGTAGGATGAATCTGTACATAGTTTACATGCTCTAAGGCAATTCCATGACGTATGGAAATCGCCAATGCATCCCCTGTCAGATGCGGGAAGTTGGTAGAATTTTTATATACACCGCCAATACCGCCACATGCCCACAATACATCATGAGCAAATATCGGCTGTAACTTTCCATCTACTGTTCTTACTATAATACCATCGCAACAGTTATCCTTACATATAATATCTACCATTGTGGTTTCTGTCATAATAGTTACATTTTCAAGTTTTTTCACCTGTGCCAACAGCTTTGTGGTAATTTCTTTTCCTGTAACATCTTCATGATAGAGAATTCGGTTGGTGGAATGTGCCGCTTCTCTGGTAAACACCAGTTCACCGTCTTCCATGGCAAATTCTACCCCATATCCTATCAGTTCCTCTATGACAGAACGTGAAGAACGAATCATAATATCAACGGACTCTTTCCTATTCTCATAATGCCCTGCCTTTAACGTATCTTCATAAAAGCTATCGTAATCATCTTCACTTTTCAAAACACAGATTCCGCCCTGAGCCAGAAAAGAATCACTTTCCTCTAATGACGCTTTCGTTATCATCAGTATCCTTTTTTCTTTTGGAAGATTCAGTGCCGCATAACAGCCTGCAACACCGGTTCCAACGATTATTACGTCATATTCTTTTTCCATAACTGCCTCCCAATGAACTGTCTGTTCTCCAGTTCATATTTCTATTTTGCAAGTTCCAGCATGCGTACAAGAGGTGCGTGTGCTTCTTTTGCAAACTGTTCTTCTAATTTTACTTCATATGTATTATGTTCCAGAGAATCAATTATCTTATCCAAGGTAATTTTCTTCATATCCGGACAAATTAAATCTTCTGTTAAAGGATAGAATTTCTTTTCCGGATTGTTTTTTCTTAATTCACACATCACTCCAAGTTCTGTTCCAATGATAAATTCCTTTTTATCACTTGCCTTTGCGTAAGAAATGATGCCTGCCGTACTTCCGGCATATTCTGCCAACTCCACAACTTCTTTTTCACATTCCGGGTGTACCAATAATGCCGCATCAGGGTGTGCTTCCTTCACCTTTAACACATCTTCTTTGGTAAGCTTGGCATGTACCGGGCAACAGCCGTCATTAAAAATAAATTCTTTTTCCGGCACCTGCTCTGCCACATATCTTCCCAGATTTTTATCAGGTATAAAATAAATATACTTATTTGGAAGTGCTTTTACAATTTTCAATGCATTGGATGAGGTTACACACACATCTGCATTTCTCTTTAAATCTGCATTCGAATTTACATAACACACAACTGCTACATCGTTATATTTTTCACGAACTTTTGCAATACTTTCTGCGGTTGCCATATGTGCCATTGGACAGTCGGCAGAAGCGTCCGGCATTAACACTGTTTTCTTCTGATTTAAAATTTTGGCACCCTCTCCCATAAAAGATACGCCACACAAAATAATGGTATCTGCATCCACTTGTGTTGCCTTTTCACTTAAAAAGTAAGAATCGCCAATATAATCTGCCACTTCATGAATTTCATCACGCACATAATAGTGTGCCATGATAACAGCATTTTTTTCTTTTTTCAGTGTATTTATTTTATCTATTTTTTCTTTCATCGCAGTTTCCTGCCCCTTCCAGTAATGTTTTCTTTTAATTTTATTGTTCTTCTGCTGATTCTGTTAAATCCAGCTTCCATTTTTCTGCTATTTTTTGCAGTGTTCCATCTTCTTCCATTTCTTTTAATGTTCCCTGAATCATATCCTGCAAAGCCACATTTGATGGTGCAAATGAAATATCAAAGTTTTCCTCTGCCTGCCCGTCTTCTTTCAGACCATGCCAGACAAAATCAACTGTGCCATTATCAAGTTCAGCATCCTTTTCCTGCCAGTCCACAGGCTGCAGTTCTAATTGATATCCTAGTCTTTTACATACTTCTTTTGCCAGTTCTAAATCAAAACCTGTGTAATCTCCATTTTCATCCTGATAACTGTACGGTGAATTATTTACGTCAAATCCCATTACTAATGTGTTATTGTTTTCCACCGCTTCCGGATCGTCCGGATCTTGTGTAATCTCTGCCAGAATATCTTCTGTTTCCTGTGTTATTTCATTTCCGCTTTCTGCTTCTTTGCCACACGCCGTTAACACCATTGCCAAAGTCAGTGATAACAGCACTGCAATCACTTTTTTCTTCATAATCTTCTCCTGCCCTATTCTACAATGTTTTAATTATAATATAAGCACTTCTTTAATTCAACAACTTTCTTAAGATTTTTAAAACACTTTTTAACTCACGAAAAAGCCATGCCTCCCCGGCATGGCTTTCGTCCTTCATTATTATTGTAGTTTTAATGCTTCTTATTCTGCAAAATCATCGTCTTCGTCTTCGAAAAAATCATCATCAAAATCGTCGTCAAAATCATCTTCGAAGTCTTCTAAATAATCCGGTGTAAAGAAACGGTATACACCATATGCAATTGCTGCTACAGCTGCTACAGCGCCAATAATTGCTAAAACCCACAATACAGTGTTTTTTGTTTTTTCTTCTTCCTTCTTGTGTAACAGCTCATTTAATTTTGCTGCACTTACTAAATCTTCTAACTTATTCATGTTCTACACGTCCTTTCTCTTTTCTGACACAAATTAGTTTATGTCAATGTTGTAATTAGTATATCACAAAATGTGCAATTTTACTATATATTTTTTGGCAAAAATGCAATTTTTTATATACAATTTATACTCTTTGCAATTTTGCAAAGGAAGCAAACATTTTCTTAACCCCCACTTTACCAAATTCCACTGTTACTTCGTAGTCTCTGCCTCCCTCGGTTATATCCATTACCACTCCTTCGCCAAAAGTTTTATGTTGAACCGTATCACCCACATTATAATCCAGTGATTCTGCCTTTGTAACTGTAAACTGTTTTGTAGCAACAGGCTTGGTACGAAATGCCACTTTTGCCTGTTGATATGCAGAAGCTTTTTCTTCCGGTACAAACTTTTCTTTCTGTGGCTGTCGTTCAAACAATTCCACTGGTATTTCTTTTACAAACCGGGACATTTTATTATATTGCGTTTCCCCGCGTATCATACGCATTTTTGCGCATGTAATATGCAGTTTTTCCATAGCTCTGGTAATTCCCACATAGCATAGTCTTCTTTCTTCTTCAATTTCCATTTTATCATCCGAAGTGATGGTCATATAGCTTGGAAAAACACCATCCTCCATTCCTGCCAGATACACATTTGGAAATTCCAGTCCTTTGGCGCTGTGCATGGTCATTAATACCACATAATTATTTCCCATTTCTAAATTATCTATGTCTGCCACCAGTGCAACTTCCTCTAAAAAGCCCGCCAGCGTAGGATTTTCTTCCCCATCCTCATAATCTGTAATTTTATTGATTAATTCATCAATATTTTCTATTCTTGCCTGGGCTTCTTCGGTACCTTCGGCCTCCAGCTCTTTCACATAACCTGTTTCTTCGATTAGCTCCTCTACGATATCTGTTAATTTCATATATGGAAGCTTGCTTCTGTATGCCTGTATCATGGTCACAAAAGGCTGAATTTTAGCTGTAGCCCTGCCAAGTCCCGGTACTTCCTCTGACCTTTTCAATGCATCATAGAAACTAATGCCTTGTTCCTCTGCATAGTCATCTACTTTACCAAGACTTGCCGCTCCTATGCCACGCTTAGGCACATTAATAATACGTTTTACTGCAATTTCGTCTTTTCCATTGTCAATGGTCTTTAAGTAGGCGAGAATATCTTTGATTTCTTTTCTGGCATAGAAATTTACCCCTCCTACAATTTTATATGGTATGTTGGATGCAACAAATTTTTCTTCAAAAACACGTGACTGGGCATTTGTCCTATACAAGATAGCACAGTCATTATACTGACTATTTCCTTCCCTTACTCGTTTTGCTATATCATATGTTATGTATTCTGCTTCCTCATAGGCCGAATCAAACTGCTGGAGATCAATCTTTTCTCCGGTTCCATTATCCGTCCACAATGATTTGTCCTTCCGCTGAGAATTATTGCGAATCACACAATTGGCTGCATCTAAGATATTCTGTGTAGAGCGGTAATTCTGCTCTAACTTAATTACCATAGCTTCCTGATATACTTTTTCGAAATCCCAGATATTACGGATGTTGGCACCACGAAATTTGTAAATAGATTGGTCATCGTCTCCCACCACACAAAGATTTCTATATTTTCCTGCCAGCAAGCTGACAAATTTAAACTGTACCGTATTCGTATCCTGATATTCATCCACCATAATATAGCGAAAACGTTCCTGATAATAATCCAGTACATCCGGATTGTTTTCCAACAATTCCACTGCTTTAACCAGCAAATCGTCAAAGTCCAGCGCATTATTACTTTTTAATTTTTTCTGGTATTCCCGGTATACTGCTGCTACCTTTTTCATACCATAGTCGCCACCGGCGTTTGCTTCAAATTCATCTGGAAGAATCATTTCATTTTTAGCTTTGGAAATGGCAGACAACAGGTTTCTCTCCTTATATACCTTTGTATCAATGTCAAGTTTTTTGCACACTTCTTTCATAACACTTTTCTGATCATCTGTATCATAAATAGAAAAGTTGGTATCATAACCTAAACGGTCAATGTAACGTCTTAAAAAGCGCACGCATGTGGAATGAAAAGTACTTACCCATATACTTTCCGAACCAAACCCCACCAGATTGTCCACTCGTTCCCTCATTTCAGAAGCTGCTTTATTTGTAAAGGTAATCGCCATAATGTTCCAAGGATTTACCCCTTTTTCTTCTATTAAATATGCAATCCTATGTGTTAATACTCTTGTCTTTCCAGAACCGGCACCTGCCAGTATCAAAACAGGACCTTCCGTCTGAAACACTGCCTGTCTTTGCATATCATTTAATGAATCATAGATACTCATTTTGTTTCCTCCACCATGCTTTCTGTTGCAAAAAATAACGTTCTTTTGGAACTTTCTATCATTATATCAAACAGACGTTCTTATGGCAATCCCTCTGCATGGGAAAATTCAAGAATTTACATTTTTATGCATGCATCGGCTGTGTCAAGTGTACCGGCTCTAAGATTGCTGCCAATTCGTTTTCTGTGAGCAGTCCCTCTTTCAGCACCAATTCCTTTACTTTGATTCCTGTTTTTAAGGACTTTTTGGCAATATCTGCTGCTTTTTTGTAACCGATATATGGGCAGAGTGCTGTGGATATTCCTACACTTGCTTCTAAATGTTTTTTGCATTCTTCTTCATTTGCTGTGATTCCTGTAATACAGTTTTCTGTTAAGGTGTTTACTGCACCACGTAAATTATCAATGGCTTCAAATAAATCGTAAAATAGAACCGGTTCAAAAGCATTCAATTCCATTTGTCCGGCCTCTGCCGCCATGGTAATCGTGGTATCGTGACCAATTACCTGATATGCTACCTGCGTCACCACTTCAGGAATAACCGGATTTACTTTTCCAGGCATAATGGAGGAACCATTTTGTCTTGCCGGAAGATTGATTTCGTGGATTCCGGTACGAGGACCGCTGGATAACAGTCTTAAATCATTGCACATTTTTGACAAATTTACTGCACAGGTCTTTAATGCATTTGATACTGCCACAAAGCCGTCTAAATTTTGTGTGGCATCAAACAAATCATCTGCCTGCATAAAAGTAATACCAGTAATTTTCGAAAGATTCGGAACAATTCTTCCCAGATAGAGAGGGCTTACATTTATAGCAGAACCAATGGCTGTACCTCCGAGATTGACTGTGGTCATTTCCTTGGATGCCTTTTTGATTCTCACAATGTCCCTTGAGATTACGCTTGCAAATGCGTGAAATGACTGTCCCAGACGCATTGGCACTGCATCCTGAAGCTGTGTTCTTCCCATTTTTAATATAGAATCAAATTCCATGGATTTTTTATTTAATTCCTTTTCTAATTTTCGTAATTCATCAATGAAACCTGGAAGTAAAGTTAAAACAGTAAGCTTTCCTGCTGTTGGAATTACATCATTGGTAGACTGAGCCATATTCACATGATCGTTTGGATGAACAATACTGTAATCTCCTTTTTTGCCTCCTAACAATTCAATGGCACGATTTGCAATTACTTCATTTCCATTCATATTTGCCGAAGTACCTGCGCCTCCCTGAATCGCATCCACAATAAATTCTTCTCTTAAACTCCCCTCTGCGATTTCGTCACAAGCCTGGATAATAACATCCGCAATTTCCTTTGATAACTTTCCTGCTTCAAAATTCGTAACAGCCGCCGCTTTTTTTATTTTCATTAAGCTGGTAATAAACTGAGGATGAAGCCTGCGCCCTGTGATTTGAAAATTTTGCTTTGCCCGTAATGACTGTACTCCATAATATGCCTCCTCAGGGATTTCAAGACTTCCGATAGAATCAAATTCTGTTCTCATAATTTTTACCATACCTTTCTTTTCATGTCTGACCTACAAGTCACATTTTCGTTGACGCATGAAGCATAGCACACAAGCTTCAAAAAAGTAAATACCTTTGTCAAAACCCCTTGTTTATTTATTTTATTTTGTAGACTTACTTAATTTTGTGTGTTACAATCATTTAAAACTTAATTTTATTAAGTGTGACGTATTTTTCAATCATTCTACATATTTTTAGAAAGAAGGTATACTATGGACAAAATCGACCGCCAGATTATTCGCATTTTACAAAAAAATGCAAGAACACCGTTAAAAGTCATTGCAGAAAAGGTATACTTATCCTCTCCTGCCGTTTCCGCCCGCATTGAGCATTTAGAAAAACAAGGAATCATTACCTCTTATCGTGCCAGAATTAACCGCCACAAAATAGGCTATCATATTACTGCCTTTATCAATCTGGCTATGGAGCCTAATCAAAAAGCTGAGTTTTACCCTTTTATTGCCCAAGAACCAAACGTCTTGGAATGTAACTGTGTCACAGGCGATTACAGTATGCTGTTAAAAGTTGCCTTTCACAGCACCATGGAGTTAGATACTTTCATCGGCAGATTGCAACACTTTGGCAAAACCAGCACGCAAATTGTATTTTCCACTCCCGTAGAGCCTAGAGGAATCGCAATTCCTGATGAGGATTTTCCAGAATAAGACTTGTCATCTAGTTTTAAATACTATATAATGTGTAGCAGAGGTGATTTAAATGAGCAGCAATACATCCGATTACTTGAGAAGTTTATTGGATAAAATAAAAAATATCGACTATATCAAGCCTGAGGATATTCCAAATATTGAGCTTTACATGGATCAGGTAACCACCTTTATGGACGAACATTTAGAATCCACAAAACGTTACGATTCAGACAAAATACTAACGAAGACCATGATTAACAATTATGCCAAAAATAATCTGCTTCCACCACCGGTGAAAAAGAAATATTCCAAAGAGCATATGTTGTTACTAATCTTTATTTACTATTTTAAAAACATCTTATCTATTACGGATATTCAGAATCTGTTAACTCCCTTAACAGAAAAATATTTTAATGCCGAAGACGGAATGAATTTGCAGGATATTTATAACGAAGTGTTTAGTTTTGAAAGGGAACAGGCCGACCGTCTGGTAAAAGATATTCTAGTGGAATACAAAAAATCCTTTACCTCCTTTTCAGATGCGCCTGATGAGGACAAGGATTTCCTTCATTTATTTTCTTTCATATGCATGTTAAGCTTTGATGTATATGTAAAGAAATTATTGATTGAAAAGTTGGTAGATGATATTGCTCCTTCCAAGGCGGAAAATTCAAAAAAAGAGCAAAAAAAAGATAAGGCTAAATAGATAGCTTTATCTTTTTTTATCCCTATTCTTCTGAAGAACTCATACGTTCAAACACTAAATCATACCCGTCATTTCCATAATTCAAAGAACGATTCACTCTACTTATCGTTGCTGTGGAAGCTCCGGTTTTCTCTGCAATCTCTAAATAGGTTTTCTTTTCACGTAACATTCCTGCCACCTCTAACCGTTGAGACAAGGATAACAACTCATTTACTGTACATATATCTTCAAAAAAAGCATAACATTCTTCTCTTGTTTCTAAACTTAAAATGGCATCAAACAGCTGATCTGCCGACTCCGAACGCAATTTTTTATTCATGTTCCACTACTTCCTTTCGCTTTAGCACTTTACAGTTTAACATATTAAAGTCGAAAAGTCTATAACATTTACTTATTTAAAAACGAAAACAACAACTCCCTGTCCGCATTAGCCACCAGCTTTTCCGGAAAATCGATTTCTTCGAAGATTTCGTAGGCTTCTTTGTGACGACCCACGTAATCAACATAATGAGCATCGCTTCCCACCACTACCGGAACCTGATGTTTTTTACAAAATTGAAGCATTGTAATATCATTTTCTCTTACGTTCTCCCGGAAAGAATGAGGCATTAAAGAATTATTGTTTACCTCTAATAATTTATGATATTTTTTTGCTGCCAATACAAGCTCCTCGTAATCCACGGGATATTTTCCATCATCCGGATGCCCGATAATATTAACATAAGGATTTTTCATTGCTCCAATAAAAGCTGACATATTCTGCTGTAATGTACCATGGGGAACACAAGGCGTGTGCATACTTGCAATCACAATATCCATCTGCCGCAACAACCGCTCCGGCAAATCAACATTCCCCTCATAATTCATAATATTAAGTTCTACACCAAACAACAGCTGCACTCCATCTTTTTCTCTTGGAAGCACCTTCAAATTACTAAAATAAATTTCCTGGCAGCTTCCAGGCATTTTCGGTGCGTGTTCTGTAATTGCCAGAACCTCCAGTTTTCGTTCTGCTGCTGTTTTTGCCATTTCATCGATGGTACTATATGCATGCCCACTTGCCACTGTATGGGTGTGTGTATCTAAAACATATTTCATAATATTCCTCCTCTTGGTAACGTTTTTTCACTGTTCTAATTATAGTAATTTATTTTTTCTCCGTCAATAAATGTAACACTTTTTCATTTTTTCCATACACTATACCAGTATGTGATTATTTGGAGGGTTCTATGAAAAAAAAGAAAAAAATAGTAATTATACCTTTTTTCTGTCTCCTACTTTTCATTTTTTCTGGCTGCAGCAGTAAAAAAACAGCTTCCGGGGGGACGACTCTGGTATTAAACGAAGTCGCTCACTCTGTCTTTTATGCACCTCAGTACGTTGCCATTGAAGAGGGATATTTCGCTGAGGAAGGTATTGACCTGACACTAACTACAGGATTTGGTGCCGACAAAACCATGACTGCGCTTTTATCTGGAGAGGCGGATATTGGATTCATGGGGTCTGAATCTTCTATTTATGTTTATCTTGGAGATACCGATGATTATATTGTGAATTTCGCCCAGCTGACACAACGTGCCGGCAACTTTTTAGTCAGTCGTGAAAAAACAGATTCTTTTTCGCTGAATATGCTTCAGGGGAAAGAAATTTTAGGCGGCCGAAAAGGGGGAATGCCGGAAATGGTTTTTGAATATATACTAAAGAAAAACGGAATGCATCCAAATGATTTAAATATTAATCAGAGTATTGATTTTGGCTCCACTGCCGCAGCTTTTACCGGCGGACAGGGGGACTATACCATAGAGTTTGAACCATCCGCCACCTTAATAGAACAAGAAGGAAAGGGCTATGTAGTTGCTTCTCTTGGTGTAGAATCCGGCTATGTTCCTTACACTGCTTACAGTGCAAAAAAGAGTTTTATAGCCTCAAATCCGGATACTATACTTGCTTTCACCAAAGCACTACAGCGCGGTATGGACTATGTAAACACCCACTCTGCTGAAGAAATCGCCAAAGTTATTTCTCCTCAGTTTTCCGACACAGACAAAGAAACTTTAGTAACTATCCTAAACCGCTACTTAGAACAAGACACCTGGAAAGACAATCTGATTTTTGAAGAAAAAAGCTTTACCTTATTACAAAATATCTTAGAGGAAGCCGGTGAATTAAGCCAACGTGTCCCTTACGAAGATATTGTAACTACTGAATTTGCCACACAGGCAGTCAAGGGAGATTCTTCTGACAGTGTCGCAACAGTAACACCGTAACTTTCTTCTTTTATTGACTATCAATATGAGCTGTTCATTCAAGAAGGAATGAAACAGCTCATATATTTTTGTTTGGCTTAATTTACCTATCCACATATCTTTCTTTTACGGCAAATACACATATTTTTAACCTGACACAAATACCCATTTGCGTTCTCCACATGATAGTCATAATATCCCTTTTCTTCTTCATCAAACCGTTCCATAATTGCCATGATACTGCCACCATGTATTACAAAAACAATCTGCTCATAGCCCTGTTCTTCCGCTTTCTTCATATGAAAGACAAATGCCTGCTGGCAGCGTTCCTTCCATTTCACAATATTATCACCTTCCGGAAAATCCATGGTTCCGTTACTGTCAATCCATTTCTGATATAAAGGTTCCTCCTTTAATTCCAGATAATTTTTATTTTCAAAGAGTCCAAAATCACACTCCCGCAGTCTGTCATCCACTATGGTTGCAATACACTGGTCTTCTTTTTCCTCGGTTTTCCATAAATTCAGTAACTCTGCGGTCTGCCTGCAGCGCTTCATTGGGCTAACTGCTACATACATTTTTTTTACTTCTTTTCCCAGTACACCCTCTAGTAGCAGCTGTTCCTTTAAAATTTCTACCTGTGCCTTTCCCTGTTCTGATAAATCTTCATCCGTAATACCGATGTATCTTTTCTTTTCATTTCCAAAAGTCATACCATGACGAAGCAATACTAGTTTCATTAAACTAACCTTCTACAATAAGAAATCTGCCATCCGGAAGAGCAAAAACTTCTTCTGACCCCTGAATTTCTTCTATGGTCATGCCACTGATGTCAATACCACATTCTTCCCAGTATGCTTTTACCTCTTTTGCATTCTTACAGACCACTGCCATACAGTCCTCTAAAAATTCTTCTGCTTCCTCCAAGGTTTCTGCTACCTTTTCCGGAAATAATTTCAACTGATTATCTAAAAAGCACTGTAAACACATTTCATCATACATTCTCTTATCCTCCCTTTTCTTTAAATTTCCTTTTCCTGTTCTAGCTTGTCTGCCACTTGTTGTAACAAACGAATCACTCCCTGCTTTTCCGGTGCTTCTGCAAGATGTGCCGCCTGATTCTGTACTTCTTTCGTGGCGTTTTCTACCGCAAAGCTGTATTTAGCCTCAGCAAACATCCCAACATCGTTGGTATTATCACCAAAAACCATAGTTTCTTCTTTTGAAATACCCATTACCTGCTGAATAGATGCTATGGCGCTTCCCTTATCTACACCTGCCGGCATAAAATCCACCCAGTTAGTTCCGGAACGCAGTGCCTTCAACTGGCTCTGCCATTCAGGAATCATTTTATCTGCTGCATCCTGAATATTTGTTTTATGATACAGAGAAACTTTCAACACGTCATCACATTCTTCTAAAATATCCTTTACCGGAGTTATTTCATAATGATATCCATTTACCAGCAAATCCCTGAATTCCTTATTGTCCACTTCCACATAAGCGGTATCTTTCGATTCTGCCATAAAGCAATAACCATCTTTTTCCATGGAACGGATTTCTTTTATCAAAGATTCTAAAATATCTTTTGGCATACGATGCTCTTTAATATCATAATCACGGCATCGGATATAGGAACCATTTCCCGACACAAAAATCACATTTTCTGCCTTTTCCTTAAATAAACGGTACATGCTTTTGTACTGCCTTCCGCTGGCAGCTACAAACATAATTCCCAAATTTTTCAGTCTGTCAATCACTTCTCCTAATTCCTTTGGAAATTCATGGGTTCCTTCCGTAATTAACGTTCCATCAATATCGCTTGCAATGAGTTTAATCATATCGTTTTCTCCTGTTTTAATTCCTGATACAAACGTGCCACAGGCAAACCTACTACATTATTATAATCACCAGTAATCTCTTTCACATATTTCGCACCGATGCCCTGAATACCATAGCTTCCTGCTTTATCCATAGGTTCTCCCGTATTTACATAATCTTCGATTTCCTTTTCTGACATTTCATAGAAAGTTACTTTCGTACATTCATGGAATTTTTTTCTTTCCTCTGTTCCATCCGGATGCATTTTTATAAGCACTACTCCAGTATACACTTCGTGGGTATTTCCCTGAAGTTTTTGCAACATCTCTTTTGCCTCTTCCTTACTTTTAGGTTTCTCTAAAATACTGTCTTTCCATGCCACCACCGTATCTGCACCTATGACAATCACCGGCTCTGTCACATGAGCCGCCACTGCTTCTGCTTTTTGCATGGCATGTTCTTCCACTATCTCATATGGCAGAGTAACGGAAACCGGTGCTTCTCCACCGCAAGACATAACTTCAAACTCCATTCCAACCTGTTTTAATAATTCTTTTCTTCTTGGTGATTCCGATGCTAAAATAAGCTTCATTGGTATCCTCCTGCTTTATTTTTCCAGATATTTCTTGATATATTTTCCAGTGTAAGATTTTTTGCATTTTGTAATTTCTTCCGGTGTACCGGCAGCCACAATAGTTCCACCACCTTCGCCGCCTTCTGGTCCGATATCAATAATATAATCCGCCGTTTTAATTACGTCAAGATTATGTTCAATAACCACCACCGTATTTCCACCTTCTGCCAGCTGCTGTAATATTTCCACTAATTTGTGTACATCAGCAAAATGAAGTCCGGTTGTTGGCTCATCTAAAATATAAATGGTTTTTCCCGTGCTTCTCTTACTCAATTCGGTGGCAAGCTTAATTCTCTGTGCTTCTCCACCGGAAAGTGTGGTAGATGGCTGACCCAGCCTCACATAGGAAAGTCCCACATCATTTAAAGTTTTGATTTTTCGGTAGATGGATGGAACATTTTCAAAGAATTTCATAGCTTCTTCCACGGTCATATCCAGCACGTCATAAATGCTCTTTCCCTTGTATTTCACTTCCAAAGTTTCTCTGTTGTAACGCTTTCCGCCACAAACCTCACAAGGAACATAAACATCCGGCAGGAAATGCATTTCTATCTTTAGGATTCCATCACCGTTGCAGGCTTCACATCGTCCTCCTTTTACATTAAAACTGAATCTTCCCTTTTTATAGCCCTTAGCCTTCGCATCTGCCGTTGCCGCAAATAAATCGCGAATCTGGTCAAATACTCCCGTATAAGTAGCAGGGTTAGAACGTGGAGTTCTTCCGATTGGCGACTGATCAATATCAATCACCTTATCCAACTGCTCAATACCTTGAATTTCTTTGTGCTTTCCCGGAATCGTTCTGGCACGGTTTAATTTTTTTGCCAAAGTTTTATATAAAATTTCATTGACCAGAGAACTTTTTCCTGACCCCGACACTCCGGTAACGCAGGTCATGACTCCTAAAGGAATATTCACATTAATATTCTTTAAATTGTTTTCTGCCGCACCAATGATTTTTAGGAAACCAGTGGGTTTCTTTCTCACACTTGGCACTGGAATCTTCTTTCTTCCACTTAAATAGTCTCCCGTTACGGAATGTTCATTTGCCATAATTTCCTGGGCATTTCCAGTGGCAACCACCTGACCACCATGTTCTCCTGCTCCTGGTCCGATATCTACAATGTAATCTGCCGCAAACATAGTATCTTCATCATGTTCTACCACAATCAATGTATTTCCCAAATCTTTTAAATGTTTTAAAGTAGCAATCAACTTATCGTTGTCACGCTGGTGAAGTCCAATGCTTGGCTCGTCCAAAATATAGGCAACCCCTACCAGCCCTGACCCAATCTGCGTTGCAAGACGGATTCTCTGCGCCTCTCCGCCTGATAAGGTTCCGGTAGCTCTGGAAAGACTTAAGTATTCCAACCCCACATCCATCAAAAATTTCACACGGGCTTTGATTTCTTTTAGTATCTGGGCGCCAATCAGCTGTTGCTGTTTTGTCAGCTCCAGTCCATCAAGATAGTGAATCAACTGTTTCACAGACATGGATGTTACTTCATGGATATTTTTATCTCCCACAGTTACCGCAAGGGATTCTTTTTTCAAGCGCTGTCCTTTACAGGTTTTACAAGGTGTAATCCTCATGAAACTTTCATATTCTGCTTTCATTGTGTCAGAACCCGTTTCCCTGTAACGCTTCTGCATATTGCTAATCAGCCCCTCAAAGGCCACATCATAGACACCTTCTCCTCGCTGACCTTTGTAATTCACTTTCACAACCTTGCCGTCAGTTCCATTGATAATTACATCCTGTATATTTTCCGGCAATTCTTCGAAAGGAGTGTTCAAATCAAAATCATATTCCTTAGCAAGTGCCTGCAAAATAGCATTGGTGAAACTCCCCTTATCTGAGCTTGACTGCCATCCCATAGCAACAATTGCCCCATCTGCCAGACTGACTGACTTATCAGGAATCATCAAATCTGCGTCAAATTCCATTTTATATCCCAGTCCAAAGCAGTCCGGACAAGCTCCAAAAGGGTTATTAAACGAAAAACTTCTAGGTTCAATTTCATTGATACTTACATCACAGTCAGGACAGGAAAAGCTCTGGCTGAAATTCATTGGTTCTCCACCAATGATATCTACAATCAGCAGACCCTCTGCCAAATCCAGCACATTCTCAATAGAATCTGTCAGACGTTTTTCAATTCCTTCTTTCACCACCAGTCGGTCTACTACAACTTCTATATCATGTTTTTTATTCTTGTCTAATTTAATCTCCTCGGACAACTCATACATGCTGCCATCCACACGAACTCGTACATATCCGCTTTTCTTAATTTGTGCAAAAAGCTTTACATGCTCGCCCTTTCTCCCACGAACCACCGGTGCCAGTAACTGAATTTTCGTTCTTTCCGGCAATTCCATAATTCTGTCCACCATCTGGTCTACTGTCTGTTTTTTTATTTCTCTGCCACACTTTGGACAATGGGGAATTCCAATCCTTGCATAAAGCAAACGAAAATAATCATAAATCTCCGTCACTGTTCCAACGGTAGAACGCGGATTACGATTTGTGGATTTCTGGTCAATAGATATGGCCGGAGATAATCCTTCAATGCTTTCCACTTCCGGCTTCTCCATCTGCCCTAAGAACTGCCTTGCATAAGAAGACAAGGATTCCATATATCTTCTCTGTCCCTCTGCATAAATTGTGTCAAATGCAAGAGATGACTTACCGGAACCACTTAATCCTGTCAATACTACAAATTCGTTTCTTGGAATATCCAAGTCAATATGCTTCAAATTGTGTTCACTGGCACCACGTATTTTTATATATTGTCTGTTGTTTTCGTTCATGACTGCTCCTTTATTTTTCTATATCGCTTAAATGAATCTTTAACTCCAACATCTTATCCCGCAGTTCTGCCGCTGCCTCAAAGTTCAGCTCTGCCGCTGCCTTCTTCATCTTCTTATCAATATCCTTAATTAACTTTTCTAATTCTTTCTTACTCATGGATTCCGGATCTTTCGTAAGCTTTTCTTCCTCTTTAGCAATTTCCTTGGAAATACTGATTAAATCTCTGACGCTTTTCTTAATGGTCTGTGGAGTAATTCCATGTTCCTCATTATACTGCTGCTGAATTTTTCTTCTGCGTTCTGTTTCAGAAATAGCATTTTTCATAGAATCCGTCATCGTATCCGCATACATGATAACGTGGCCTTCCGCATTTCTTGCGGCACGCCCTACGGTCTGTATCAGGGAGGTTTCCGAACGAAGAAATCCTTCCTTATCTGCATCTAATATGGCAACCAGACTAATTTCAGGAATATCCAAACCTTCTCGTAATAAATTAATTCCAACTAAAACGTCAAATACATCCAAACGCATATCGCGGATAATCTCCGCGCGCTCTAATGTATCAATATCCGAATGAAGATATTTTACCCTGATTCCTACTTCCCGCATATATTCGGTCAAATCTTCTGCCATCTTTTTTGTCAGAGTCGTTACTAATACTTTATTATGCTTTTCTATTTCCTTATTTACTTCACCAATAAGGTCATCAATCTGACCTTCTATAGGTCTCACAGAAATCTCCGGATCCAACAGTCCGGTAGGTCTTATAATCTGTTCTGTCCTCAACAGTTCATGTTCTCCCTCATATACAGAAGGAGTTGCAGACACAAACATCATCTGGCATATCTTACTTTCAAATTCTTCAAAATTAAGCGGCCTGTTGTCTTTGGCAGACGGCAGACGAAAACCATAATCTACCAACGTATTTTTTCTGGACTGATCTCCAAAAAACATTCCTCTTACCTGCGGTATCGTAATATGTGACTCATCTACGATAATCAGGAAATCATCCGGGAAATAATCCATCAGGGTATGAGGCGGTGCTCCTGCCGGCATATTATTTAGATGTCTGGAATAGTTCTCGATACCGGAGCAAAATCCTGTTTCTCTCAGCATTTCCATATCGTAATGAGTTCTCTCTGCAATTCGCTGTGCTTCTAACAGCTTATCTTCACTTTTAAAATAAGCGACCTGTTCTTCTAATTCCTTTTCAATATCCTCCACTGCCCGGTTAATCTTTTCCTGTGGCACCACGTAATGAGAGGCTGGAAAAATTGCCACATGTTCTAATGCACCTTTAATTTCTCCGGTAAGCACATCAATTTCTGTAATCCTGTCAATCTCATCTCCAAAAAATTCAATACGAATGGCAGTATCTGAAAAGTTTGCAGGAATTATCTCCACCACATCTCCGTGGACCCTGAAAGAACCTCGTTTGAAATCCATTTCATTTCTAGTATACTGGATATCTACCAGTTCCCGCAAAACATCATCTCTATTCTTCTCCATTCCCGGCCGCAGCGAAATCATCATTCCCATATAATCTTCCGGACTTCCCAAACCATAAATACAGGAAACACTGGCAATTACAATAACATCTTTTCGCTCTGTCAGGGACGAAGTAGCTGACAAACGCAGTTTATCAATTTCGTCATTTACTGCGGAATCCTTGGCAATATAGGTATCGGTGGATGGAACATAGGCTTCCGGTTGGTAGTAATCGTAGTAGGACACAAAGTATTCTACCGCATTCTCAGGGAAGAATTCCTTGAATTCACTATACAGCTGTCCAGCCAATGTTTTATTATGGGCAATAATAAGCGTCGGCTTATTTAATGCCTGTATTACATTTGCCATGGTAAAGGTCTTACCTGAACCGGTAACACCAAGCAAAGTCTGAAACTGGTTGCCCTCTTTAAAGCCCTTCACAAGCTCCGCAATTGCCTGTGGCTGATCACCTGTGGGCTGATATGGGGCATGTAATTTAAATTTGTCCATAAAAGCTCTCCTTTTCTATAGTAACCAAAAGTAGAATTATCCATTTAAAGCACTTTATACCCTCCTTGTAAGTATAACATACATTTAGTTTTTTGTACAGAACATTTGTTTGTTTTTATGGTGCTTTGCAAAATAGAATAGGATTCGATTTTACAAATCGAACCCCATCCACACTTTACCTTTTGGTCCTGCAATACTTTGTCGTCCATTTTCCGTATACTTTTTTCTTCTTTCCTTCCTGCGTTTGATAAATACGGTATGCACGGATACGGATATAATACTTTTTCCCCGCTTTCAACTTAGAAGTTGTATACTTTGTCTTACTCTTACTAATAGAAATTGTCTTTGCCCCTTTGAAGTTTTTCTTTGTACTAAACTGAACCTGATATCCGGAAACTTTAGAATCCTTCTTCCAAGTCAGTATAAAGCCCTTCTTCTTAGCCTTAACCTTGTATCCCTTGACCTTTGCCACCTTTGGGATAACTATTTTTTTATCGGTTTGCTGCTTCTTTTCTTCTGAATTGGCGGTTCCAGTTCCTCCGGTGGTGTTATTGCCTCCTTCGGTGCTGTTATTGCTTCCTCCGGTTCCACCCGTGGAGGTTCCGTTTCCGTTCCATGCTTTGCGTACCGTCACTAAAAGGGGTACGATGGTATCCGACAGCCAGGCTGTCTTTCCATTCTCCGTATACCCTACAGCCACATAATCTCCCGTATCTGCCAGAAAATATGCTGTCGGAATAACAAATGCATGATTTTCTTCCTCTTCTTTTACCCCCCACGATGATTTGGTATCATATCGGAGCGCCGCCGTATAGATTCCTGCCGATTTGGTAATCTGATATAGGACAACAGAGTCAATCTCAGATGTGGGATTCCGCTTTATGGTAATTTTACCGCCTCTTCCGTCCGTAGGGTTCGTCTCATTCAGTTCAGGTGTCCAGCTCATCTCAAATGTCAATCCCTGGTTATCGCCTACTTCACAGCCGATAGAAAAATCAGACAACACTCCGTTGTGATCTGTAAGGCCCGATGGAAGCGTCGCCGCATCCACAGAATTTCTCCAACAGGACCCAGCCTCATCGTAGATCCAATTTCCCTTTACCGGCAGAATGATACTCCGCCCATTCTCCCCTGTGACAGTTACCTGCTTTGGCAGAATTGCTGTAAGTTTCTCAATATTTTCCGATACTGCCATCTGTTGGGTCATCACAAATCTGTCGATGCCATCGATGCTTACCTCTTTCACTTCCGATGTCAGCTCCTGCGATGCATCAAAGAATGTAACCGTGTAGCACAGTTTCGCTCCCTTACCGGTAGCCACATCCAAAAGTCCCTTCACTTCCACATCATAAGTTCCGGTATAGGCAGACAAATCATTTGCTGCCGGTTCCTTAAAAAGAATCGTATCGTAGTATGCATAAGCGTTTCCTTCCGCTGCACTCCTCTCATATCTTTCCCCGGATTCCCGGTGAATTACTGAAATGGAAACGTCCTTTCCGGAAGGAATCTCAAGTTCTTCCAAATTGATTCTCACACTCCACGCTGTCTTTTCTACATCCAGCAAATCATTTGGCATATAGCCTTCTGATGGGAAAGAATAAAAGGGCTCTTTCTTTTTGTTCTCGCCATTGTTTTTCCCAATCCGCTGCTCAGAAAGCCAGTTTCCGCTAAATCCCATCCTAATTCTCGCACTTCCCGGGGCAAGTATGCTTTTTCGCTGGTTGTATTCATAATATACACTGTCATCCCAGGATGTATACTTTTCATTGACTGCATTTTTGATTGCCTCCAAAGGAGTCGCTCCCTGGCTGAACATATAGTATGATGTAGACGGCCTGCCCCATTGGTCTTCCGGGAAATCCTCCGGTTTTGATGGGAAATTGCATAAGAATGCCTGACGCTGCATCTCATGCCACCCCGGAATACCGTATGTTTCCTGGTCAGTATCCCCTTCTGCATCCTCGCTTCCTACCAGCCACCGGTAATAATTACACAGGGAAATCATGGCTACCAGTGCATCCTTAGATAGCGTCCCTGCAGAATACGGCAACGTAAGAGACGGCATTTCTTCATAAATACTTGTTATGTCCATCTCATCATATCCCTGGGCAGCAAATCTTGCTTCTACATATTTTCCGGCTGCCTCTTCCTTCGTTCTCCCAGCGAATGTTTCAAACTCTGCCGCATCATATGTAACTTCCGGTATGAGCCATGTCGGTGTAGAAGTTGGGGTTACATTCAGCGTCGCGGTTGGAGTTACCGTTGACGTCACCGTCGGCAGTGGGTTCTCTGTCACCGACGGAGTTTCTGTCACTGACGGACTCTCTGTCGCTGATGGACTCTCTGTCCCTGCTGGATTCCCTGTCACCGATGGAGTCACCGTCGAAACCGGTGTTGTAACTTTCCCATCGGATGTGACGGTTCCGGCATACGTCCAGCACGCCTGTTCCGCCAGATTTAAATGTAACGCAGGGCGCACGACAATACGCCAGTCGTCAACATATCCATAACTAACCCATCCGAAGTCCACTTCACCGGCAGTCTTGTTCGAGTCGCCCGGCGTTCTCAGCCACCATGCCCCGTATACAACTCCCCGCGACTTTGCGTAATCAGTGACTTTTATGAGACGTTCTTTGGCTTCTTCGACCGCATCAGCAGGAAAACCATATTCCGGATTCAACACATCGTCCCTTGAGAGCAGGTACACTTTATCGATTGTGTCCGCTCCGCCTTCCACATTATATTTTTCATTATCCGCATTTACCAGCTCCGTATCTTTGATTGCCAACTGTTCTTCATCCGTAAAGGCGTAGTTCAGAAAAGTATTGTGGGTATAATCTTTCCCATACAGGTTTTCTCCCGGACCATAGCCGTTGAGCCAGCTTCGTATTGTAGAAGTCTCCCATGTGACGTCACTCCATATTTCATTGTATGCCTGATAGGCAATCCCCTGGTCCGACAACAGAAGGGCATCGTCACCGTCCACCGACAGGACGCGCCATTTGATGGGTTCTTTGGAGTCTTTTCGGTTTGCCGTCCCATCCCCGTTGGTGTCGTTTTGCCAGTAATTTCCAAAGTATACGCAGTCCCATGTTGTAACGCCGTTGCTGTCGGTGGACGGCGAAAGCGGCATATCCGTTGTAGGCGGAAAAGGGATTGGCAGTGATGTAGGTGTAGGCTGCAAAACCTCTGTAGGAAGCGGCGTGGGCGCCGGCAACAGATTTTCATTTTCTTTACTTTGGGAATTTACAGTTCCGGCATACGTCCAGCATTCTGTATGGGACAGATCAATATGCAGAACCGGACGGACAGACTCATAGTGATGACAATAAGTGCCATCCACATTGATGCAACCAGTAACGATTAGTCTGTGCCCGCCTTTTTCTTCATCTCCACCACGCAAAAGGACCGCACGATTACTAAGATACGGCTCCTCTCCATCGACTATGTCATCATGGAATACCCCTGGTGTCCGCAACCACCACTCACCGTACCTGCTTTGACTGAGATAACTGCCAGGCAAATTACGATATTCGCCTTTCACCTTCTCCCACACATAATCGGTTTCCTTTACCGATCTCGTGAATGTAGTTGCATTTGTCTGAATAAATCCATATTTCACCTCAGTTGCCTCCTTAAGTGAAAGCAGATACACCCGGTCAATCGTATCATTTCCACCCTCGGCCGTATTGTTGGTATTATCATCCTTTTTCTGAACATTATCATCATTTTTGACGGTGGTATAACGGATGGCCTCCTGCTCTGCGGGACTGAAGGCATTATCCAGAAAATTATCGTCTGTATAATCCCTGCCACATGCATTGTCACTGGCACCGTATCCGTTGAGCCAGCTTCGTATCGTAGAAGTCTCCCATGTGACAGTGCCCTCTATTTCATTGTACTTTTGATACTCCAGATCCCTTTCTGCCAGAAGAAAAGCATCATCTCCATCTACTGACAGGACACGCCAAAGAATCGGCTCTTTGGCATCATCCCTGTCTGCAATACCATCATCATTGGTATCGCTCTGCCAGTAATTTCCAAAATAGATACAATCCCATGTCCTGACATACACATCCGAACCTTCCGCTCCCCGCGGATTGCTGATTCCATAATCCGTCTGTACCGCCGGCTCCTCTGTATCTATCTCCTGTGCAAATGCCTGCTGCCCCCCGGTCTGCGGCAGCAAAGTGCCGGTCAGGATCGCGCCAACCACTAAAAACGCCGTGAGTTTCTTGCATCTACCATAATAAATTCTCCCCATAAAGATTCTCCTTTCTCACAATCCATAGTCTCGTAGACTTTCAAATCCTGTTTTGTAAAAATCCCCTTCTTTTTCCATAGCCGTTTAGCCATCCAAGTTTGATTCCATTATAACATTTCTTTGCATAAAACACCACACAATTCCCCTTGACGCTTTATTCTAAAAAGAAAAACAGGAAAGCTTTGACACTCTCCTGTCTTAATGTTACATTTATTTAATACCTCTGCAAATTAGCAATATTTACAAAATTGAATTACATATTTTCACTTATCCTCTTTCTCATCAATTCCCCAATGGTCCTTCATATACTTATTGCCAATATTGTTACCAATATTATTTTCTGTCTTCCGCCCAAAATATACATTGATAAGCGCAAACACAATTAACAGTGCAACAATCGCAAAAAATTCCATTACCTATTCCTCCTCTAATTCCTGAAGCATCTCCATCACTGTCTTTCCATACACCGGATGCCTTTTATGTCCGGCAATCTGTGCCAACGGTCGCAATACAAAATCTCTGTTTTTCATATCCCTATGAGGTATGGTAAGTTTTTCTGAATCCATCACCAAATCATCATAAAATATAATATCCAAATCCAGTGTGCGCGGTCCCCAGTGGATGACACGTTCCCTATTAGCCTCTTTCTCGATACGGTTCAAAAGTTTTAACAGTTCTAACGGATACAATAAAGTCCGAAGTTCCAGACATCCATTTAAAAATTCATCCTGGTCTGTCATTCCGTAAGGTTCTGTCACAATCAAATCGGAACATTTTACAACCTCACATTCCTCTTGTTCTTCCAGGCTATCAATCGCCTGACTAATGTACCCTTCTTTATCTCCCATATTCGAACCAAGGGCAACAAAAGCAGTGTGCCATCTTCGTTCTATTTTTACAGACACAGTATTGATAGGCAATCCCACCGGTGCCCATGGCTTTTTAATCTCCACAGTAACCTTTTCCAAATTTTTTATCTCTAACAATAAAAACTTCGCCAACTGCTCTGCTACTGTTTCAATCAGTTGATAAGTGTGTTCTTTCAAAAATTGTGTGATTTTATGGCAAACAGTACCGTAATCAATGGATTTTGTCAAATCATCGGATGTCCCTGCCAGTCTTGTATCGGTGTATAAAACTGCTGATACCAGAAATTTCTGTCCCAATACATTTTCCTCTTTGTAAACACCATGATTGCAGTACACTTCCAAATCCTTAATCTTTATCTTATCCATATCACGCCTCGCTTATCCAATATTACCTTCCTAAAATTGCCTCTGTCATGGCAATTGCACGTTTGTTTTCTTTTACATCATGCACACGCACAAAAGAACACCTTTTCATGACACCCATTACCGTAGTTACCAGAGTTCCTTCCACTCTTTCCTCCACCGGCAAATCCAGTGTCAGACCAATGACAGATTTCCTGGAAGTGCCAAGAAGAATCGGATACCCCAGTGCATGCATCTGCTCTAATTTATTGATAACTTCCAGGTTGTTTTCATAAGTTTTTCCAAATCCTACACCTGGATCTAAAATTATCTTATCATCTGCAATTCCTGCCTTTTCTGCAATCTTTACTGTTTCGCCAAGATCAGAAAGCATATCCGGCATAAAATCCTTATAATCCGGTTCCTTACGGTTATGCATCAGACAGCATGGCAGGCCACTTTCTGCTATCACTCCTGCTAAAATATCATCATACTTTAATCCCCAGATATCATTAATTAAATCGGCTCCGGCACCAATCGCAGCTTTGGCCACATTTCCCTTATAAGTATCTACAGAAACCGGAATATCAAACTGCTTCTTTACTGCTTCAATTGCAGGCACGACTCTAGAGATTTCTTCTTCCTCGCTAAGCAGAGTATAACCAGGTCTGGTGGATTCTCCGCCAATATCAATAATGTCTGCCCCCTCTGCAATCATTTTTTCTGCCTGCCGTAACGCTGCTTCTATGGTATTAAACTTGCCACCATCAGAAAAAGAATCCGGTGTCACATTTAAAATTCCCATCACATAAGTGTGTTTTCCTAATTCAAATTCCCTATTTCCAATTTTCATGCCTGTTCCTCCGCTGTTAATATATTATAATTCATACTATTATATAAATAATTCTAAATTTTTCTTTTCGTTTTTCCAATTACATTCGCACTCCATTTTACAGGCAAAGCAAGCTCTGGATGCCTTGTCTGCACGATAAAAGATTCCACGAAAGCTGTGTTCGCCAGCAATTTCTTTATTTCTATGCTCACCTATTACATCAGAAATGAGGGCAATTTCTTCCTGGGAAAATCCGCAGTCTTTCAAAATCTTCGGTGCATATTTTAAACTTGCCTTTTCGTGAGGAGTTTTATCTTCATATTGTTTAAATCTTCCGATATCATGGAGCAATGCTGCTGCATAAATCAATTCTTTTTCTATATTCAGATTTTCTTCTAGATTGTATATATACGCAATTCTGGCAACATCCATAAAATGTGCCATATTATGGCGGCAAAATTCCCTTTTCTTTTCCCACTTTTCAGTTTTCTTATAACACTTGCGAAAAAGTTCATGCTGTAAAATCTGATTGACACGTTCCATGTTTCACTCATCCTATACTATAATTTCATCATTTGAAAGCATTTATTCTGCAGGCTTTCTTCCTGCTCAAACACACCTCTTGTGGCAACAGTTACAGTTTTGCTTCCGGGTTTTTTTACTCCCCGCATAGTCATACACATATGCTCCGCTTCTAAAACTACCATAACACCCTGAGGCTCTAAATATTTCATAATGGCATCCGCGATCTGACCCGTCATCTTTTCCTGTATCTGTGGACGCTTTGCAAATACCTCCACTGTTCTGGCAAGTTTGCTTAATCCCGCCACTTTACCGTTCGGTATATAAGCAATGCAAGCTTTGCCATAGAAAGGCATCAGGTGATGTTCACATGTGGAATAAAAGGTGATATCCTTTTCCAATACCATTTCATTATGCTCTACAGTAAAGGTCTTTCCCAAATGTACTCCGGCATCCTCTGTCAGTCCGCCAAAAATTTCTTCGTACATTCTTGCTATCCGCTCCGGCGTTTCCTTTAGTCCTTCTCTGTTTACATCTTCACCGATTCCTTCTAACAAAAGAGTCACTGCCTGTTTAATTTTTTCCTGATTCATGTACACCAAGCCTTTCATACGCTAATAGGTTTACTTTTTTTCTTCATTTCTTCTAACAATTCCATCAATCTTCCTGCAAATGACAGTGAACCGAAGGCAACAATCACATCATCTTTTCCAGCTAACAAAAGTGCCATTTCAACAGCCTCTTTCAGGCTGTCTGCCGCCGTCACATTTTCATTATAGGCACGCACTGCATATGCCAGTTCCATTCCCGATAAAGCACGTTCATTGTCTGGAATGGTAAAGGTAATAATCTGACTAGCCAAAGAAGCAGTTTCCTTTGCAATCTTTTCATATTCCTTATCTTTAAAAACTCCCATAAGAAAGATAAGTTTTCTGTTACCAAACTGCTCTTTTATGGTCTGTGCCAGTTTTTTTGCTGCATCTTCATTGTGGGCACCATCCACAATAATGCGTGGATTCTTATGAATGGTTGTAAACCTGCCTACCCATTTTGTCTTTGCAAACCCCTGATAAATAGCTTCTTTCGCTACCGGAAAACCTTTCTCCTGCAATATCAGAATCACTTTAAGCGCCAGCACTGCATTGCTTATTTGGTGTGCCCCAATCAGCCCGATTTCAATATTTTCATACTTTTCACCATCATAACAAGAAAATATCTGATGGTCTAAATTACTTTCCACAATATCCACCTTAGAAGCATCAGCAAAAACAATTTCTGTACCCATTTCCGCTGCTTTCTCCATTAAAACCTGCTCTACCACGGGCTCCTGCTTCATGGATACTGCCACAACACCCTGCCGCATAATTCCAGCCTTTGCCCTGGCAATGTCCGCTAAGGTATCTCCTAAAATCCCCATATGGTCTCTACTGATGGATGCAAATACCGTACAAAGTTTCTTTTCAATAGCATTGGTGGCGTCTTCACTGCCACCCAGCCCACATTCTAAAATCACCATGTCGCAGCCACAACGTTTGAAATACCATAACGCCAACGCTGTTTCCACTTCAAAAGGTGTGGGATGGGAAAATCCGTTTTCCACCATTTCTTCTGCTTTTTTTTGAATTAAAGTAATTCCCTCTGCAAAATCATTTTTTTCTATATATCTGTTATTTATCTGAATACGTTCTCTATATTTGCATATGGTTGGAGAAACATATCTTCCCACCTTATATCCTGCCTCAGCATAAATAGTAGAAAGATAAGAAACCACCGACCCTTTTCCATTGGTTCCTGCCACATGAATAATGGAAAGTTCCTGCTCCGGGTTGTTTAGTCGCTTCAACAGTTCTTTGATGTTAGTCAGTCCTAACACACTGCCATAAGCGTTTATTTCCTCCATATACTCTCGTGCCTGTCTGTAATCCATAGCACACCTCTGTTCTTTTTTCCTTAATTAATTCTTTTCGCCGTATTTTTCTTCGCAATACTTACAGCGGTAAATCTTCTTCTCTTTGTCTGTTAAAACAAATATCTGCTTTAATTCCTGCTCAATAGATGTAATACAGCGTGGATTTTTACATTTGATAACATTTTCAATGGTTTCCGGAAGATTTAATTCCTTTTTCTCTACAATCTCGCCATCTTTGATAATATTCACTGTAATGTTGCAGTCAATAAAACCAAGAATATCCAAATTCAGTTTCTCTATGTCACATTCTACCTTGATAATATCTTTCTTTCCCATAACCTGACTGCGGGCATTTTTAATAATTGCCACACAGCAGTCTAACTTGTCCAGTTTTAAATCACGGTAAATAGACATGCTCTTTCCTGCTTCAATATGATCTAACACAAAACCTTCATTTAATTTACCAACGTTTAACATAATTTCCTCCTAATCCACTTTGATTTCCAGTAAAGTAAGTATTAGTGCCATTCGTGCGTAAACGCCATACTGTACCTGCTTAAAATACACTGCTCTTGGATCATCGTCAACCTCAACAGAAATTTCATTCACCCTTGGAAGTGGATGTAATACCAGCATGTCTTCTCTGGCCAGTTTCATCTTCTTTTTATCTAAAATGTAAAAATCTTTCATTCTCACATAATCTTCTTCGTTAAAGAAACGTTCTTTCTGTACTCTTGTCATATATAAAAGATCAAGTTCCGGCATAACTTCCTCTAATCGGACTACTTCTTTATATTCAATATTTCTTGCATCTAACACTTCTTCTCTGATATAGCCGGGTACTCTTAATTCTTCCGGAGAAATGAGCACAAATTTTACATTTTCATATCGGGACAATGCATTAATCAAAGAATGAACTGTTCGTCCAAATTTCAAATCTCCGCAAAGTCCGATGGTGAGATTGCCCAGCCTTCCTTTTAAGGATTTAATGGTTAATAAATCGGTAATTGTCTGCGTAGGATGCTGGTGACCGCCATCCCCTGCATTAATCACAGGAATGGAGGAGTGAAGGGAGGCTACCAATGGTGCCCCTTCCTTTGGATGGCGCATGGCACAGATATCTGCATAGCAGGAAATCATGCGGATGGTGTCAGATACGCTTTCTCCCTTTGCTGCAGAACTGCTGTTTGCTGAGGAAAATCCAATTACATTTCCCCCAAGATTCATCATCGCCGCTTCAAAGCTTAATCTTGTTCTGGTACTTGGTTCATAAAAACAAGTAGCAAGTTTTTTTCCTTCACAGGCATGGGCGTATTTTTCAGGATTTTTTTCAATCTTTCCTGCCAAAGTTAAAATTTCATCTAATTCCTCTACGGTAAAGTCCAATGGGCTCATTAAATGTCTCATTTTAATCTCCTTTTATGGTTTTTATTTTAGATTTATACTTACGCAAGAATAGAAAGCCCGGTCGTCGGACTTTCTATTATTATCTCCACTTATTTATATGTTAATAAATCTTCTACTGTTTTGCGCTTCGGTGCTTCCGGATTTTCTGCCGGATAGCCGATAGCCACTAACGCTACCATTTCCTGTGTTTCCGGCATTTCAACCAGCTCTGCCACCTTATCGTAATCAAAAATCCCCATTACTACGCTTCCAATGCCGTATTCATGAGCTGCCAGACAGAAGGTCTGTGTTGCCACACCTGCATCAAACATTTGCCATGAATCCTCTTTCACAGTTGTGAAGGAGCCATCTCTCTCATAACCACATCTGTTTTTTACAACAGAAACGGCTACTACAGCAGCTGCAGAATTGATTGTATTTGCATTAAAAGGTATGGTTGCTTCTGCTGCAATTTTATCCTTTAATTCCTTACTCTCTACTACTGTATAACGGGTAATCTGTGTATTTTTCCATGATGGTGCCATGGAAGCTGCTTCTACAATCTTTTGTATGGTATCATGCGGTACCGGTTCTTCTGTAAATTTACGGATACTACGACGGGTATTAATACATTCAATTGTGTTCATCACGTTTCCTCCTCTGGGCATTTTTGTTTATTATATAATAAATAGGCGGTTGTTGCAAGCCTTTGATTTCAAGGTAATAGTTCAGACTTGGTGGTTAGAAGGACGCACATAACCGCTACAATTCTTCCCAGAAAGGCAGGATTTTTAACAGCCTTTCTGGGAAGAATTGTAGCGGCCATGTGCTGTTCTTAGAAAACGACAAGGCTGAATATGACTATTTCATTTCACCATTCGCTGTGTGTGACACCATTTATAGAATGAATTGTTACAATTTCCACTGGACTGTTTGCTGAAACCGTTAAGTTGAAATTCAACAATTGCTGCAATTTCTATTTAGCGGATTCGAAAAACAGCACATAGCTGATATAATTCTTCTCAGAAAGGCTGTTAAAAATCCTGCCTTTCTGAGAAGAATTATATCAGCTATGTGCGTCCCTCAACCACTAAATACTAAATTGCACCTTCTGTGATTTCAATTTCATGTACTCTCACATTTTTATCAGAATCAATACCAAATGCTTTTAAAACAGGATGTTCCTTTTCCATCAAGGATAATATCAGATATTCCATGGTTGGATCATAAGCTAAGCGCTTGTCCTCCTCAGAAGGTCTGGAAGGAGATTCCGGGTGGGAATGAAAATTTCCTATCATAGAAAATCCATTTGCCCGCATATCCTTTACCGCTGCCAGCTGTTCTTTCGGATCCATGGAAAAATGTTCATTGCTGGCATCAATATTTGTAAGTAAATACACTTTTTCAATTGTTTTTACTCTATCATCAATGGAACCGGCAAGAAGACCACAGGATTCATTTGGCAGTCCTTCTAAGCAATGATTTAAAATTTTATCATAATCTTCTTTTTTTAGTTTTAACATATCTGATATTTCTTCCTTTCCATTTTTATTTCTTCATATCACACTCTGCCTGTTCGTAATCAATCAATTCTGTAATTGTTGGGTTTTCACCACAAACTGCACAATGGCAGTCTTTTGGCAGTTTCACAGTTCTAAACTGCATCTTCAATGCGTCATAAGTCAAAAGACGACCTGTCAATAAATCTCCCTGACCAATAATGTACTTCACTGCTTCCATGGCCTGCAGACTTCCGATTACACCGCCCATGGCTCCGATAACTCCTGCCTGCTTACAGGTAGGTACTGCATCCTTTGGCGGTGGGTTCTTAAATACGCAACGATAACACGGTCCTTCCCCTGGAACATAAGTCATTAACTGTCCCTGGAAACGAATGATTCCTGCATGAAAAAATGGTTTTTTCGCCATAACACAGGCATCATTGATTAAGAATTTCGCCGGAAAATTATCTGTTCCATCAATGATAAAATCATAATCTGCAATTAATTCCATAATATTTTCAGATGTTACAAAGGTACGATATGTATCCACTTTAATATCCGGGTTGATAGCCGTCATGGTTTCTTTTGCTGATTTTACCTTTGCCTTTCCAATATCTGCCGTAGAATGAATAATCTGTCTTTGTAAGTTAGACAAATCCACCTCATCCGCATCTACAATTCCAATGTGTCCAACACCGGCTGCTGCCAAATACATTGCTGCCGGAGCACCTAATCCTCCGGCTCCAATAATAAGGACACTGGCATTTAAAAGCTTTTTCTGTCCCTTAACTCCAACTTCCTTTAATATAATATGGCGGGAGTATCTCTCTAACTGTTCATTGGTAAATGCCATTATCTTGCGCCCCCTCCCATGAAATACAAGAACTCGATTACATCACCTTCTGCTAATTTCGTAGTGTCAAAATCAGCTCTTTCCACAAATTCATCATTTCTGGTTACTGTCACATATTCCGCATTTTCAACATTTTCTTTTTCAATCAAAGCTGTGACAGTAATTCCATCTTCATATTCCTTCTTATTTCCTGCTACTGTAATTGTCATTTTTCTTTCCATCCTTTTCTAAATAATATCCGCAAACAATCCAAGGATTGCATCTTTTTTTGCAGCTCCCTTTGTTCTTGCATGTTCTTCTCCCTGCCAGAATACTATGAGTGTTGGTGCTGCCATAACATTATATTGTTCTGTCAGTGTTTCTTCATAATTTACATTTACTTTGTAAATATCTATTTTTTCTTCATACTCATCTTCTATATCACCAAGAATTCCCGCTACCATTTTGCATGGCATACAAGTATCAGAGTAAAAGTCCACCAACACCGGTTTTTCTGCCTGCAGCACAAGAGTTTCAAATTCTTCTCCGCTAATTCTCTTTGCCATAAACTTTCCTTTCTTTCTCTACTGTTCGTCTTCTACTTTTCGCACAATCAATGTATAGGTATCATCATCATTTTTATTTAATTTCAGTATCTGATGTCCTTCTTCCTTAATACTTCTTGGCACATTCTGTACCGGTTCTCCATCATTCATACGAATAGCAAGAATTTGTCCATCATCCAATTCTTCCAATGCCACCTTTGCCTTTACAAAAGTAACCGGGCACACAACATCCGTAATATCTACATTATCATCAATTTCAAACTCAGCCATGATAAGCCTCCTTTATCTTCTCTATAAATTTTTCTTTTCCTACACGATCCAGTGTAAATTTAAATCTCTCTCCTGCATTGGCATTATCCGCAAAAAACTGTATTGCCGCGTCAGTAATTCGGAACAGCTGTTCTTCTGTTGTCACCAGTGGCAGTGGGGATTCACCCTGACTAATGGTATTTCCAAAAGTTCCTCCAAAAGACACAATATATGCTGCTTTGGCATCCCATGCATCTGTCGGACAGGATTTTACACATCTTCCACAGTAATTACATTTATCATAATCTACTACTACTTTTCCATCATTGATGGTAATTGCATTGCAACGACACGCCTTTTCACAGACACCACAGCCGATACATTTTTCTTCTACCCACTTAATGTCTAAGGCACCTTTGATACCCACGTCATTTTCTTCTGCCTTAAGACAATTATTCTGGCAACCGGTAACACCGAATTTGAATTTATGCGGAAGTTCTCTTCCAAAGTAACGTTCATTTAATTTCTGAGCAATATCCTGTGTATTGATATTTCCACTCGGACAAATTTCATTTCCCTGACAGGCTGTAACTGTTCTTACTCTCGGTCCGCACACACCCGGCTGACAACCACCTTTCGCCAGTTCTTCTTTCACTTCATCAATATCTGCTAATTTGATAAATGGTATCTCTACGCCCTGTCTTGAGGTTAAATGAACATATCCATCGCCAAATTTTTCTGCAACCTCAGCGATTTTTTTCAGGTTTTCTGCTGTAAGTGTTCCACCTACCACCTGCAATCGCAATGAGAAATTATTTTTTTGTTTCTGACGCATAAAACCGCCTTTTTTTAATGTTGAGTAATCTACTTCTCCCATGTTACGCACTCTCCTTTGTACTCTCTTTACGCATTTAAAATTGCCTGTTTAAAATCTGCTTTTAAATCTTCTATATCTTCTATTCCAACACTGACACGAATCAAGTCATCAAATACACCAGAAGCTTCTCTCTCCTCTTTTGTCAAATGAAGTGCCAGTGTAGATTCCGGATGAATTACCAGTGTCTTTGTATCTCCTATATTTGACAATATGTATGGTATTTTTAACCCATTAACAATTTTGAATGCTCTCTCTTTACTTCCTGCCCGCAATGTAAGAATTGCACCGTAGCCATTTTTCATCTGCTTTTTTGCTATTTCATGATATGCACTGTCTGAAAGCCCCGGATAATTTACCGTTATACCTGCATCCAGTGTTGTCAGATATTCAGCGAGTTCCAAAGCATTGGCACATTCCCGCTCCATGCGAAGTCCCAGAGTTTCCAGACCAATACAGTTTAAAAATGCATTCTGTGGTGACAGACAGGCTCCCGTGTTTCTGAATAAGCCATTTCGCAGTTTTGCAAGATATGCCATCTTTCCAAATTTTAAATATGGTTTCAATCCCGGATACCTTTCTCCATCCCACTTGAAGCTGCCTCCATCAGTCAAAATTCCGCTGATGGCATTGCTGCTTCCGTTAATATATTTTGAAGAAGAATTCACTACAATATCTGCGCCTAGTTCCAACGGTCTGGTGAGATACGGGGAAGCCACAGTATTGTCAATTATCAACGGCAGGTTATGTCTGTGCACCACTTCTGCCACTGCCGCAATGTCCGTAACATCCAGTTTTGGATTTCCTATAGTTTCAGCAAATACCACTCTTGTTTTGTCTGTAATGAGTTTTTCAAATTCCTCCGGACAATTTTCTTTTACATAAACTGTTTTAATTCCAAATGCCTCAATATCATGGAGCAAATCTACCGTTCCGCCATACAGTCCGGCAGCTGCAACAATTTCATCCCCAGTCTGCAAAATATTTAAAAAAGCATTAGATAATGCCGCCATTCCTGAGGCACAGGCAACGCTGCCAATTCCTTTTTCCAGCTTTGTTATCTTCTTTTCAAACGCTTCTATCGTAGGATTGTTGATTCTTGTATAGGAGAATCCCATTGCCTTATTATCAAATATTTTTTCTAATTTTTCTGCACTTTCATGGAAGAAGGCACTGGACTGGTAAATCGGCACCATGGTTGCGCCATAAGGATTGTCTTCTTTTATGTCATGTAACAGCGATGTATTAAATCCACAATTTTCCATTCTTTTACTCCAATCTCTTTTTATTTGTACAATGATGTGGATAAATACCGTTCTCCATTGTCTGGAAGTATTACCACAATATTTTTTCCTTCGTTTTCAGGGCGTTTTGCCAGCTGAATCGCTGCATCTAATGCTGCCCCGGATGAAATTCCAACCATAAGTCCGTCACTGGCTGCCACTTCTCTGGAACGCTGAAATGCAGCATTATTTTCAACCTTTATAATCTCATCTACAATATCCAGACGCATTACCTTAGGAACAAAACCTGCTCCAATGCCCTGAATAGAATGTGGTCCCGGTTTTTCACCTGATAATACCGCCGATGTAGAAGGTTCTACAGCAATTATTCTGATATCCGGATTTTTCTCTTTCAGTCCAAGTCCGGTTCCTGTGATTGTTCCTCCGGTTCCCACCGCTGACACAAAGAAATCAATCTTTCCGTCGGTATCCCGCCAGATTTCTTCTGCCGTAGTTACTTTATGAATCGCCGGATTTGCCTGATTTTCAAACTGTTGGAGTATCACTGCATTGCCATACTCTTTTTTCAACTCCTCCGCCTTTTCAATGGCACCTTTCATTCCTTCATACCCTGGAGTTAATACTACTTCTGCACCCAAAGCCTGCACTATCTTTCTTCTTTCTACACTCATTGTTTCCGGCATAGTAAGAATCAGGTGAAGTCCACGACATGCAGCTGCGAAAGCAAGTCCAATACCGGTATTTCCACTGGTAGGCTCTATCAGAATTGTATCCTGATTAATCTTTCCTTCCCGTATTCCCTGCTCAATCATGGCATTTGCCACTCTATCCTTTACACTTCCTAAAGGATTAAAATATTCTAATTTTGCTATAATATGTGCTTTCAGCTGATGTTCCTGCTCATAATTAGTCAGCTCTAAAAGCGGTGTATTGCCAATAAGTTCCGTCAGATGACATGCTATTCCTGCCATATATTCACCTTCCTTTTTTCTTCTGTGTCTATCATAATCCCTACTAACCTACTATGTCAATATGTTTGTATGTATAACTAGCTATTGAATGAATCTATAACAAACATTTTTATAATTTTTAAAGCTATATAGCATCATGTTTTATTACAAAAAAGCTTTCCGACAGAATATTATATTCTGTTAGAAAGCTTTCTCTGTAGACTCCTATATAACGTAATTATCGATTCCCTGATTTTCCTCCATCAGGTCTGCAATGGTGATTCCTTCTAAATATTCATCAATTACTTTCTCCAATCCTTCCCACATTTTAAGAGTATTACACTCCATTGCCCGTTCACATATATTTGGTTTCTTATCAAGACATGCCACCGGCGCCAGCGAATTTTCCGTCAGCTTTAAAATACTTCCAATAGTGTACTGTTCCGGCTGTTTTGCCAGCTTATATCCACCGCCTTTCCCTCTGAGGGAAATAAGAAATCCATTCCTACTTAGTATCACAACAATAGACTCCAAATATTTCTCCGAGATTTCCTGACGTTTTGCAATATCCATCAATGGTATAAATTCTCCTGTATTATGTTCTGCCAAATCAATCATAACGCGAATGGCATATCGCCCCTTTGTTGAAATTTTCATGCTTCTTTCCCCTTTTCTTCTTCATAATCATCCAAAAAATTATATACCATATCATCTTTATGGTAGCCTATGATAGTATTTAAATTTACATTGTGAACACTTTTGAATATGTTGCCGTCAATCACATCACTAACTTTCCTCATCTGTGCAATCAATTCTTTCATTTCATCCCGCTTAGAACCTTTTGCTCCACCGCAACTGCTACAGTTTTCCGTAAAACGACAGGCACACTGAATAAATGTAAGCCTATTATAATCTCTCCATGCCTTAATATCCTGCTCCTTAACCATATATAGTGGGCGAATCAGTTCCATGCCTTCAAAATTGTTGCTGTGAAGTTTTGGCATCATAGTTTCTATCTTTCCGCCATAAAACATTCCCATAAGCACTGTTTCAATCATATCATCAAAATGGTGTCCCAAGGCAATTTTATTGCATCCTAATTCCTTTGCTTTGGAATAAAGATAGCCTCTACGCATTCTGGCACACAAATAACAGGGACTTTTATCAATCTCTGCCACAATATCAAAAATCTGTGTTTCAAACACGGTCAGCGGAATACCTAAGAGTTTTGCGTTATCCTGAATAATCTGCCAGTTATCAGCATTATATCCAGGATTCATAATGAGAAATATTAATTCAAATGGTATCTTTCCATGTCTTTGCAGTTCTTGCATCAGTTTTGCAAGGAGCATGGAATCCTTTCCGCCGGAAATGCACACTGCAATTTTATCTCCCTCTTGGACTAACTGATACTCATTCACCGCTTTCGTAAATTTTCTCCAGATTGGTTTTCGAAATTTTTTAATAATGCTACGTTCAATCTCTTTTGTTCTCTCCTGATAACTTTCTTTCTCCATCATACAATCCAGCTGATACCTAAGAAATGCTCGATAGCCTCCCTGAATATTTACACCATGGATTCCATGCTCTTTTAAAAGTTCTACTGCCTCCTTGCTTTTTTCTCCGGTATGGCATAAAACATACACAGGGTCTGCATTTGTGAATCGCTGTAAATTCTGTTCTAATTCTTCCATAGGAATATTCACAGCACCCTCTACAGTTCCCCGCTGAAAGTTATCTGCATTTCTAATATCTATTACAAATCTTTTCTCCGTATCTAATGTAAGTAATTCTTGTATGGTGATTTCTTCCATAGTTTTGTACCCACTTTCTATTGTCATAAACAAAAGACGCCATGCCAGACGTCTTTTATCACTTCTTTCTGAAATTATATTACACTTTTTCAGCCTACTATGTCAATAGGTTAATGGTGGATATTATTCCCCTTCATAAGTAATCAACGAAGACACTTCATAACTCTCCAGTTTTTCTCTTCCTTTTAAATCAATAAGTTCTATCACAAACCCAGCCTTCACCACTTCACCGCCAAGTGCTTCCACCAATTTAATAATTGCCTCAGTAGTTCCTCCTGTAGCCAGCAAATCGTCTAAAATTACAACCCTCTGTCCCGGTTTGATTGCATCTTTATGAATTTCCAGTACAGCCGTTCCATATTCTAAATCATATTCCTGTGCTATGGTTTCACATGGCAATTTTCCTTTTTTTCTTACCGGAATAAAGGATTTGTGCAGTTCATAGGCAACGGGCATTCCAAAGATAAACCCTCTGGATTCCGGGGCTACAACAACATCAAAATCGATTCCTTCTACCTGCTTTAATAAACCTTCGATGGCAAGATGCAGTCCTTCTGCATCCTGCAATACGGAAGTAATATCCCTGAAAATAATTCCTTTCTTTGGAAAATCAGGTATATTTCTTACATATTCTTCTAATTTCTTCATTTTGTTTTTTCTCTCTTTTCTATGTATTTTTTTGAATTCTTTCGGATTGATTCTTTCTTGTTTTTTCGTAAATCTGATTTTTAAAAATCAGGAACACAATCACGGCAGTAATAACTGCCAATAGATCTGCTATGGACTCTGCCAAAAACACCCCCCTACTTCCCAGTTTGCATAGATTTGGCAATAAATACGTTAGTGGAATTAAATATACTAATTTTCTCATTGTGGCATTAAATATAGCTGTTTTTCCATATCCCACCGCCCGAAAAGTTTCTTGAATGCCTAACTGTACACCACTGAATAGTCTGCCCCAAAAATAGAGTCTTACTCCTGCAATTCCTATCTCTAATACATTGCTGTCTTTCGTAAAAATTCCCAGAAACAGGCTCGGAAATAATTGTACAATACAAATACCCAAAAAGGAAATCATCCCATTGCTGACAATCATTTTTCTAATAGCATCTTTTAACCGATTCACATTCCCGGCGCCATAATTGTAACTGATGATGGGCTGTGCCCCCTGTCCTATCCCTTGAATTGGCAAAAAAATCATTTGATTTATACTAAACATAATGGAAAGTGCTGCTACATGGTTACTGTTTCCGTATTTTAATAGCTGTTGGAAAAACACTGCCTGTACAAGACTCTCGGTAGATGTCATAAAAAAGGAAGCAAATCCAAGACTGCTCACTCTCCCGATAATATTTGCCTTTAATGCTGTCAGATGAATCCTAATTGTAGTCTGCTTTCCCATCAAAAAAACTACAACAAGTATCGCTGATACCCCCTGACTAATCACGGTAGCAATCGCAGCTCCTGCAATTCCCATATGAAACCCATATATTAAAATAGGGTCCAGAATAATATTCAAACCTGCACCAATAAAGGTATTACGCATACTAATCTTATGAAATCCCTGTGCAATTAAAAAAGGGGTTAATCCAAGTGAAAACATAACAAACACAGTTCCCAGTACATAAATTTTCAAATATGCCGCTGCATATGGAAGTGTGGTTTCATCTGCGCCTAAAAAAGTGAGCAACTGACTTCCAAATATTCCAAAAACTATAGTAAGTACTATGGATAACAAAAATAACAGTATCGTACAATTTCCCATAATCTTTTCTGCTTCTTTATGATTCCTTTTTCCGGTTGCGATTGCCAACAAAGGACCACCACCACTGCCTATAAGAACCGCGAAAGCATTTATCAGATTAATTAATGGAACTGTAATCCCAAGACCCGCCAAAATCATCGCCCCTTCTCCCGGAATTCTTCCTAAAAATACACGATCTACCACATTGTACAACAAATTAATCATTTGTGCTGCAATGCTTGGCAGCGATAACTTCAACATTAACTGCCCAATAGGCTGGGTATCAAATCGATTGTCTTCTCTTTCCACATATATTCCTCCACATATTGTCAAATAATAATACAATAACTGTTCGGAACCATTATGTCTAGCTACAGTAATAACTATATGGTTCTGAACAGTTACACAATATTTTCTGCAAACCTTTCATTTTATTCCCATACTTTTAAATATAGTATTCTATATTAAGCTCTGAATTACCTAAAAAGCTGGTTAATATCTTTTTTCGAATTTCCAGAAACAGATTATTACTTCGATCCCTTGGTCTTGAAAGTTTTACTGGTATAATCTCTTTTATTTTTCCTGGTCGCTCTGATAAAATAACAATTCGGTCGCTTAAGAAAATTGCTTCATCGATATCGTGAGTAACCAACACCATGGTTCTCTTTTCATGTTCCCAGATACGAAGTACTTCATTCTGCATATTAATGCGGGTAAATGCATCCAGTGCTCCAAAAGGTTCATCTAATAATAACACCTTCGGATTTCCTATCAAAGCTCTTGCAATACTGGCACGTTGCTGCATACCACCTGATAGCTGTGCAGGGTAGGCATTTTCAAATCCGGTTAATCCTACCAAGTCTATATGTTCTTGAATTTTCTTATCATGTTCACTTTTCGGTACATCTTTCGGAATTCCAAATCGGATATTTTTCTCTATAGTCAGCCATGGATATAATCTTGCCTCCTGAAATACCATTCCAACATCAGCAATCGGTTTCTCTACTTTTCTCGTTCCTACATCGATTTCACCTGAACTCGCCTTTTCCAATCCGATGATGAGTTTTAATAACGTACTTTTTCCACAGCCACTAGAGCCAACAATGCTGACAAATTCTCCCGGCTTAATATCTAAATTAATATCTTCCAATACCTGAAGATTTTCTTTTTCTAAAGGATATATTTTTGATACATTCCGAATATGTAATTCATTATCTTGTAATTGTTCCGCCATTTTACTCACCTACTTTCCCTGCTGAATATAATTCCAGCGTAATAATCTCTTTTGAATCTTTACAATGATAAAATCAATTAATAATCCCACAATTCCAATGGTAAAGACACCTGCCAACACAACATCCGGCTGGGATAACTCTCTTGCATAAGTAATCATATAACCAATTCCGGAAGATGCTGCCACCATTTCTGCCGCTACAACACAGGTCCATGCTGTGCTGACGCCTAAGCGAATTCCTGTAAAAATAGAAGGCCATGCAGATGGCAGAATCACATTAAAAAGAATTTCTTTCTTACTTTTTTCTAATACACGTGCTACTTCTAACAATTTTTTGTCCGCTGATAAAATACCACTAATTGTATTTAACAAAACCGGCCATAAAGTTCCGATAACAATAACTGCAACCTTTGAATCTTCTCCAATTCCCAGCCAGAGAATCAATAATGGAATCCATGCAATCATTGGTATGGGACGAAAAATACTAACCAAAGAGCTGAGTATTTTATTCAGTTTTTTTGACAATCCCATTAGTACACCTAACACAATGCCTATTGTAGCTCCCAAGGCAAATCCCTTAATTACCCTGCCACCGCTTACTAACAAATCTTCTGCCAATTCACCATTCCCAATGAGTTTTATCAGTGTCGCTACCACCTTAACTGGAGAGGGAAGGATATGTTTGTTTATAATTCCTGTTACACTGCCTAAATACCAGATAAGCACTAACAATACAGGAGCAACTACTTTTAAAAATATATTATTTACCTGTTTCTTTATATTACTGTTTTCTTTCATATACACACGTCCTTTATCATCTATGCCTCTTTCGCAAGCCTGTCAATGTGAATATAGAGTGGATGCTTTTCATTTTCCTCTTTCAGTCGAACCGGATAGCTCTCCTCTATAATCTCTGTAGGTTCAATATAATAAACAGCTGCCAAATCATTATCCTTGTTTCGTTCCTGTGCCGCAATGTATGCTTCTTCATACTCGTGCCCAGCTATCAGACATTTTTTCGGTATCCCCTTAATTTGATAGCTTTTTCTTTCTTTTGTAATCACATTGATTGCAACTTTTCTATCAAACCAAAGTGCATACGTTACATTTTTATGGGTCTGAGAACCTTCTAAAAGTTCCCAATAACGAATCTGTCCTTCTTCTGTTACCGTAATGCTTCCTTTGGCTACCACATGTGGAACACCATGACGGTCAATTGTGGCTAACACTTTAATACTTTCTTTATCTGCAATGGCCTCTTTTAACTCCCTGCTAATCTCTACTGCCATAATGATTTCCTCCTATTTCTTTTGATAGAGTATCAGCTACTTTACACATTTGCAAAGCAGCTGATATCCCAAATTTTAATCGATTCTTGCCAGATCCGTATTCGGATGATTTCCGCAACGACGATAATCGTCTGTATAAATATTAAGACCATTCTTTCTTCTTACTTCCGCAAGACCTAATGCCAACTGTACATAATACTCTAACGATGGTGTTTTCTGTCTCATAAATATAGCACCCGGCAATGTATTCCATACACATTCTGCAAAACTTACTCCGTGAGCAGCAATTTCTTCTGCTTCTGCGAGTACTGCCTTTAATGCTTCCTGCTCATCTGAAAATCCATTTGGCTGTGCAGTTTCTACGCCTCCTACAATACCACAATCTACATTTCCACGTCCAAATATGTCTACTGCATCATACAAACGCTGTTTCCATTCGTCGTATCCTACCAGTCTTGCCTTTCCCGGGCATACCCAGCCGAACAATTCTTTGTTTAATACCTCTAAATCTGTAGTGTAAGTAGTAATAGCTGTTTCTTCATATATTTTTTGAAGTTGCTTTTTCGAAAATGCACTTGCAACCAACTTAACAGGAAATTTATCAGTCTTAAATGCTTTCTCTGCTGCATGAAGTGTCTTAATATATAAATCTACTTCATCATCAAATATTTCTGCTCCACTTAAAGTGGAACCAGCTGTCATGTGGTAAGAAGCATAACGCCCTTTTTGCTTAATCGCTTCCCGTACTGTTTCTTCCACATCCTGAAACCACGTTTCATTTCGAATATCACCTTCATCATCGGCTCCGCGATGAGCAGAAAATAATGCACAGTACTTGCAGCCTTCCTTTGGATTGTCCCAAAAGTGGCATTTCGTAGCCGGTGCTATTGTGATTCGTTGAGGTCTTGCAGATGCCACCAGACGCATTGGTGTTCCATTGCTTGTAGTTTTATCATAAAAATCTGGTTTTTCCCAGAACCAAGCCTCCTCATAAACCTTATCATTATCAACAATCACAAGTTTATCGTCTACTACATCTAATATGTATGGATCACGATAAGTCCAATCGTATACCTGCGTATGTCCCTGGCAAATCACAGAGCCATCCCGCAAGAACAATCCAATTGGAGAAATCTGTTTTCCGTGCCCAATCAAATAGTCATAAGGCTCTACATGATGCTTATTTGGATCCACCTTTGCGAAAGCTTTATCTGTATATGCAATGCCGCGCCTGCTCACATCGATTTTCAATGCAACAATCGGTGGAATATCCGGATATTTCTCTAAAACCTGTTCATAGGTCAATTCTTTTTCACGCCATTTTGTTTTATCATTAATGCTCAATGTTCTCACTCTTTTCTTTTCACAGAAATTTTCTTTCTGTTTTTTTATTGATGTTTTATTTCGCTACTGCTTTATCCAGAAAACTTGTATCAATATGATTCTTGATATCTTCCTCTGTCAATTCATTTGTAATCATATCATGACTTTCTAAGAAATCATAAGTTTCCTTCAGATTTTTCTCATAATCCTCATCCCACACAATAGTTCTGTCAGCATCCTGATTTGTGTATCTTGCACGTTCTACATCAATACCTGCAAAGTCGGCAATTAATTCATACGCTTCTTCTTCATTTTCGTCAATCCATTGTTCTGCCTTATATAAGGCCTCCACAAACTTTTCTAATAATTCAGGATGTTCTTCGATAAACTTATCAGAAGCAACATCATAAGAATATGCCGGGTGATTCGAGCAATCTGCTACTTTTATAAATCCTTCATCTTCTATTTTTGTATGAATATAGTATGCACTCATTGCAAGATATGCATCAATATCACCACTTTCAAAAGCTGCATCTGCATCACTTGTAGACGTAATATTTACAATGTTAACATCCTTCTCATCGATTCCTGCATCATTTAAAATTCCAATTAAGGATTTATGTACGTAAGTCCCTACAAATACACCTATTTTCTTTCCTTTTAAATCTTCTGCACTAGAGATTCCCGCATCTTTCGGCGAAATAATTCCAATATTTGCTCCCTGCTTTGCTGCACCTGAAACAATAGTAGTTTCCACTCCGTTACCAATTCCAATAATAATTGGCTGGTCACCGATTCCATTTACGAAATCAATATCCCCTGCTATAAATGCTTCATTTGCCGCCGGACCATTTTCAAATTCTACTACTTCCACCTTCACATTATCTTCTGCAAACACTTCATCAAAAAAACCTTTCTGATAAGCTATAATAAACTGGTCGTTCCATATAGAGAATGGAAAATGTGCAACTCTGATTACCGTTTCTTCTGATTTTGTTTCGCCAGTAGTCTGAGTATTTTCTTCCTTCGAAGTACTTCCGCATCCCGCAAGCACTCCGAAAGACAATGTAAATACTACTGTTAATGCCAATATTCTTTTTCCTATATTTTTCATAAATCATCTCTCCTCTTTTGATTATTCACCTTCATACAGACGGTCTAAATGTTTTAATAATGGATATTTTTCCTCGTCTTCCTGTACACGAACAACGAAAGTTTCTTCTTTTACCACTTCTGGTTCAATTGTCCAGATTGCAGCTAAGTCTACATCTCCACGCTGTTCCCGTAAAGAAACATACACTTTTTCAAAGACCTTGCCTGCAGTAACACTTTTTAATGGTTTTCCCACAATCTCGTAACTCTTTCGATCACTTGTGAGAATGTTGACTGCAACTTTTTTGTCAAACCAAATACTATGTACAAAATTTTGGTTATTTCTTGAGCTTTCCAGTATTTCGTAAAACTCTATATTCCCATCTTCATTCACATGAAGACTTCCCTTGAACACTATGTGCGGAACCCCGTTTTTATCAATGGATGCCACCACTTTTAATGTGTCTTTTGCATTGATATATTCTTTTAATTTTTCACTTATTATAGCTGCCATACTCTGCCTCCTAAACTCTTAACAAATCCATGCCTGGATGTGCACCACATCTTCTATAATCATCTGTATATGGATTCACGCCATATTTATGGGATAAAATATCGAACTGCCGGTAAGTTTTAATAAAATATTCCAGAGATGGAGTATCCTGATTTTGGAAAATAGCACCTGGAGAAGTTCTCCACACGTTTGCTGCAAGAGCAATTCCGTGAGATATAATTTCTTCTGCTTCTTCTATCACATTCTTATACGCTTCTTCTTCCGTTTCGAATCCGTTCGGCTTTGCAAGTTCTGTTCCTAATACTACTCCTGAAGAAACATTACCTTTTCCAAACACATCCACTGCCGCATACAAGCGACGTTTCCACTCTTCATAACCAATGTGTTTTGCTTTACCAGGGCATATCCACTCAAATTTTTCCTTGTTCAACACTTCAATGTCTGTGGTGTAAGTCATTAATTTTGTTTCATTATATAAACGTTCTAACTGTCTTTCATTGAACGCTGAAGAAATTAACTGACTTGGAATTCGTTTTGCACTAAAATTTTCTCCAATTGCTTGAAGTATTTCAATGTAACCATCTAACTCATCATCTAATAATTCTTTGCCGGAAAGAACAGAACCCCCAGTCATCATGATACTGGAAAATCTTCCCTTCTGTTTGAATGCTTCCCTGACTGTTTCTGCTATATATTTTACTGGATATCTTTCTTCCGTCTCACCACGTTTTATATAATTGGGAGCCATCGGACAATATTTACATCCTTCCTTTGGTGCATCCCAAAAATGGCACCATTGGCACATGTATACATCTATTCTCTGAGGTCTTGCAGTTGCATAACGGCTCATTGGTTCTCCATTGGATGCCTTTTTATCATAAAAATCAGGTTTTTCCCAATAGCTGACTTCTTCTAATACTTTTCCCTGATCTGTGATAACAATTTTATCATCCACCACATCTACTATATAAGGATCTCTCTGTGCCTTTTCAGGATCAAAATCAAAGTTAGTGATTAGGTAAGAACCGTCCCTAAGAATCAGACTCTCAGGAGCGTAATCCTGTGTTGTACGAAATCCCGCAATCGTTCCTACATTTACTTGATGTATTTCCGGATCAATCCGTTCCTTTGCTGCCTGTGTATAAATTACACCTCTGCGCTGTACATCTACCTTCAACGCCCAAATTGGTGGAACATCCGGATATTTTTCCAAAACTTCTTCTAAGCTTAATTCTTTTTTTCTCCACTCTTTATCCCGTGCCATACTTCAAGACCTCTCCTCTCTTTAAAGATTCTTCTTAATTTCTTCCACCTTATTCAACTGTTCCCAAGGTAAATCAATATCTGTTCTTCCAAAATGTCCATACGCTGCTGTCTGCTTATAAATTGGTCTTCTTAAATCCAAGGCATCAATGATTGCTGCCGGTCTTAAATCAAATACCTTTTCAATTACTTCCACAATCTTTTCTTCCGGAACGGTTCCTGTTCCAAAAGTGTCTACTGCAATAGATACTGGTTTTGCTACACCGATGGCATACGCAAGTTCTACTTCTGCTTTCTTTGCAAGCCCTGCTGCTACTAAGTTCTTTGCCACCCATCTTGCTGCGTAAGCTGCGGAACGGTCTACCTTTGTCGGATCTTTTCCTGAGAATGCTCCACCGCCATGACGTCCTGTTCCACCGTAGGTATCTACAATAATCTTTCTTCCTGTTAATCCCGCATCTCCCTGCGGTCCTCCAATTACGAAACGTCCTGTCGGATTAACATAATAAATAGTATCTTTATCCAAAAGCTCTGCCGGAATCACTGGTTCGATTACATATTTAATAATGTCCTTGCGAATCTGCTCTAAAGTTATTTCCTCTGCATGCTGGGTAGAAATAACGATAGTATGTACTCTCTTTACATTATTGTTATCATCAAATTCTACCGTTACCTGTGACTTTCCATCCGGTCTTAAATAAGGAAGTGTTCCATCCTTTCTCACCTTTGCTAACTGTCTTGTAAGTCGATGTGCAAAGGAAATAGCAGGTGGTAAGTATTCCGGTGTTTCGTCTGTTGCATATCCAAAGATAATTCCCTGGTCACCTGCACCTGTTCCGAAATCTTCTGTAGCACCTTCCTGTTTTGATTCGTATGCCTTGTCAACACCAAGCGCAATATCCGGTGACTGCTCATCCAAAGATGTGAGCACTGCAATGGAGTCTGCATCAAAGCCGCCGGCACTACCGTCATAACCGATTTCCCGAATGGTATCTCTTGCAATTTTTGCGATATCTACATAAGCGCTTGTAGATATTTCTCCAACTACTAATGCCAGCCCTGTTGCAACTGTGGTTTCTGCCGCAACTCTTGCATGTGGGTCCTGTGCAATTAAAGCGTCTAAAATCGCATCGGATACCTGATCCGCAATTTTATCTGGATGTCCTTCTGTTACTGATTCTGATGTAAATAATCTACTCATAATTTATCTTCCTCTCTTATTTCATAATTCAAATTAATTTTCTTATCTGTTTATCTTTTCTATTCTGTTATTATCTATTACCTTATTCTATAAAGATGTGAAGCAACAATTTTTTCTCTCCTCTGTTGAAATGCATCTGCATTGCGTCCGTCTTTTCCAATAACTGGTTGTCTGCTCTTTCATACTTTTTCTCTCCTTATTGTGTATTTAAGGAATCTGGTTTTTATTTCCTTTTCTTCCTTACAACGCAAATTATATCCTAGTTTTCCTATCTAATCTATATGAATATTTGAAATCGTTTACACGTTTTTTCAATTCAAGCAAAAAAACTATAAAAAACGCTAAGATTTTCCATAGTTTTTAGTCAAAAACTTCTTATTTGTGAAATCGTTTACATCTTACTTTTTCCTTTAAATATAAGGGGTTTCACACAGTTCCATTTCATTTTGGAGTTTGCACTGTACAGTGAGTAGCAAATGAAATAGTCTTATTCAGATTTGCTGTTTCTCAAGAACAGCAAATAGCCGATACAATTCTCTGCCTTTCTGCGAAAAATTGTATCGGCTATTTGCGTCCTGCCAACTGTCAAGACTTATTTTAAATGTAATACTCACACCATCCGCTTTCATCTGCCGGCATACAGCTGCTTCGCACCACCAGTTTTCCTTCCAATTCTGTGCGTACAACGCTTTTGTGACCACCACTCATGCGGTCAATCAGTAAATATATGGCAAACTTCCCCATTTCTTCCCTTGGAAGCCTGACCGTGGTAAGCATAGGCTTTGTATACTGAGCTTCCTCAATATCATCACTGGAAATAACAGACGGTATGTAGTAAAGATTTTTAAACTTACCTAAACATTTTAACATTCCAATTGCAGTAATATCATTGGCACAATAAATAGCGGTGGGGTAATCTCCCGACTGCAACATTTGTTTCATCACTTCATAACCTTCTGCTTCTGTCTGCTTTGTTTCTATTACATAATTTCCATCACATTCGATTCCATGCCTTTGCAGAGTGTCAATAAACCCCTTATATCTTGCTTCATTATGACATTCTCCCACATAACCAATACTCTTATGCCCAAGTTCAATCAAATATTCCACTGCAGTTGATGCCACCTTATATCCGTCACACAATACCTCATCCACTTCATTATTGGTGGAATTTCTGTTGATAGAAACCACACTCTTATATTTGGTCTTTAATTTTTTTAATGCAATTTTATTGCATTTTCCAACAATAATCAAACCATCACATTTTTCATCCGGTTCATCATGCATATCTTCTATAATTTGATCCAGATTTTCTGTCCTGCATTTTCTATCATTAGAAAACACCGACATATACATGACCTTAGATAAAATACATGACTGCTTGTGTATTTCACTTTCTATCACTCGCAAAAGCTCTGTAAAAAAAGGATCTGACTTCGACACATCAATACGGGTCATTAATACATGTATATAGTATGTTTTTTCTTTTTCCGGTGTAATGCCCTTTTTCAGATTACGTGCTGCTTCATTTGGAACATAATTCATCTCTATGGCAAGTTTCCAGATTTTATCCCTCACCTGCGGAGAGGAACATTTGTAATTTGGGTTATTTAACACTCTCGATACAGTAGCCGTAGACACTCCTACCTTCTGAGCGATTTTTTTCAGTGACATAATTCTCACTCTCTTTCTGTTTATTTTCACTTTCTGTAATATCTTTCACAATTTCTGCTGCCATCATTAATCCGGCTACAGAAGGCACAAATGCAAGACTCCCCGGTATATCCCTGCGTTCCGTACATTTATGTTTTGTATTTGGAGGACAGATACAGTTTGTCCTGCAACTGATAGACATATCCTCAAATGGTCTGGTTGGTTTTTCAGTAGAATACACTACTTTCAATTTTTTTACATTGCGTTTTCGCAATTCCCTGCGCATTACTTTTGCTAACGGACACATAGTAGTCTGGTAAATATCAGCTACCTTAAACTTAGATGGATCTTTTTTATTTCCAGCCCCCATGCAACTGATAATAGGAACTCCTGCTTCCTGTGCTTTCATAATAATATCAATCTTTGCAGTCACTGTATCTACTGCATCAACCACGTAAGAATATTCTTGAAAATCAAATTCACCGGCTGTTTCCGGCAGATAAAAGCATTTATGTACATATACCTTTGCCTGGGGATTGATTTCTAAAATACGTTCTTTCATCACGTCTGCCTTATATTTTCCTACAGTACTTCTAGTGGCAATAATCTGTCGATTGATATTTGTAAGACAAATTTTGTCATCATCAATCAAATCAAACGCACCTATGCCGCTTCTTGCCAGTGCTTCTACCACATATCCCCCAACTCCGCCAATTCCAAATACCGCAACTCTTGCCTGTTCTAATTCCTCCATTGCTGTTTTCCCAAGCAATAATTCGGAACGAGAAAATTGATTTAACATAACTTCTACTTCTCCATTCTTTTTTTCTATTTCCATTTGGCACAATCCATATCACTATTTTCCTATGTGTTTACTAGGATTATAAAACAAAAAAAGAAACCGGTCAAGTACCACAACTTTAAACACTAAAATCCCAGTAAAATCGCACATAAGCATAATTTCACTGGGATTTTATACACAAAATATAGTAAGCAAGACGATAAGCCGGGTTATGTCGTGAATCATCATCTATCTAGGACTGTCGTCACCAACAGCCTCCAGCAACCAACCTAGGACCGACGGGCCGCCGTATGTCCAAATTCGGTTTTGCTTCGAGTGGGGTTTACATATGCCCTACGTGTTACCACACAGGCGGTAGTCCCTTACACTGCCCTTCCACCCTTACCATACTGTAATTACAATATGGCGGTACATTTCTGTTGCACTAGCCTTGGAGTCACCTCCACCAGACGTTATCTGGCACCCTGCCCTGCGAAGCCCGGACTTTCCTCACCTGCGGTCTTTCGACACTTGCAGCTGCGATGATTTATCTTACTTACCAAATTATCATAACGGAAAAACAAATTACTGTCAACCCGAAAAACCTGAATCGTTACATATCTACACTTTAAAGCAGCTTCCACCAATAAATTCCCGAATAATGGAATTGTTTGGAACTGCCTCACTGCTGATACCCAGAAAATAATCCAAAAACTTCAAAAGACGCTTTGCTTCCGGATATTCTTTATCTTCGGGTTTGATGCTGAATAAGAGTGGCTCTGCATACTGTTTTAATACAGATAACTCATAAATTAATGCCGAATTAAACATGGCATCAGCTTCTTCCTGATATGGGAAAATATTTTTCTCTTCGCCACGTCTTACAGAGTACCACATACCAATCGTTGTTTTTGCATCAGAACCTCTCGTTCTGGCGTCTCTTACCATCCTTCGTATAAGTCGTCCATCTGTAGTAGGAATTCTGTTGTGCTCATCTACGTTTAACTGTGTCAGTGCACTAATATAAATCTTATATTTGCTTTCCCTCGGCAGAGAATAGGATAATTTGTCATTTAATCCATGAATACCCTCGATTACAAGAATGTCTTCTTCTCCAAGTTCCATGTAATCGCCTTTATACTCTCTTTTTCCTGACTTAAAATTAAAAGAAGGAATTTCCACACGTTCTCCTGCAAGCAGTGCATTCATATCCTTATTAAACTGCTCTACATCAATTGCCTCCAGGCATTCAAAATCATAATTTCCAAACTCATCCTTTGGGGTAAATTCTCTATCCTTAAAATAATTATCCAATGCCAACGGATGTGGTTTCATTCCATGTGCCAGAAGCTGAATAGACAATCTATGGGAAAAAGTAGTTTTTCCCGAGGAGGAAGGTCCGGCAATCATAACAAATTTCTTATCGGAACACTTACAGATTTCCTCTGCAATTTCAGCAATCTTCTTTTCCTGCAAAGCCTCCTGCACCAACATTAACTGTGCCATATTTCCTTCTACAATTTTGTCATTCAAAGCGCCAACGGTGCTTACATCCAACATTTCGCCCCACTTTTCAGCCTCTTTTAATACACCAAAAAGCTTTTTACGTGGTTTAAATTCCGGCACAGTTCTCATATCTTCACTGGTTGGAAGTTGCAACACAAAGCCTTCATCAAACTGTATCAGCTCAAAATATTTCACATAACCGGCATCCGGCAACATATATCCATAAAAATAATCTTCAAAACTGCTCATACTGTAGATATTTACACTGGATACACGACGATAACGGAATAATCTTTCTTTATCCTTCATGCCATATTTCTTAAATAAAGCTACTGCTTCCCTTGTAGGAATGTTTTTCTTGTTAATAGGAATTTTTTCTTCCGACAGCTTTCTCATACGAACCGCTACTTTATCTAAAAATTCCTGTGTAAGCTGTACGGTTCCTTTCATTGTACAATACAATCCTTTGTCTACAGAAAAGTCTACCATAATTTTTTCGATTTCTCCCGCTTCTGTCATCTCCGCCACATCATACATGGCCTTTAACATCAGCAGTGTAGCACTTCTCTTATAGGCCTTATGGCCGGCATCATCTGCAGTAGTTACAAAAGTGAGCGTACAATCCTCTGCCGCCAGTTTGTTTAACTCCTGTAAATTATGGCCTACCATAACCAGAGCGATATCCTCTTTATAATCTTTTTGGAAATCTGCCGCTATTTCTCTATACGATGTACCACGACTATATTCTTTTACCTTTTCCCCTACCGTTACCTTTATTGTGGATTTCATAAAAATACCCCCTTTGCCTCTACATATACCAAAATGGATTCTTATTTACAGCATGATAAATCTCAACTCCGTTGCATTCCCCTTCTAAATATTTTACCACATATGGAACAAAAATATGCTCTAACCCATAATGCCCGGCATCAATAATTGTCAATCCCTTGGCCATGGCGTCAATTCCTTCATGATGATCAATATCACCGGTAATCAACACCTCAACCCCTGATTTTACTGCATAATCAATAACACTTTTCCCTGAACCCGGGGAAATCCCAGCCGTCTGCACCTTCCGCAGTGGCTCTCCAAAGATTTTCACCTGTTCTAAGCCAAACTGTTCTTTTACCAGTTCTGCCACCTGACTTACTGTCATTTCCTCCGGTAACAAACCTGCTTTCCCTATTCCGGCTTTTCCGGTTTCACCCTCATAAGTCACTTCCAGCACACTTCTGGTTGTTAAACCAATCCTGTCTGCCGCCAGATCCGCCATATGAGTCACATCAAAATTTGTGTGCATGGCATAGTAAGAAATCTCATTTGCCATCATTTTCACAATGCGTCTTCCGATAAAATCATCTGTAGTAATCTTTTTCATAGCCGAAAAAATCAATGGATGATGGGTAACAATCATATCTGCCCCCATAAGAATTGCTTCATCCACCACTTCGTCGGTGGCATCTACTGCTACATATATTTTTGACACCTGTTTCTTTCTGTTTCCTATGAGCAATCCTACATTATCCCAGCTTTCTGCATAAAAACAAGGCGATAATGTTTCCAGCCTTGAAATCACTTCATTACATTCCATCCTTGTTGCCTCCTTGCTGCTTACCTGAAATACCCCAATGCTTCCTGATTTAAGTCTATCATCTGTTCTACTTCTGCCAAACGTTGCTTCTGCTTTTGGGTTATTCCCTGCTGTAATGTATCTTTTATTTTTGTATAATTATTGTATTCCTTTATTAAGTATTCCTGCAGTACCGGATTTTTCTCCGTCAAAAGATATTTCCCATACTCATAATAACATTCTTTTTCTAACTTCATGACTCCGGAAGCTACTCGCATCATAGGGTAATATTTTCCATCTTCCTCTATCATGTCTTCTTGTAAAATACTAAACCCGTTGTCTTCTAAAAAATGTCTTACAAATCCATATTCTGACTGAGGCTGAATCACAAATCCTTTCAGGGTGCGAAAAATTTCTATACTTTCCCCGATAATCTTCATCATCAGCCGGCCCCCCATTCCGGCAATGACAACTTCTTCCACTTCCCCTTCGGTTAATTCCTTAGCACCATCAGAAAGCCTTAATTCTATGTATTCGTCCAGTTGATGAAGCTTTACATGTTCTCTGGCCCGCTGCAATGGTCCCTTCCCAATGTCCATTGCAATTGCCCCACGTACTTTTTTCTGCTCCACTAGATAAATCGGAATATATCCATGGTCAGTTCCAATATCTGCCATCATATCACAGTTGCCTATCAACGCCGCAACGGCAGAAAGTCTTTTTGATAACTCCATGAATCTCTCCTAGTCTAAATAATCCTTAAGCTTACGACTTCTGCTCGGATGGCGAAGCTTTCTTAAGGCCTTTGCTTCAATCTGACGAATACGCTCTCTGGTAACATTGAATTCCTTTCCTACTTCTTCTAGTGTTCTTGCTCTTCCATCATCTAAACCAAAACGAAGTCGCAGTACTTTTTGTTCTCTCTCTGTCAATGTACTTAACACTTCTACTAATTGTTCTTTCAATAAGGTAAATGCTGCTGCGTCTGCCGGTACTGGTACATTATCGTCCTGAATGAAATCACCTAAATGGCTGTCTTCTTCTTCACCGATTGGTGTTTCCAAAGAAACCGGTTCCTGTGAAATCTTAAGGATTTCTCGTACACGTTCTACAGGCATATTCATTTCCTCTGCAATTTCTTCCGGTAATGGCTCCCTGCCTAATTCCTGTAAAAGCTGACGTGACACACGAATTAACTTATTGATTGTTTCTACCATATGCACCGGAATACGAATAGTTCTTGCCTGATCTGCAATAGCTCTGGTAATAGCCTGACGAATCCACCAAGTCGCATAAGTGCTGAATTTGTATCCTTTACGGTAATCAAATTTTTCTACTGCTTTGATTAACCCTAAGTTTCCTTCCTGAATCAAATCAAGAAACAGCATGCCACGTCCCACATAACGTTTGGCAATACTAACCACCAAACGCAAATTAGCTTCCGCAAGACGCTTCTTTGCTTCCTCGTCTCCTAATTCCATACGTTTTGCCAGTTCAATTTCTTCTTCTGCACTAAGAAGAGGTACTTTACCGATTTCCTTCAAATACATACGCACCGGATCTTCAATGCTTACTCCATCCGGAACAGACAAATCAATAGACTCTACATCTACTTCATCTTCTTCATCTAAAATGACTTCGTCGTCGTCATCGTCACCTTCTGTAATTCTAAGCACATCAATATTTTTTGCCTCCAGCATTTCCAGAATCATCTCAAACTGCTCTGCAGTCAATTCCATATCTTGAAAGAAATCGCTTATTTCCTGGTATTCCAGCACATTTTTCTTTTTCTGTGCAACAGACAAAAGCTCCTTTAATTTCTCTTTAAACTTTTCCATTGTGTTCTCGTCCATGTTTGTGTTGTCCTCCATAACTGTTTTTATTTTGTCCTTAATCTAAAGAAATATGCAATTTCTCTAATTCCTGTAAAATACTTTTTCCTTCCAAAATTCTTTGCAATACTGTCATGTCAGAAGAATCTGAGTTCTTATTCATATGGTCCAGGCTATGTTGCTTTACTTTCAACACAATATCTTTCACCGCTTTTTCCTCCTCAAGTCTTCCCTCTAATGCCTCAACTTTCGTATTAAAAAGCGCTGCCGCCTTTCCCTGTTCCTCCTGTTCTTCAAATCTGCTAAGAATCTGTGCAGGATTCAATCTGTTCTGTTGTATCTGCTCAAATAAATGCTGTGCCACAATTTTATATACACCCTCATCAAAATCTTCAACGGTAATATATTTCTTTATCTGAGGATAAATATTCGGTTTTTCAATCAGCCAGGTAAGTAATAACTTCTGCCATTGCTCTCCCGCACTGTCTGCATCTGCTTTTTTCTTTATACGCTCCGGTTCTTCATGACGTTCCACCGGATCCATCTGCAATCCGAATTTATTGACTAAGTTTTCTAAATTTTCAAATCCAATATGATATTTTTCCGCCACAGCCTCTAAATAATTATTCCGCTCAATCTTTTCTTCGAAAGTCAAAAGTTTCTTTGCCAGCTCATTGATAAACAATGTTTTACTTTCCGGATCTTTTAAATCATACTGCATTTCCAAAACACTTATTTCAAAGAAAAATGCATTCTGAGCTGTTTGAATTCGTTCCTCATAAGCTTCCCTTCCCAAATTTTTAATAAATTCATCGGGATCCTTATAAGGCTTCATATTTATTACCTTCACCCGAAGTCCTGCTACCTTACAAATTGGTATAGCACGCAGAGCAGCTTTTACACCGGCACCATCACTGTCGTAAGACAGCATTACTTCTTCCGTATACCGTTTCAATAGGCTGGCATGTCCCGAAGTAAATGCAGTTCCCAGAGAAGCTACCGCATTCTGAAATCCTGCCTGGTGAAGAGAAATCACATCCATATAGCCTTCACAGATAATCATATATGGCTTTCTCGAGGTTCTGGCAATATTAAGTCCATATAGATTCCGGCTTTTTTCAAACACCTTCGTTTCCGGAGAATTTAAATATTTCGGTTCACCTTCTCCCATGACTCGTCCGCCGAAACCAATCACTCTACTATTTACATCCATGATAGGGAACATTACTCGATTAAAAAACTTGTCGTAAATCCCTCTTGCTTCATCAAAGGTAATCAACCCGGTTTCCCGTAGTACATTATCGTCATAGCCTTCTTTTTTCAGATAACGGTACAGCTCGTCCCTGTATTTTCCGGCATATCCCAACCCGAATTTCTTTATAGTATCATCCGATAACTGCCTTCCCGATAAATACTGATACCCCAGTCTTCCGTCTTCCTGTTTCAGCTTATAAAAATAAAAATATGCCGCTTTTTTATTAATTTCCAACAAAGTCTTTCTCAAGTCAGAAGCACGCCGACTCTCTGCATCATTACTTTCCTCCGGCAGTTCCACACCTGCACGCTCTGCCAGCATTTTCACAGCTTCCACAAAATCATAATTTTCATACTGCATCACAAAGGTATACACATTCCCCCCTGCACCGCAGCCAAAACAATAATACATCTGCTTAGAAGGCGACACCGAAAAAGACGGCGATTTTTCATTATGAAAAGGACACAGTCCAAAATAGGAGCTTCCTTTTTTTTGTAATTTTACATATCCGGACACCACATCTAAAATGTCATTTTTCATCCGGATATCTTCAATCAATTCATCGCTGTAATACATTCTCTATCCCTTCCATGCTTTCGGAATATACAACTGGGTAAACTTTGCTATGGCATAAGAATCTGTCATACCTGCAATATAATCACAGATTACCCTTTCCTTCTTTTCTCCTCGTTCTACTAAACCGGTAAATTCTTCCGGTAATTCTTCAAAGTTTTTTTCATAGTATTCATACATAGCTTTCAGCATATTTTTTGCCTTCCGCTCTTCATCTTTTGCCACCGGATTGCAATATACAGTTTCAAACATAAAGCTTCTGAGTCCCTGCATTGCCTTATAAATTTTTTCCGACATTATAATATCATTTTCATTTTCACTATGTATCACGATATCATGTATCATAGTATTCAATCGTTCCCGTGTGCTGTTTCCCAGCACATCAGTATGTTCTTTCGGTAAAACTGACTCTTGCAACAATCCTGCTCTTATGGCATCATCAATATCATGATTAATATATGCAATTTTATCAGACAATCTAACAATCTTTCCCTCCAAAGTATGGGGCATACAGGCAGTCTGATGATTCCGTATACCGTCCCTTACCTCTTTGGTAAGATTTAATCCCTGTCCTTTTTTTTCCAAAATTTCCACTACCCGAATACTCTGCTTATTATGTGCGAATCCCTCCGGACAGATTTCGTTTAATGCTCGCTCTCCTGCATGCCCAAAAGGCGTATGCCCCAAGTCATGCCCCAGTGCAATGGCTTCTACTAAATCTTCATTCAGTTGTAACGCTTTCGCAATGGTTCTGGCTGTCTGTGCCACTTCCAATGTATGGGTTAGTCTTGTTCTGTAATGGTCTCCTTCCGGTGAGAGAAAGACTTGCGTCTTATGTTTCATGCGTCGAAAGGATTTCGAATGAAGAATCCTGTCGCGATCTCGCTGAAATACCGTACGAATGTCACATTCTTCCTCTGGTAAATCTCTTCCTGCCGATTTTATGCTAAAAGTAGCATACGGACTTAAAAATTCCAGTTCTCTTTGTTCCATCGTTTCACGTATCGTCACAGAAAACACCCCCATTTTTATAATTCGCCTTAAAAAAGCAAAATCCTTTATTTTTCTATAATTAGTTTTCGGTCAAATTTTAAAAAAATAAAGTGCAAAAGACAATCATTTAATAATTTCCATAACAAAAGGTGCCAAAATCACTGTTATTATTCCAGTAACTACAATGGCAAGAGAACTCATTGCTCCTTGAATTTCTCCCAATTCCATAGCTTTTGAAGTACCAATGGCGTGGGAAGCTGCCCCGCAGGCAAGCCCCTGTGCTACCGGTTCCTCGATTTTTAACAAACGGAACAAATTTCCTGCAATAGTTGCTCCCAGAAGTCCCGTAATAACTACGCTGATAACAGTAACCGAAGTAATTCCTCCCAGTTCCTCTCCTACGCCAATAGCAATAGCTGTGGTCAAAGATTTTGGAACTAAGGAAGCTTTCAATTCCGGTGACAGTTTAAAAGCTATCCCCATCACACCTACAGCTACAGCATTTGAAATACATCCGGCACCAATGCTTAGCAAAATAGCGGTTACATTTTTTTTCAAAATTTCAAATTGTCGGTACAACGGCACTGCCAGACATACTGTAGCAGGAGTCAAAAAATATGTCAGATACTGAGCCCCATAATTATAAGTATCATAATCTATATGAAACACCAGCAAAACAGCAATGATAAAAATAGTACTCAACAGCAATGGATTGCAAAGGGTAAATTTCACTTTTTGGCTTATAATCATTGCCAGCCAGTAAAACAACAAGCTGATTACGATTCCAAAGTATACTGAATCTGCAAAAAACTCATTCATTTTCCGTTTCCCCTTTCTTTTTGCGGTATCGTATAATCATCTGAGAAACAAGTCCTGTCACTGCCATTACCAGAACTGTAGTTACTATGGTAATCAGCAGAATGGCAAAAATGCTTCCCTTAAGTCCCAGCAATGTATCCATCATACTTACCGCCGGGGCTATAAATAGAACCGGCATAATATTTACGAAAAAATCCGCTGTTTCTTCCACCTGTTCTAACTTTATCAAACCACTGACCAACACAAGAAATAAGAGTACCAGTCCATATACACTTGCCGGTACGGGAAATGGTAATAGTAAATTTAAAATTTCACCCAATAATGTAATTCCACCAATAATGGCGAACTGAATCAAATATTTCATAAAGCGTTGCCTTTCTTATCAGCAATAACCGTAAAAGACTGTTTCACTCGGCGAAACAGTCTTTTACAAGGCTTTATTAACCAACAATATCTGTAATATCCACCTTCTGCCTTGTACTTAAATGTTTATTCACGTACTGCTCCATCATCTTTAAATTGTCACGAAGACTTACTAAAGACGGAATTGCCTTATCGCTGGATATGGTAATAATATCAACTGCCTGTAACTCATCATAAAGCCTTGCCACTGCCGCCTGTATTTTTTCTAATTGTTCTATATTTACAAATTTACCTTCATTTTTACGAATGTCCAGTTCAAATTCTAATGCCAAAAGGATTCCCGCATCTCTTGGATCTCCTTTTCCTTCTTTACTCTTCTTTTTGATTTCATCCATCATAAGAACAATATTTTCTTCTGACATTTCTTTGAATTTTCTTTCCATACAAATACCTCCCTAATATTATCTGTTCTTTGCTCTAAAATATACCTAATCTTCTTAATTGAAGTAAACAAGATCTTCTTCCGCCGGTTCCGCCTTTTCAATTTTCTCTGCATATAATACCGGTCCATCCCCTTGGTAATCTTTCTGGTATTCACAGCCAATCTCCGCTGTCACATAAACCCATTCTCTCACATTGTACGGTGCAATCATGCTACTGTCACATTTGCAGACAAATCCAATAAATCCAATATCATCTGCACAACACGTCATGGCAAATCTTCCCGGAACGAAACAACCCTTTGGAAGTTTTGGAGATTTGTATACCACTGCCTTAAAGTGAATCTTTTTGCCTACATACTTTTGCGGGTTGTCCGCAGCATCCAGATACCAAAGTCCATAATCGTCATCTTCTATCTCAATCACCGGTGCATTAATATCAAATGGCATTTCTTCCTCCATTTCTATGTCCGGCATACCATCCTCGGATTCAAAATAAATCTGTGCCCTTCTGTTGACTGCTTTAATACTCTTTCTTAGTGCAGGCTTTTTGGTATCTTTATTGCAACGATTAAAAATTACCATATCTGCATCTGTAAAATGTGTCATCATTAAAGAACGCATATTATTCAGATACAATTCGAAGGTCGGCGCTGCTACCGTAGTGATTACCTGTACCAACTGCCATCGCTTTGGCATCAATTCTGATGACATTGCTTCTGGTGTCCACATTCCATTGTACTCAATAATAACTTTCTTCGGTTTATATTTTTTCTGACATTCTGCATAAAATTCTGCGGTCAATTGTTCTTTTTCTTCCACTTCCACCACAGAAATATTGCAACGCTTCAAGCCATCCTCTGAATACTCTACTTCACCCTGCTCACAAGAAATCAGCAACACCGGTTCTCCATTAAAAAGATCCTGATCCTGTAAAGTATCATTAATAAAAGTAGATTTTCCACTTTCTAAAAAGCCCATAAAAACATATACTGGTATTTCTAACATAATTTGTACCAAGCCTTTCGAGTTTTAAATTCCAAATAATTCCTGAATCTTATCCGTATCAAGATTTGTGCCAATCACACAAAGTCTGCCTGTATAATCTGCCGCTCCTGTTCTAACCTCATATTCTCCAGGAACCAAGTCAAAGTGAAGCCATGTTCCATCTTCTGCAGGCAGAATTCCTTTGGCACGAAGAATACTTCCGTATGCATTGTCATTTGCAAGTTTTTCCAGAATTGCGTTTAAGCCGTTTTCCTCAAATTTATGAGGTGTTTCTGTTCCCCAGCTTGTAAATACATCATCTGCATGATGGTGATGGTGATGCTCATGGTCGTGACCACAACATTCGTGGTCATGGTCGTGATGATGCTCATGGTCACAACATTCGTGGTCGTGGTCATGATGATGCTCATGGTCGTGACCGCAGCATTTGTGGTCATGGTCGTGATGATGCTCATGGTCACAACATTCGTGGTCATGATGATGGTGTTCATGCTCGTGATGGTGACCACATTCCGGACAGATATCCTCTTCTTTCATCATTTCATCTAACAGAGAATGTTCTTGCTCCATGGCCTTTAAAATCTGTGCGCCCTCCAGATTTTCCCAAGGTGTTGTAATAATCACAGCATTTTCGTTGTGTGCCTTTATTACCTGAACACACTTGTCCAGTTTTTCCATAGACATATTCTGTGTACGGCTTAAAACAATAGTCTTTGCACTTTCAATCTGATTATTAAAAAATTCACCAAAGTTTTTCATATACATAGTAGCTTTTGTGGCATCTACCACTGCTGTTGTGCTGTTCAAATAAATATCAACTTCTTCATTAACGCCCTGCACTGCTTTGATAACATCTGACAATTTTCCAACACCTGAAGGTTCAATAATAACCCTGTCCGGTTGGTATGTGGTAAGCACTTCTTTTAATGCAGTACCGAAATCACCCACTAAAGAGCAACAGATGCATCCTGAATTCATTTCCGTCACCTGTACTCCGGCTTCTTTTAAAAATCCCCCATCAATTCCAATTTCTCCAAATTCATTTTCAATCAGTACAAGTTTCTCGTTTCCCAAAGATTCCTTAATCAATTTCTTAATTAAAGTTGTTTTTCCAGCTCCTAAGAAACCGGAAATAATGTCTATTTTAGCCATGTTCTCCGTCCTTTCTATATGTCCATAATATTTTTATTATAACTCTATTTTCTGCTATTTTCAAGTTTTGACATTTCTCTTTTTTAGATAGCAAAAAACTGCCACAAAATTAATTACTTAATTCTGTAGCAGATGCATTATGCGGGAGATGGGACTTGAACCCACACGACGTTGCCATCACTAGATCCTTAGTCTAGCCTGTCTGCCAATTCCAGCATTCCCGCAAGTCTTATATTAAGTTGTTGTCTTTGTTGTGACTTCTAAGTGATTGCCTCAACAGTTAGTATAATA